>CAYTHG010000540.1:0-2510 GCA_964437525.1 uncultured Myxococcales bacterium | reverse complement strand
AGTGTGATATAATCCATTTATTGAATACTTGTCTGAGAACAGAACACGGCCATTATTCCTTCGGATTGAAGACGGTGGCACCCGTTAGAGTGTGGCCACCCGCCAAAGAGATCAGAACTCCAGCGATGCAGGCTGGAATCGTTTTTTTAAAAGCTGCCTTTTCGAGATATCTCCACCTGTCAAGGGCTTCTCTTTTTTTACCTGATTATTTGGGCTCTGATTCAGTATAAAAAGTTGACCAGTTGGGCCGGATGAAGTATTTAAACAACACTTGAGGGGGGAAGCCCCCGGCTTGGATGCGCGTCTGGGGCGCTTCGACCGGGTTCCGCTTGGGAGCGAACTCGGCCTCAACCGACCTTAAACAGGAAGAAACACCTATGCCTATGCCTTCTCTGAAGGAGCCGCCGCGGTTTGCATCACGCTTTTGGGGCTTGATGAAAGGAGTCACAACCTCAGTGGTTCTGTTCGGTAGCTTACTTGTCATCAACGTGCTGCAAACCTCGCTGCTTTTGATCAAACCGTTTTCTTCGATTGCATTCAGAAAGCTAAACCGGGAAATCGCCAATTTTTGGTGGGGCTGGTGTGACAGTTGGGTCGTACTTTTTTTCGGTCTCAAGGTCACGTTTTCCGGCGACGATCCACCCGCGCGCGAAAACGCCTTGGTGCTGCCCAACCACCAGGAAATGACCGATATCGTGGTGATGTTTAACTTCGCCCATAAAAAGAGCCGGCTGGGCGATATGAAATGGTTCGCCAAAGACATCATCAAGTACGTTCCGGGCGTCGGCTGGGGTATGCTGTTTCTGGATTGCCTGTTCGTCAGAAGAGATTGGACCCGGGACCAGGCTATGATCAAGAGAGTGTTCGAAAACATATCCAAGTACCGCATTCCCTTGTGGCTCTTGACCTTCGTCGAAGGCACCCGCGCCAAACCCGAAAAAATACGTCAAAGTCGGAAATATGCAGAGAAAGCCGGGATGCCCCCCCTGGAGCATTTGTTGACGCCCAGAACGAAGGGCTTCGTGGCCACGGTGGAAAACCTGAGCGGCCACCTGGACGCAGTGTACGACGTGACCATCGGTTATATTGACGGCGTACCGACCTTGTGGCAGTGGATCAAGGGCTATGTGAAAGAAGTCAATGTTCATGTCCGGCGCTACGAAATGAAAGATCTACCGGAAGGGGACGAGGCTTTGTCCAAGTGGCTTCACACGCGCTACGAAGAAAAGGACGCCATCTTGAGTGCGTATTTCGAAACCGGCGTCTTTCCCAAAAGCGGCGCCCTCCCTGAAAACGACGACTCCCGCGAGAATCGCTTAATTCAGGCATAACTAATGCTTCTGGAGGCGCAAGCCATGGAAACATTCGATCTCGTCATTATCGGTGCAGGACCCGGCGGTTATATCGCCGCAATCCGCGCTGCATAACTAGAACTCAAGAACGTACTGATAGAGAAAAGCGAAACGCTGGGCGGAACCTGCCTGAACATCGAGTGCTTCCCTTGCCAAGTGTTGTTACCTTAGACTGGGCAACCAGGGTTCATTCAGCAGCGATCTTTTACGGGTTTGTGCTTCATTGAAAATATTTCCAGAATTGACAATCTGATAAAAACAGGTAATATCCATAACATAGATAAGCAATAATGGTAAGTGACAGCATAGAAAGCTGTAAACAGACTGGTTATACTGAGAACTATATTTTAAGGAGAAATACTAATGAAACATTTGACAACTATAGTTTTGCTTGCACTGCTGACACTAGTTCCTATGGCCTGTGGCAGTGGAGATGATGGTAATAAATTAGGGCAAGAAGGCGAAGATTGTGCTTCCGAAGCAGATTGTGAGGCTGGGCTTGAATGTAAAATTAGCAAGTGTACCAAGGACGAAATTGTTCCTGATGGTGACACTGACGAAATTGTTACTGATGGTGACACTACAGAAACACTGGTTTGGCAAAATCTTTCCTCTGATAGCAAGATGAGTTGGCAGGAAGCAAAAGATTATTGCAATATTCTGGAACTGGATAACAACAATGATTGGTATCTGCCAAATATTGATGAATTACGCTCCTTGATTAGCGGATGCCCCGCTACTGAAGCAGGTGGAAGCTGCAATGTGGCTCTCAATGATTGCATGGATAAGACCTGCAAAGATACTGCTTGTGATGGTTGCGAATGGAATGATACGGATTGTTACTGGTCGGCAGAAATGGATGGTGTATGTGGTGATTACTGGACATCTTCATCAGCCGCCAACACCGATGACGAAGCCTGGCATATTTCGTTTGGAAATGGTTATGTGTATTTAGCTGATACTACTGTTAAATATTATGTTAGATGCGTAAGATGAATAGGAAACGAGGTTAATTTCCCCTTCACAGCCTTACACTCATGCTGACAGCCGGTGGGTGGTCTGGCTTTGATTGAATAACGAATCGAGGGTGCCATAGTCTCACGAACGGAGTTCGGGAGGCTGTGTTTGTTGTTCTCGACTGGTGGCTACCGCTTGATA
>CAYTHG010000539.1:0-2514 GCA_964437525.1 uncultured Myxococcales bacterium | reverse complement strand
ACCATGAAGGCTTGAAATTCTCGGGTCGGGAATGCAGAAATCGCTGTTGGAAGTTCGGCCTACAACAAGATTAGGTTTGTTGAACTTATGCTTTAACTCTGCCCCGTTAACTATTGTGGATAACTCTATAAATATCATTTGATATTCCTTCGGCTCGTCTTAGAAAGAGCCTTTAAAAATCAATCCTGTGGTAATGAAATACGATGCCGCTTTTCTGCTCAAAAGCACTGCCGAGCCGGGTCCGGCAATCAGTCCAAGCGAGATTTGAGGTGTGATTCTGTATAAAGCTGCAAATTTCAATCTGAAAAGCAGCGACAATTCGTCGTTTATGTTGCCCCGTCCGAAAGTCGCAAGGCCCAAATTGCCAGCGATGTCGATTGAGTAAGATCTGAATTCAAAGCAGTAGGAAGGTTCCAAAGCAGCGCCTAAAAGGTGGATATCGCCTTCGCTGTTTTTGTCTTTGTGGAATTGATAAACCAGTGCGCCTCCGAGGTGAAATCCTTTAATTATTCTGCCTCTGAAGCCGCCTTCTACTAGCAAGCCATGATTGTAGGAATCCGTGTCGTCTCCCAGCAAAAACGCCGCACTTGTTTCTATTCCTGCTGAAAAACGGTGCTGTTTTTCGAAGGGGTCCGGTGGCGGAGTGTAAACGATTTCCATTTCACCTGCCAAAAATTCAACATCGCCTTCGACGAACTCCGGTTCTGCTGGAATTTCCTCCACAGGTTTTATGGATTCCAGCGCCAGCGTAAACAAACGCATGATTTTTGGAGAGACATCCTCTTCCCCGAGTCTGAAATCCGGCTGATATAACAGCAGTTTTTTGAAACTTTCGACTGCGGAATCCTGGTCGCTCAAGGCTGCCTGAGTATTGGCGAGGTGCTTCAGGATTTCTATGTGAGTTTTCGATCCGGGTTGAGATTCGGATTCAAGAGCTTCGGCTTTTGAAAGCTTGTTTCTGGCGCAGGTGAAGTCTATCTGCTCGAAGCAGGCAAGCCCTTCTTGAAACAGCGATGCCGCCTGCTCCTCGGCAAAGGAATCCAGTGGATATAATGCAATAAAAACGGTAGCTATGATAAAAACTACAGTGCGCAATTTACTGTCTCGAATCGTCAGTGGTTGTTGTCGTTTTACTAGAAAACTGTCAACTAAACTTTACACTTTATCTAAAAAAAGGCAAGTTCTAAAGCCTGTATTATTCATCCTGAGGATTGTTGCAAGAGTTGAATGAATTTCAGAATTTCTTATGGGAATCTATAAGCAGAGTGACCGGGCCGTCGTTTGTCAGGCTCACTTTCATCATTGCGCCGAATATGCCTGTTTCTACAACCGAAATAGACTGCTTTAGAGTCTCGACGAAATCGTTGTACATGGCTTCGGCCCGAACTGGCTCCATGGCGGCCACGAACGAGGGCCGATTGCCTTTTTGACAAGTTCCGTGCAGCGTGAACTGGCTGACAATCAGAAGCTCGCCGTCAACGTCTTTTAGAGAAAAGTTCATTCTGTCTTCGTCGTCGGGAAAAACGCGCAGGTTAACAATCTTTTTCGCCATCCAGGCAATGTCTTTTTCGCTGTCTTCATGACCTGCTGAAACCAGGACGAGAAAACCGCGTGCTATTTTGCCGACGATTTTGCCGTCCACTTCGACGCTGGCCGAATCGACTCTCTGAACTACGGCTCTCATTTTGTTTCAGGCGATGCACAGCAGCGGAAGCCGAGATCGGGCTGGGTGTTGTTGGGGCCACCTGCCGGGGGAGCGATACAGGAAGAGCAGCTCATGTGCAATTCTCCCGATTCACTGGAACCTCCGCACATGGTGGTATCCAAGGTCCACTCCATCACGTTACCGCTTTGGTAGAAGACACCTTCGGCTGTCTTGCATTGGGTTGATAGGCCTGTTTGGTGTACATCGTTGTTTTCCGTGTTGAAGTCCGCGCCGTTGCACCAACTGCTCTGGTAGGTGTCGCCGTAAGGGTAGGTATTGGTGTCGGTGTCGCTGCACACGTCACGCCATTCGCTTTCGGAGCATAAACGCTTGCCTGAGTTCAGGCAGGTTCTTTCAGCCTGGAAGCGTGTGATGTAAGCGGAGGGAATATAGTTGTTAACCGGACAACTGTATAGGTGGCCGGAGGTTTCGCTTCCGTCGTCAAGCAGGCCCGCTTCGGTGTAATCGTCGGAGTTCTGTCCATAAAGCACGCCGGTGCCGATCTGGTTACAGCTTCCGTTTGCGTAGCCTATGTTATCGACAACTACCGCTTCGTATGGGTCGATGCAGACGCCGCTTGATGTCAGTATCATGTCCGGGTGGCCTTCGCAGCAACCTTCGATTTGCGTTCCGACGCACTCAAGCTCATCCTGTCCCGAAACGATTTCCTGACAGCTTGTGCCTATGGTGCAGGCTAAGTTGTCGTCGCAGCCTGCACTGGGCTCTTTCCAGGGGAATTCACAGCAGACCGGGTTCTCGGGGTTAGCGATATCTATGGTGCATGGGTCGTCATCGTAGCATTCCATGTC
>CAYTHG010000538.1:0-2517 GCA_964437525.1 uncultured Myxococcales bacterium | reverse complement strand
CGTTGATAACGAAATTGGAGATCGT
Source organism: uncultured Myxococcales bacterium (assembly GCA_964437525.1). Classification (GTDB taxonomy): domain Bacteria; phylum Myxococcota_A; class SURF-8; order SURF-8; family SURF-8; genus JAKQSH01. The sequence continues at coordinate 2,492 of CAYTHG010000538.1, read as the reverse complement.
CGCAACTTCTATTGCCAGAGCCGATGCTATATTCTGGTGTATGCTGAAGATATCCGCAAAAACCAGCAGAAATCCCAAGTTGATGAATATACCGGAGAAACCGACAGTACAGAACTTGACAAAGCGCACACTGAGAATCGGTGCCAACTTGCTTTTTCTGATTATCTCCACCAGGTTCAACTGCACCTCCGGCATTTCGGCTACAAATAGGCCACAAAGAGTATGGCAGGCCGCTTGTCATGTCAATTATTGTTTACTAATCAGATGCAGGAAACTAAGCGGTACCAATCCTGTATTTTCCGCTCTTGTAAAAATGCCACAGGCCGCAACCGGCGATGACCGCTGCCAATGCTATAAAGGTCAACCAGATACGCTGTGAAAACAACATTTGATCGTGCATTCCCCAAACGGCGAATCCGACATAAAGCGCCCAGCAATGCAGGGCATATCCCAGTAAAGCATGTTGCCCGACGACTTCCAGCCACTTGACCAAAAAGATCCTGCGCAGGGACGGTCCGGCGGCTCGCATGGCAAGCAAATAAAACAGTATCCAGGCCAAAAGGCTGAAATACCTACCGAACTCAAGCGGGTGCTTGTTGAAGCCTGTCATAAAAGGCTGTCCGGGAATCAGTCCCAAAAAGCCATAAGCTCTGAGTACTCCGAAAATCAACACCATGGGCCAGACCAGACGCAACCAGCGTCGAGCTTTTACCTGGCTCAAAGTGCCGTATTCGTTTATCAGGCTGGCAAAGAACATGCCCGAAAAATAAAAAAACTGCCACTGTCTGACGGGAAAGGCGCGGTCGGTGGTGATGGCCCAGTCATAGGGGAAGAACTGAGAGAAAACAAAGACCGCCAGAGAGATCCCTAACAGCCAGAAGCGCCCGTTCTTTTTATTTAAAAGCCATAAAGCAGGCGGAGTCAAAAGCGCAAAGCCTATAAACATCACCAGAAGCGTCAAATAAAAGGGGTGAATCTGCAAAGCGAAGAGATTCAAAAAGAAGCCGGGATAATCGCTGACCGTCCACCTTCCTAAAGGGATCATAAACGCGGCGATACTCAAAAGTATAGCCATCTGAATCAGGTAGAACTTACCGGCCCTGCGTAAAAAATATATCGAAGTCTTTCGAGGATTTTTTTTGAAGCGCCCGATAAAATAACGCCCCGCCGACCAACCGGCCAGAAACACAAAGCCTTCGGCGACCACTTCGAAGAATCCGATTGAAAAAGCAAGCACTCCCAAGCGTACCATCAGGAGATGAAAAGGAATCATCATCGTCACGCAAAAGCCGCGCAACACATCGATTTCCCATTCTCTTGTCATTGGATAAATCTCTTTCAAGAAAGCATCAAAATATCAGTTCAGGCTGGCCGACATCTTTTTCTGGTAGTTGATATACCTGCCGATACCGTCGGCGATGGATTCGGCCAGACGCTTCTGATATGCGGGATCTTTAAGCCTTTTTTCTTCTCTCGGATTGGAAATGAAAGAAGTCTCGACCAGCACCGAAGGCATACGGGTATTCAAAAGCACATAAAAAACCGCCCGACCCACGCCGCGATCTTCGATCTTTGTGTATTTTTTCTTGAGACTGCCCACCATGGCCGATTGCACGTAGTTGGCAAGCTTGATGGAGTCGGACACATTCACGTTCATACTCAAATCCGCCAGAATAAAGTCGAGGTCGCTTGCCTTATGCCCCAGCGCCCTGTTCTCTCGTTCGGCCAGACGCCGTGAATAGCTGTCCTTGCTGTTGTTGAGGTAGTAGGTTTCTATGCCGTAAATATCACGCCTTCTTACAGCGTTTGCATGAATGGAAACGAAAAGATCGGAGCCAGCCTTATTGGCGATTTTGGCCCTGTTCATCAATTCGACTTCCTTGTCGCTGCTGCGTGTCATTACAACCTTGACGCCAAATTTTTTCTTGAGAATATCCCTCAGATATCGAGATACCTTCAAGACGATATCCTTTTCCTTGGTGCCACCTTTTCCCACAGCGCCGAAGTCTTGGCCGCCGTGTCCGGGGTCTATGGTAATCACCTTAACCTTATAAAAATCGTCCACTTTGGAAACCGAAACGGCTTTGGATTTACCGGGTTTCTTCTGCGCGCTTGCTATCTTGCCTGCTCCAATGCGACCGCTGTGAATTGTAATAACAGTGCTTGCCGGGTCAATGCTGGTCTGCATGGTGAAACGATTGGCCAAATGCGACAACTCGAATACCAGCCGCAAAGTCTCGGACTGGAACATGCCGAAGCGTATCATCTTGACCCTACCGTCTTCGGGAAAATACTCGCTCGGCTCCCCCTGCTTCATAATGGTGGAATTGAAATCGAAATACAGCCGACGCGGGCGTCCCGTCTCGGCGGGTATCTCTCCCTGAGTAAAAGCGGGCAGATGGTTGAAGTGCAGACGCACTTCCGTATCCTTGGCACTCGATGAGTATTCGATCTTTTCTAAAAGGCGCTTGTCTTTGTTGGGTATAATCAGC
>CAYTHG010000537.1:0-2535 GCA_964437525.1 uncultured Myxococcales bacterium | reverse complement strand
ACGAATGATGAATCTATATTGGCATTGGAAATCAATAGCAATGCTCCTCAAATTGGAAAAATCATTGAGTATCTAAACAACAAAAAGCCTATCGGCTTTCCCCGGATTTACAAAGAAGCAGTGTTACGAAGAGACGCAGAAAAGCTCCTTCTGAATGCGGATGGATTTAGAATGATTGATTTTAGAGTGTCTTTTCGAAATGAAGATCTGTTAAAATCACTTGATCAGAATACGAGAGATATGTTTGAAAGTGCTAAGAGATTAGCCAATCCTGAATTCTTTGAAGCCAAGCTTGTTGTCCATTCTAGGGGGCAAGCTCTTTCAAATCGTCGAGAGATACTAAAACTTATACTTGGTTTTATACATAATGGCGATCCTGAAAAGAAAGAAAAACTTTTAGTGAAAACTATAGGTGAAGATGGAGGCGTCAAAGAACCAATAAATGTTTTTAATTTCCTCGTGAAGGATCAGATTGTTGGTATTCCTCTGGGGGACAACACAAGTTGTATTAGCACACCAAGTGCATTTATGCAGCTTGAATCGGCACTAAAAAACAACTACGAGGCCATTATAAACTCCGGTGGCATTGATATTATTCACGAATGAAACTGGGTTTGAGTAATGGTATCGGCAAGCGAGAGGGAAGAAAGCACTTTGAAGGCATTTTCAAAAACATACGATCTTAGCGACCTATTTTTAGAAAAACCACGGCCGATTTTTAGCGTTGTTGCATTTCTGGCTTTGGGCCTCCTATGTTATATGGACGAATACCGGTCGTTTATGAACAGCATATTTCAAAACAGATCTATTATGTTGGCCACTTTAGCAACGATATTCGGCGCACTAATGGGCTTTATTATCACCGCCCAGTCTATATTTATGAGCCATTGGCACAGTGAGAATCTGAGGTATATTCGCGAACACAAGCTTTCTAATAACTTGATAAGTGTATTTCCAGACGCAATCCGAGATTGTGCGGCTGCTACAGTCGTCTCAGTTGTTTCATTGCTGTGGAACTCAAACGACAATTTGTGCCACGGGCTTACATTGCTATCGCTTTTACTTGCCGTGCTCGCTTCGTTCTCGGTGGCTAGATGCTTTAGTACGTTCAAGAAAACAATTGAATTGCTGGCCAATAAGAATTAAAAGTACTTCATAAGCGATTAAATTCGACTCACGGAGGTTAAATGACTGGTCGAGCGACATCGAGAACACAGCAACAGCAGCGCATCGAGAGACTTGCCACCGTAGGTTTGGGTCATTACCGCCGCGAGAATACAAGGTTGGATGACACCGAATGAGGTAATTGATTGGCGATACTAACCGGATTCACAACGAAAAAGCCCCAGCAAATCGCCGGGGCTTTTTTATAGCTAAAACGTGGACCTCATGTCAAAATAGTTGACATCTAGCAAAAAACGAAAACAGCTTGATAAATGTTAAAAAATATCGTTAAAATCTATAATAAAGCTAAACTTTTACCCATAGTGAGAATTTATTTACTGCTGTCTGAAGAGGCAGTCTGGGGGATTGATATGTACAGAGTTTCATCTACCTCTAGAATAAAAGTGTCGTTTATAGCTTTATTGCTTGCCGTATTTTCGCTTTGTGCATTGGATGCAAATGACGCGTATGCAGAGGATCACAATGTTGGAGAAATTGCCTTGGTCGAAGATACCGATGGCAGGCTCTCTGATATGCTGACAGCCGGAATGCCCAATGTCTGGTTGTCGATAGTTACCTGCAATTTCTACCAGACTCACCCGGATATTTACGATGCTGTTTTTGTCTTTTCCACAGGCGGCATGTTGAATATGATGACAAACGTTCAGCAGGGCTGGCCTGTACACTCCCCTTCGCAGGGCATAGGGCGCGGTTGGGCCAGTCAGGGCGATTCTTTTTGCAGCTTCAATCACAAACTGCGCCAGGCCGTCAAAATGAGCGAGGTGGCACAGTTGCCGGATAATCCCGACGATCAAGCCCAAATCCCCCCTATTTATGGTTTGTACCCGCTCACCGGTTCCGAGTTGATGGCGCATGAGTTCGGTCATCAGTGGCTGGTTAGCGTGGATTTCGATCTTGGAAACGATCAGGGCAGGCAATGCCTTTTGCGGGGCTATGAGCCTACCGGCTCGGACGAAAGTTTCCCTATAGAACCCGGAGACGATAATTACTGTAATGGGGGCAATGCAAACGATTTCAATCAGCATTGGTCATACTATTTCAATTCAGGTTCCGTTATGTATGGAAGTATGCTTGAGGAACTTTCCGGTGAAAACCTGTTCCGACTTTTCTACGAAAACCCCAAGTACTCTGAGTTCGATCAATACCTGATGGGTTTGAGATTGCCGGAAGAAGTCAATGACAGCTTTGTGGTTTATACTGGAGATGTTGCGGGTACATCATCTCTGCCTTTGCTGCCGGGTAGCAGCGCCGAAGTTGAAGGGGAAAAGATCGTCGTTGGTGTAGACGATATAATCCGCTTTATGGGACCGCGTGAGCCTGCCTTGGAAGAATGCCATTGGAAAGCGGCGT
>CAYTHG010000536.1:0-2547 GCA_964437525.1 uncultured Myxococcales bacterium | reverse complement strand
CAATGCAAACCGAGGAGTACACCATATGTTGTGTGTTCACTCTTTGAGCATGACAATATCTAGTAATTTTGCTTGACAAGGCTTTTTCAGTTTGTTACCAAAAATAGCAGTCCGCGAAAGTCGAATTGAAGTATTGGAAACGGGACAATCGTTTGTACTGAGTTACCACCTGTTTTGTCGGCAGGGGCAATATAAAACATAGAATCAAATATTTAAGCCGTTTTGAAAGCAAAGACGGCTAACAAATTTTTATGGTTTTTTTTTGACAGTTTGAAGCCAATTTAGGGAAAAGGCGGTGCGTAATGGATAAAGAAACGAGAAAGCGGACAATAAGCTCCAAAGCCGTTGCAAAAGACAAAGAACAATGTGCAAAAGTCGCTGATATTTCGGAAGAGAGCAAAAAGAAGTTCTTGAAAGAGGCAGAAGTGGAGAACGATGCAATGGACCTTGTAGAAAAACTCAATGGCGGTCACTGCAGAATCAAGGTAGAGACCTTCGCCAAACCAGAAAAAGGCCTCAAAATAGAGCGTTTCTTCACAAAATCGGGAAAACATCCTTACGCCGAAATAGAATGGGAAAAACGCACCGCTTCCATTACAAACGACAAAGGCGAAACGATCTTCGAGCAAAAAGATATCGAAGTTCCCAAAACCTGGTCGCAACTTGCCACAAATGTAGTATCAAGCAAATACTTCCGTGGTGGACTCGACACTCCTGACCGTGAAGTCGGCGTCAGGGATCTGGTAGATAGAGTAGCAAGAACGATAGCCAAATGGGGACTTTCGCAGGGTCACTTCTCCACAGAAGAGGACTCCAGAATCTTTGAAGAAGAACTGACTCACCTGCTCATCAACCAGAAAGGCGCATTCAACAGCCCTGTATGGTTCAACGTCGGTGTCGAAGAATACCCGCAATGCTCGGCCTGCTTCATCAACGCCATCGAAGACACCATGGAATCCATCATGGACCTCGCCAAAACCGAGGGAATGCTCTTCAAATACGGTTCCGGCACTGGCACAAACCTTTCCTGCCTGCGCGCCTCCCGCGAGCGCCTGTCCACCGGCGGTTACGCATCCGGTCCGGTTTCCTTTATGAAAGGCTATGACGCCTTCGCCGGTGTCATCAAATCGGGCGGTAAAACGCGCCGAGCTGCAAAGATGGTCATGCTCGAAGTCGATCACCCGGACATCATGGAATTCATCGGTTGCAAGGCAAAAGAAGAAAAGAAAGCCTGGGCCTTGATTGACTCCGGCTACGACGGCTCCATTGACGGCGAAGCTTATTCATCAGTGTTTTTCCAGAATGCTAACCACTCTGTGCGCGTTCCCGACAAATTCATGAAGCGCGTCATCGACGACGACACATGGTACACACGCTCCATCGTCAGCAAAAAGAAGATGGATACATACAAAGCGCAGGATGTTCTCCGCAAAATCGCCGAATCCACTTACGACTGCGGCGACCCCGGACTTCAGTTCGACACCATCATCAACGACTGGAACCCGGTTTCCGACACAGAGTTGATAAGAGCATCCAACCCTTGCTCCGAATACATGTTCGTTGACAATTCCTCCTGTAATCTGGCATCGCTCAACCTGATGAAGTTCCGCACCGCCGATGGTGAATTCGATATCGAATCCTTCAAAAAAGCCGTTGACACTTTCATTCTGGCTCAGGATATCATCGTAGACAACGCCGGATACCCACGAGAAAAAATCGCTGCCAACAGCCATCTTTATCGTCCCCTGGGATTGGGATACACCAACCTCGGCGCTTTGGTCATGTCTCGCGGACTGCCCTACGACTCCGAAGAAGGCCGCGCCTACACAGGAGCCATAACCGCAATCATGACAGGCCGTGCTTATGCCCAGTCTGCAAAAATGGCGGAAATACTGGGAACATTCTCCAAATACGAGAAGAACATCGACTCTTTTAAAAGAGTTATCAATAAACACCGCGACTCATTGAACAAGATCAAATCCGATTCAGTACCCAACGACCTGATAGAAGCCGCTCAGGAAGCCTGGAACGAGGCAGAGGAATTGGGCGCCAAGTTCGGTTATCGCAACGCCCAGACAACGGTTCTGGCTCCCACCGGAACAATCTCGTTCATGATGGACTGCGACACCACAGGCATCGAACCTGACCTCGCCCTGGTAAAATACAAAAAGCTGGTAGGCGGCGGAACTTTCAAGATAGTCAACAATACAGTCATGGGAGCCCTGAAGCGCTTGGGTTATACCGGCTCAGCCATAAGCGAAATAATCGCCTTCATCGAAGAAAACGACACCATCGAAGGCGCTCCGCACCTCAAGACCGATCATCTTCCGGTCTTCGACTGTGCCCTGCGCCCCATGAACGGCAAACGCTCCATCCATTACATGGGCCACCTCAGAATGATGGCCATCGCACAGCATTTCATCTCGGGAGCCATTTCCAAGACCGTCAACCTGCCCGAAGAAATCTCGGTAGATGAAATCATAGACACCTATATCGCCGCGTGGAAATTGGGACTCAAAGCGGTCGCGGTATATCGCAACAACTCCA
>CAYTHG010000535.1:0-2549 GCA_964437525.1 uncultured Myxococcales bacterium | reverse complement strand
CTGGTAGATAGAGACGACAGCGTAAAAGTGGATCATGTTTACGGATTGATGGGTGCCCGTGGCAGTGGTACAGCTAGAATCAGTTTCCACGGAACAAAGGTTCCAAAAAAGAACGTAATTCTCGGCACCAATCGCGGGGCCGAAGTATTCAACCGCATGATGGTTCCCGAACGCCTGACAACCGCCGCCGGTGCAATAGGCTCAGGGCGTGCAGCAATTGAGGTCGCCACACGCTATTCGACCAGGAGAAGAGCTTTCGGAAAGCAGATAATGAAATTCCAGGGCGTCAATTTCCATATTGCCGAAGCCGTAACAAAGCTGGATGCAGCCCGAGCGCTTGTCTGGGCTACTGCTGCAAAGGCGGACTGCGGAGAAGACCCGCGCCGCATGGTATCGGAATCTAAGAAGTTCTGCACCGAAGCTGGCTGGGATGCCGTCAACCGAGCCATGCAGGTTATGGGAGGCATAGGCTATACCGACATCTTCCCCGTCGAACGACTGCTGCGAGACTTGCGCCTGATGATGATCTGGACCGGGACAAACGAAATCATGAACATGCTCATTCAACACGAATGGTATCAGGAAAGATCGAAGCAACCGACCTTAGGCCGCGATATTGAAGAAGATGCGGTCGGTTTCGAATATTCTGATGAAAAAGTTTACGAAGATTCGGACCAAGCTTAATTCTTGCAAAATCCCGGCGAATATTCTTGATATTAATATCTAAACATGTACATTGTTATGGTCATGCTTGCAAATCGCGTTTTACAAATCGAAACAAATTTTTCTATATATCAATCCGTCACAGGGAGGAAGTAACCGATGATGAAGATCGAAGTGCAAGATATTCCTGCTGAACTTCTACGCAATCCCAAAGAAATTCTGTCAAAACCTTTGGGCTTCGGACAGGTATTCTGTGATCGCATGTTTACATGCCGCTGGAACGAAAAAGAAGGCTGGCACAACGCCAAGATCGGCCCGCACGAGCCACTGGTGCTCGACCCCGCATCCCTTGTCTTCCATTACGGCCAGGAAATCTTTGAAGGTCTCAAAGCCTACAGACTGCCCGACGGCGGTGTCGGCCTTTTCCGTCCCGAAATGAACGCCAAGCGCTTCAACCGGTCTGCGGCTCGCTTGATGATGCCGGAAGTCCCCGTCGAACTCCAGCTTGAAGCCTACCACACCCTCGTAAAAGAATTGAAAGACTGGGTTCCCTCACAAGACGGCTATTCGCTCTATCTCCGCCCGACAATGATAGGCGTCAACGCAGAATTGGGCGTAAAGCCTGCCAGCGAGTACCTGTTCTTCATCATCTGTTCGCCCGTCTCGGGTTACTTCGCCGATGGCTTCAAGGCCGTCAAAATCGCCACCAGCGAGAACTACGCCCGTGCAGCCGAAGGCGGAACAGGCATGGCCAAATGTGGCGGCAATTACGCAGCCAGCTTGAAGGCTTTAAAAGAAGCCAAGGACGCAGGATACGCCCAAAACGTATGGCTGGATGCCAAAGAGCACAGGTACATCGAAGAAATGGGCGGCATGAACATCATGTTCGTCTACGAAGACACAGTCAAAACCTGTCCGCTGACAGGCACTATCCTGCCCGGCATCACTCGCTTCTCTCTGGGTGAACTGATTCCCGATATGGGCTATAAATTCGAGGAATCGCTGCTGGATGTCGAAGAAGTCTGCAAGGACATAGACAATGGCAAAATCAAAGAGATTTTCGCCTGCGGAACCGCTGCCGTCATCACCGGAATTTCCGTCTTTGCCCACAAGGGTGTGGATCACAAAGTCGGTAACGGAGAACCGGGTGAAAACACTACCAAGCTCTACAAAACCCTGACAGGAATTCAGACCGGCAAACTGGAAGACAAATTCGACTGGACCGTGCGCGTCGTCTGATCTTGCAGGTTATTAAAATTAAAAGGGCTCTCGCCAGATGGCGTGAGCCCTTTTTTGTTAATAAAAAACAAAAATCAACTTTTACGCGCGACCAACAAAAGGTTTGAAGCTCTGAAGTCTTTTTCGTTTGCACGGATTTTTTTCTCAGACAGCATCCGTCCGATAATCCTGCGGGCTTCGACACTTTCAAAGCTCTGTATCTCGACAATATCGAAAAGCGGCTCGATCATTTTAATCAGCGCCTGCCTTGTAAAACAATGCGGGAAACAATCGGGATTCATAAAAGGCCAATTCTTACGCTGAATCTCCCTTAAATAGCTGTCGTAGTTGGGAATACTCATAATAAGCAAACCATCCGGCTTAAGGAGCTTCTTTATTTCTAGAAGCGCATTCCAAGGAGTTTTAATAGTCTGCAAACTCTCCCAAAGCGTCACGGCATCGAATTGATCTTTAGGCCATGAAGTTTCTGTCAATTCTCCCTGACGCGCATCCAAATCAAAGTGCTGACGCCCTATTTGCGAATAAGGCTGCACAAGCTCCTGAACGGCAATATCAAAGCCTGCACTACGGACATCTTCAATAATCCACGGCCAACTCCAGCCTATATCCAGAAGCTTACCGCCTTTGCAATGTTCTTTCAGCTTTTG
>CAYTHG010000534.1:0-2552 GCA_964437525.1 uncultured Myxococcales bacterium | reverse complement strand
GTCAGAAAGCACAGCGGGCCAGTCGGAAATATATCTGCTACCGTGCGTATGTGAAGCGGGCGATAATTCTGTCGGCTTGCCTGTTATATCCGCCCAGCCGTGCGAATGGCCCGACATCGAAAAGTCTCCCGGCTCCATGTTCTGGAAGGTCTCGGCGTTTGCAGCCTCCGAGCAAACGAGTGCATACGGCACGCTGGTTAAAGGGATGCGCGGCGAAAACGGAGCTTCGCCCTCAATGGCGACCTCCAAAAACAAATCACCGACCAGCAAGGCTGCGCCTATCGGGTTGGAGACACCCAAGCTCACGCTGTAATAGCCTTCATCCACCGACACGCTACCGTGACGCTCGCTCCATTGCTCATTGCCAGCTTCAGCGGCATCGAATAGCTTGAACTGCATCGGCCCCTGATAGGAGTAACCGCAGCATTGGCCGTCCTCGAAAATCACGCCCGAAAAACCCACAAGCTGCGGAGCTTCGGCAAAAGCCGACAAAGATGCCACAAGAAAAGCGGCGCCAAAGACGCTCGCGAGTAAAAAAGGTCTATATCGTCGATTCATCTGTCTTCCTCCTTCGGTTTATTCCTGTATCACTCATCATTTCTTTATCTTTTACAATTACGTTTCATTGCTTGAAAAACGCCATAAGCGCCGTGAACCTCATTGAGGAGCAGACTTCCCGCTCCAAACCAGCCGCTGTGCCGCTTGACGTTCACCTCCTGCTCGCAACTTCGCCTATCCACGGAGACAAGCCAACCGTCCCCGCAGGCGTCTATCAGACACTCGCCACTATTACAGCTTCCGCCTACGGCGTGTTCATCGGCGGGCGTACATGAACCGATGATGTAATTGCAACCATCGCAGCAGTCCGTAACATCCGGGCCGCAGTCACAGGCCGGATCTTCATCCTGCTCGGAATCGAAGTCGTCATCCGTATCTGGTTCACTATCCAAATCACCGTCAACCGGTGGATTGTCATTATCCGTTTCGTCGTCAATTTCATCCTCAATTAAATCACGGTCGTTGTCCTGCTCAACTTCCAGGTCGCCATCCGCGACAGGCTCGTCGCCGTCGGTATCGGGTTCTTTATCCCCATCAGGTGTCAAGTCTGCATCGCCGTCCACCTGAACCGGAGCACAGATACCACCGATACACTCAAGCCCCTCATCGCAGGTTTTATCCGCATAGCATTCTTCGCCCCTGCCGCCGTAGTCTTCAAGTTGGCTGCCACTGCAAGAGGCTACAAAAAGCACAAATAAAAGCAGAGCAAGTGTTACGTATCGCATTTTACCATCTCCCCTGAATCATAATAGCCACGCCTTCGCTTGACGGTGCAACGCCAAAACCAAGGGTCTGTTTTTCTTTATTCGTATCCACATTTTTATCCCGCACTGCATCGTAGATCCACAAGCCGATGCCGGTTGCCATCGCCGCACCGCCTACAGCATAACCGGCAATCGACACGGCCTTCCAGGTGTCCCGACTCGATTCCGCACCCGATGAATCCCTATTATGCCGCCTGTCGCTGTTGGCTTGGTCAGTAGCAACGCTTTGTTGCCAGGTGCCAATTCCACCCAGTCCCACCAAGGCGACACCTGAGAAAAACACACCAAAGGCCGACTTGCCATAAACGCTCATCGGAAGTTTTTTTAGTGTAACTGACAAAGTTTTACGCTCGCCGGGTTTGAGTTCGATAGATTCTTTTTCAGGAAAATAACCGTCGCTGGAAATCTCAATTTTATAGTTTCCCTCCGGCAGGCGTTGCTTAAACGGCGTAATACCAGCTTGCTTTCCGTCAATTATTACCATAGCTCCGCTTGGCTCACTGCTAATCACGAGTCTCCCCGGTTGATCCGAGAGCTTTACACCGAAAAGTTTTGCAACGGCAGATGGAATCGACAGTAGCAGATCATCAATTTGACCTTCAACCTGACGGCTGCTACGGGCAATAACTTCCGCCGTGTGTACGTTAATACGCCGTAGATTCAGCATCCAGATGTCGCCCAGTTTACCGATGTCGCCACTGACAGCCTCAGGAACACCCAAGGCATTGCCAATCTCCGCTACACAACTTGTGTCCTCTGCCCCGCACTGCTGGCGGGTTTCCTCACCCTTCAGTATCGTATGAATATCATCCTCGGAAATAACTTTTGCACCCGAATATTTCGCCACCTGATTCGTAACAAAGTTTGAGAGCAGGTTCACATCGGCATCTTTAATGCCTTCATTAGCCTTCAATTTCCAGACCACAATGCCTTTGTTCTTTTTGGTGGCTGGAGATTTGAGCGAAACAGGCGATGCTTTAAGCAACTCACGGGTCTTCACCGTTAACTGCTTCAAAGTCTGTGTGTCTCCGCCATGTGATACATAGCGGATGATGCCGTCGCCAGTCATAAGATAAATGGACGGAAGGTTTAGGCTGCTGCCAAAGAAATGCCCCGCCACGATGTGGTGCTTGTCCGACAACACCGGAAAGCTTGGCTTACGCTTCTTCACAAACGCACGGGCTTTCTTGATTCCCGCTTCATCGTCATCCACATCAATAATCAACACCG
>CAYTHG010000533.1:0-2567 GCA_964437525.1 uncultured Myxococcales bacterium | reverse complement strand
TATAAACCAGACAGCCGGGTGACTCAAAAACGCAGTCCCCCTTCTTCCGTTCTTAGAATCGGTTTCCTTCATGCTAAAGCCCTCCCGGTCTCTAAGCTTCTGCAAGCTAAGAACAAACAAGACTTCCTGCAAAGCAATCAGGCTCCAGATGCAAAAATACGAGCCCAATCAGTGAAACTCTTCTACTTGTATGGAAACTTCCCCAAATAAGGTACAACGCTTAAGTAGGTATTCTAGATCAAAACGCTTTAATAACCAAACGGAAGACGAAATTCTCGCCAAGAACTAGACCGATGCTTCTCCATGTTCAATCAATTCCACATTCAGGTAGTCGGCCAACTCTGAAGCAAATTGCATTGCGTCGCTCTTATCGCTGCTTTTCCAGACCTTTTTTTCAACATCGTTAATCAAAATAAATATCTGGTAAGTGGCATGAATTTCCACGTTGTCTTTCGCATATGGAGAACGGGCACCCATTGCCGTGCTTTTTAAAAGCTCTTGTCGAAACAAAATCGAGCCGATCTCATCGAATGAAAAACGGCCTCGTTGCATAAACGGTACGAGGGGATGCAAAATCAACAAACGCATTTGCCTGTCAATGATGATAAATGAAAGCATATACAACCAGAAATACACCATGAACATCAGCAAAAGCACAGATGCAACACCGCCAAAGTATATGTAGTGCATTGAGCCGGAGAGGCTTTTAACATTGGAATCGTTTACAAACAATGCCATTGCAGCAAAAAACACCAAAGCCATAGTAAAAATCACAAGGCCGGTCTTGAGCTTCAGACCCCAGGAATAATGGGTTTTGAATGTCAATCTATCGCCTTCAGCTCTAAACATCATAGTGGAACCTTTCAAGAAAACAAGTGGAACACATATATAGCAGATTCCCGGATGAAGCAAAAACGCGCATCGGCAAAGCTCTATTTTGAAAACAGGTCTTTTAAATGCTAAAGTATCCAGAACTAACAATGAAACAGATATCAATGCCTAAAAGAGCGAAAATTCCGTTTATCTTTATACTGCTTATACTGGCAATGGTTTGCAATGCATATTCGTGCAACAGACAGAAAGAACCCAAATTCGAAACACTGAATAAAGCCATAGAAAACACCTTGAATTTCCTGGAAGACGCTCAACTCGACTCGGGGGAGTTTCCAAGCAGCTTCTGTCATGGACAGGGGCGTTTTTTCTCCTGCGAAAGCGACCATTCGACCTTCCCTACCACTTTCGTTCTCGATGCACTTGCCGGAATACAAAATCCAAAGGCCAAGCGCACCTCAGACAAAGCGGCGGCTTACCTGCTATCCATCAAAGAACCCGGCGACCTTTGGCGCTACTGGCAACATGGTTTTAGAAACTCGAACATGCCTTACGATCTCGATGACACTGCATGTGCCCGCGCCGCATTGATAAAAGCCGGCAAAACGACCTCGCATGACACCAAGGTTTTCTTAAAGAACAAAAAGCCAAACGGAGCCTTCACCACTTGGGTGAACCTCGAAAACAAAGACATAGACTGCGCCGCAAACGCCAATATTCTTTACTACCTTTCGCTGGAAAACTCTGTTCCTGCCGAACTGACGGCTTTCCTGCAGCAGCATATACAAATCGAACAAGTCCGCGCCTGCAACATCTGGTACAAGACACCCCTGTCCTTTTATTATTTCATGGCTCGTGCAATCAGAGCCAATACCGAACTCGAACACCTATCGCCCTCGATCATTTCAGAGCTTGAAAATTTCTTGGGAAAACGAAAAAGCTTCGGCAATGCCTTAGAACATGCCTTAGGCACAGCAGCTTTGTGCATACTGAAAGAAGAACTGGGAGAAAAGGATATATCCCTGCTGTCAACACTGCTGAACATGCAAAACAGCGACGGTTCTTTTGCTGCGGAACCTTTTTACATAGAACGCCAGGGAACCTTCTTCGAGTCAAAGGCAGTCACCAGCGCCTTCGCTTTAGATGCGCTTTCCACTTGTAAAAATAAATTATCTGAAGAGAAAACAAACAAGACAGCTAAGGCTAGCCGCTAGGAATCTATAAATTTCATTTTTCCTGTGGGGTTCAGCAGCTTGTTGCGAAGCCAATAGCTCATTTTTCGCTTGGTTTTTTGCACCGCACTGTTTAAGGATTCACCTTGTGCAAGATAGGCGCAAATAGCCGAAGAATAATGACAACCTGTGCCATGAACGTCGCCGACATCAAGCATCTGCGAGCGGAACCATTGCATATGACTACCATCAAAGAAAAGATCGCAGATCATTTCGTTTTCGATAACACCTGTGATTGCAACTGATTTTGCCAGATCAGAAACGATCTTTTCTGCCGCTCTTTCCGCACTGTTGCCATTTGTCACCTTGATGCCAGACAACCAGGAAGCTTCGCTTGCGTTGGGAGTGATTATGCTTGCCAGAGGCAGAAGATTGTCCCTCACATATTCGGCGACCTCAGGCGATGCAAGGCGACGACCTCTGGTGGGGACAGCCAATGGGTCCACGACCAGCGGGACATCGTATTTTTTGAAGAACCGTACGATTTCACGGGCGCAGGCAATA
>CAYTHG010000532.1:0-2568 GCA_964437525.1 uncultured Myxococcales bacterium | reverse complement strand
TGATATCCTGACATTGTTACCGGGGCTCGTGGAGTCCTATCTTCAAGAAGGCATGATTGGCCGCGCTTGTCGTGAAGGTCTATTGAAGATCAATGTCGTCAATATACGCGATTACGCCACCGACAAGCACAAAACTGCCGATGACAGCCCATACGGTGGCGGTGCTGGCCTGTTGATGAAACCAGAGCCAGTTGGTCGCGCCATAAAAGCGGCCAATGCAAAAAAGAAAGCCAAGGTCATTTTCTTCACGCCTCAGGGCAAGCCTTTCAACCACGAACATGCAAAAAGATTGTCTACCGAAAAACATCTGGTGCTTTTGTGCGGCAGATATGAAGGCTTGGATGAACGCGCACGCATAAAATATGTAGATGAAGAATTCTGCATAGGCGACTTCGTGCTGACAGGCGGCGAACTGGCCTCGCTGGTTCTCCTTGACGCCACATCGCGCTTCATACCCGGTGTGTTGGGAAACGAACAATCTACTACCGAGGAGAGTTTTCAGAACGGCTTGCTTGAGTACCCGCAATACACAAAGCCCCGAGGCTTTAAAAATATGGAGGTTCCCGAGGTGTTATTGTCCGGGAATCATGCTAAGATAGGACGTTGGAGACGCACCCAGTCTTTGCTTAGAACGATGAAGCAAAGGCCTGATTTATTTGAAAAAATAGTGCTTACAAAACAAGATAAAATCGAGCTTGAAGATATTTTAAAAGAAAATTAAAAGAATTGTTGCAATTTTAAGAATTATCGTTAGTATCTTTCAACTCACGAGGTAACGTAAGATTGAGAGGCGGATGATGAAAGCCCACGAAAAAATTAGAGAGTTCGAAAATAAGCAGCTAAGAGACGATATCCCCGCTATTCGCGTAGGTGACCGTCTAAGAGTCCACTTCAAAATCCGTGAAGGTGAGAAGCAGAGAATTCAGGTTTTTCAGGGTGACGTAATTCGCACCAGAAAAGGCGGAATTCGTGGAACCTTCACCGTTCGTAAGATTTCTTACGGAATCGGCGTGGAGCGTACTTTCCCCCTGCATTCGCCGCTGATCGACAAAGTCGAAGTGGTACAGCACGGTAAAGTTCGCCGTAATCGCCTGTACTATCTGCGCGAGCTCAGAGGCAAAGCTGCCCGTATCCCAGAGCGCAGACGTTTCAGCAACTAATATACCGCTCTTGTGAAGAGTGGCATCCAGCCTGACGCAGTATCCCTTTTCGATACCGACGACCTTTCTATAGGTTTCGTCGAAAGGATTCTCTGTAAACAAGGTATTACCGATATCATCGGAGTAGATGAGGCAGGTCGAGGTCCGCTTGCCGGGCCGGTAGTGGCTGCCGCAGTCGCCCTTCCAGATGGTTATATACCCGAAGGTCTCAACGACTCCAAGAAGCTCAGCGAAGCCAAGCGTAATGTTTTGTACGGGGACATTCTCGACAACGCCCTTGCAATCGGTATCTCTTTTTCAAGCCCTGAAATCATAGACAAAGAAAACATACTGCAAGCCACCCTGAAAGCCATGTCAGAGGCTATTGACCAGGCGTCGGAGAGGCTCAAGATGCCCCCGCTGTGCCTCATAGACGGCAACAGGCGGGTATGCACACCCTTCCGCCAGCAAACGCTCGTTAAAGGCGATAGTAAGTCCTCAAACATTGCGGCGGCTTCAATAGTCGCTAAAGTTGTTCGTGATTTCTGGATGGATGCGGCAGAATCTTTTTATCCGGGATATGGATTGGCCAAGCACAAGGGTTACGGCGTAAAGGCACACAAAGCTGCAATCAAGGACATCGGTCCCTGCATCCTACATCGCCTGACTTTTAGGGGAGTCAGAGAGCACATAAACGAACACCCTGAACTTCAACGTGAGTATCAGAACAGGGTGAAATCCGGTCTACAAATTTTCAGTTCCGTAACGCCGTCAGCGAAAAAGCCAAATCAATAATTTTGCTTAGTCGATGTTGCTGAAGGTTTTTACAGGAGCTTTCTGGACTTTGCCAGAACGGATGCAGCGGGTGCAAACATACTTGCGCTTCACTCCACCATTTTCATAGACGCGAATCCTCTGTACGTTTGCCAGAAAACGGCGTCTGGTTTTGTTGTGAGCATGGCTTACGTTATTACCGACAGCCGGGCCCTTCCCACAGATTGAACACACTCTAGACATTATGTACATCCTTTCCGCATTTATTCTTCGGCGAAACCGAGTGCGTTTGATACCACCGTCAATCTCAAATTGCAAGTCTTTTTTGAGATTTCAGTCTTTTAAGCGGTAAACATCGCAACTATTACAAATACTTCCAAAACAAGAAGGACACTAATACATTAAATAGAAAGCTTTTGCCAATATTTTTGTTTTTTTATTTAAATTAATTGGCAAATACGAAGTCGATGTTAACTTATATTTACTTAAGGGTGAAACTATACAAGCAGTTAAAGCTTATTGATGAATCTTCTATCTCAATTTTGATACCGGGATTTTAAATGCTTTCTCGAATTAAATTATCTGTTGCTTTTTTCATGTCGGTCTCAATGCTGATTTTGTTGAAGTGGTCTGTTATCCGCTGTTTCAGATACTC
>CAYTHG010000531.1:0-2573 GCA_964437525.1 uncultured Myxococcales bacterium | reverse complement strand
AGTACACGCTTGCCGTGGCACTGGTTGGTGATCGAATCGACGATGGGTTTCATGCCCTCGCAGATGGTGCAGTCTTCGGAATAGAGTTCCAGCATGACAGGTAGATGCTCGCCGCTTTCGGTGGTGGTGAGTGATTCTAAAAATGCCTGTTGTTCGGCGCTGTCTTTGTCGTCTACGGAGCCTATTCCGGCTTCGACTACCAGAGAGAAAGCGATTACTACCAGAAAGATTCCTATGCCTCTTTCTATGCGCGGCAGGTAAGGATTGATCTTTTTCAGGAATTTCACTCCTGCTTCGGCAAATGCGGCTGTCAGTATCAAGGGCAGGGCAAATCCTAATCCATAGACCCCGAGGTAAAGCGCTCCTGTTGCCGGGTTGGAAGCGGTGGAGGCTGTGTAGGTTAGAACGGAACCCAAGACCGGACCGACGCAGGGCGACCAACCGGCGGCAAAGACTACGCCCATCACGACAGCATTAATGCCACCGAAGCTGGTTTGCATCTTTCGGTCGTCGGCGCGCATGATGCGGTCCATAAACGGAATGCGTATTACGCCCAGGAATTTTAGTCCGAAGGCCAGAATCAGTATTGCTCCGGCTATCTGCAAGCCTGCTTTATGATCGACAAGCAATGACCCGATGGACGAGGCGGTCAAGCCCATCAGCGTGAATACAAGTATGAATCCGAAAGAAAACAAGAGAGAGCGGAAGACAAGTTGCCCGCGTCCTTGACCCTGAAGGTCATATACGTTGCCGCCTATCAATGCCGACAGGTAAATAGGAATCAATGGCAGTACGCAGGGAGTTAGGAAAGTCAACAGCCCGGCCCCGAAAATGCTTAAAAGCCCCATCGTCATCCGTCAACCGCCTTTCAGTAAGTCAGGACAGCGCCGAAGGCGGCACCGTATGCGGTGGTGATATATGGATTCGATGTGATCGGGCAAGTGCCGCTGTTGCAGCCGACAAAATAATAATAGGCGAATCCGAGAGACGCTCCAATCAGGACGCCTATGCCCAGTCGCCAGATATTTCGTTTTTTCTTCTCCATGATACGTATTTCCTTTTTCTGCGTTTACAAATCAAGCGGACAAGGATAGAAAATATAAGAGAAATAGCTTAATATTAAATAAAAACAAATAGATGCCATATTCAATGAACTATTTGCCCGCTTAGGAATTAATCTAAGTCTGAATCTTGAATTATCAAGGATTGGAGTTAATTACTTGGCATCCATAGAAAGTTGGGAATAATCTTTAATTGATTGTGGTTTAGAAAATATATCGGTGCAGTGAAATCTAAGAAAAACCATATTAAAGAAGGGGTTGATATGTTCAGAAAGACGCAGTTCCTCGCGATTATTGCCATGTTTATGCTTTTACCTGTTTTGCAGGCAGAGGAAAGCCAAGTCGATGACAAAATCTCCGAACTGGCGCAGCCCTTGGTCGATGACGGTCAGGTGTTTGGTCTGGCTGTCGGAATAATTAAAGATGGAAAATCGAGCACTTATGGATTTGGTAAGCTATCTAAAGAAAGCCAGGCGAAACCGGACGCAAGCTCGCTTTATGAAATCGGCTCGATTTCGAAAGTGTTTACTGCCGTGATTCTGGCTCAGATGGTTCAGGAGGGCACTGTCAAGCTTGACGATCCATTGCAAAAACATTTGCCGGCAGGGGTAAAAGCACCTGTGTATGAGAAAACGCCGATTTTAATGGCGCATCTTTCCGAGCACACATCGGCTCTGCCCAGGCTGCCCGGCAATATGAATCCAGAAGATCCCAATGATCCTTATGTGGACTACACGGAGAAAATGCTGTTCGATTTTCTCTCTAATTACAAGCTGACGCGCAAACCGGGCGAACAATATCAATACTCAAATCTGGGAGTGGCGCTTTTGGGGCATATTCTGGCAATGAAAGACGGTATGACCTATGAAGAAATGCTTCAAAAGCGTATCTGCAAGCCATTGGGAATGACTGATACGCTTATAAAGCTGGACGACAAGCGCAAAAAGCTGCTGGCAGCCTCTCACAACATGGATAATTCTCCTTCTACAAATTGGGAGTTGGGCATATTTTCAGGGGCAGGAGGAATACGCTCGAATGTCAACGACATGCTTTTGTTTGCAAATGCCGCACTAGTAGAAGGAAAAGCAGGGGATAATTTGAGCAAGGCTTTCGAGCTTTCGCAGGTAGCTAGAGCGGATGTCGGTGCTCCGGGGGTAAAGATAGGCTTGGGATGGCACACCAAGCGCAATGGCGAATTGGCTTGGCACGGTGGGCAGACCGGCGGCTATCATGCTTTTCTTGGGATCAACAAGAAGGACAAAAACGCTGTTGTGGTGCTTTGCAATACTGCCAACGGGATCATAGACGGACTGGGCTGGAAGATTATGCAACTGCTTGAAAAAGGTGAAACAACGCCTTTGGAATATCGAAAAGCTGCAAAAGTTTCTTCTGAAAAACTAAAAACCTATCCTGGAAAATATTATCTTTCTGAAGATTTTGCCATAGAAGTCAAACTTGATGATGACAAGCTTTACGCGCAGGCAACAGGCCAGTCTTCATTCAGGATTTATC
>CAYTHG010000530.1:0-2577 GCA_964437525.1 uncultured Myxococcales bacterium | reverse complement strand
GTTGCCGTTGTTGAGACCGTTGGGCAACTGGGCGTATTGTTGGGACTTATCTGCGTTAAGCTCCATCTTTTCCTGGTCTTCACTGTCGAAGTCTATTTCACGCAGTTTATATAACTGCGGCGGGATCTCCTCGCTTTTAACTGTCTGCTCCAGGTAAAGCTCTTCATTAATTGCCACCTGCTCATTTTCTTTGGGGCGCGGCATGGTTAAAGTCGCATCCGCTGCCAGTGCTACGCCGTTGGCGGAGTTGTCTATGGCGCTGACAATTTTGCTCGACCCGAATTGCCTTTGTCCGTTACCAATAGGCCGAGGTTTGTTGCCGGGTGTTGAATAGTCGTAAGGCGATTGAGCCTGCATTTGCGGGCGACTGTCCGTTTTGACTCTCAGGTTGAACTCATCTGCATTGGTGATTTCAAGCAGGTCGGCAAGATCTGTTTCCGGCTTTGGTTTCTCAGGAGTGGCCTTGGTTTTAGCTTTTGGTTCAGCTTGAGAATCTTCAAGTGTCAGTGTCAGAGGTTCCGGTGCATGTGGTTTAACTTCTGTTGGTGTTGCCTCTTTGGGAGTAGGAGGTTTAACTTTTGTCGGTGCCGTTTTGGGGGCAGGCGGCCTGACTGCAAAGACGGTCATGCATTTTTTACAGCGTACTTTGGAACCTTTAGGGCCGAGCTTGGACTCGTCAAATTTGAATTTGGCTGCGCATTTGGGACACTTGATTACCATCAGCTACCCTTGTGTTGTTTACTTACAGGTTTGAAGAGTACAAACCTTATTGCGACCGGTATCCTTGGCCTGGTACAATGCTTTGTCGGCTTTTTCTATTATTTTCGGTCTGCTCTCGCCTACCACATGTTCTGACACGCCTATGGAGACGGTTACCTTTATCGACTGGTCGTTATAGACTATCGGGTTCTTTTCGATCCTCTCCCTGATTCTCTCGGCTGTCAACATCGCTCCGTCCAAAGGAGTCTGTGTCAGTATCAAGGTCATTTCCTCTCCGCCGTATCTACAGGCATAGTCACTGCGCCTGAGATGCTGCCTCAGGATTTTGGACAGATCTTTTAAGACTGCATCTCCGGTCTGATGGCCGTAGGTGTCGTTGACCTTCTTGAAATGATCTATGTCTATCATCAATAAAGAAAGTCGGTTCTGGTAACGCTCCGAACGTATGATTTCTTTTTCGAGAACTTCCTGGAAATAACGGTGGACGTACAAACCCGTCAAGCCGTCTGTTATTGCGAGTTTTTTGGTATGCAAAAACAATTTGGCGTTGGAAATGGCAGTCGCCAGATGTTCGTTAATGTTCAGGAGGATGGAGAAATCTTTTTCATCGAAGCTCTCGCGGCCTATGGGATCGTTTACGTTGATGACGCCGAGGAGGTTTTCTCCGAGCTTCAATAACGTGATGATGGACGACTTTGAGCTGTATTTGGAGCGGTTTTCAATTCCCAACTCTTTTTCTATGTCCTTTATCAGCAAGCTTTTATCTTGCTTGATGACCCGTGTCAGGATCTGGTCTTCGTCTAAAGAGATCCTGATTTCATCATCTTCGTTTCCGAAATTTATGTCTTTGTGGTTATGGGCGGCCATAACCATTTCGTTGGTTTCCGGTTCATATAGGAAAATGGAGCACTTGCCGGCATTGAGCATCTGAGGCAAAGCACCTATGGCATGCTGTATGATTTCGCTCATCTCCAGGGTGGAGTTGAAACCGCGCGCCAGTTGGTTGATATGGTTCAACATCGCCAAGTCAGCTGGAAGCGAATCAGCACTGTCGCTCATATATGAGCCCGTAAAATCTTTTTTCTCTTCATTCATGATAATCTATTAAGTTTAGGTTAATTCCAGTCAATATAATCATTTTCCTGGAAATATTTCAATCTTTTTTATTACTAGTTCGTTTTGCCGGTCTGCCTGGCTTGACTCGGCCTTTGAGTGTCGCCATACCGGCCTTGACTTTCAACTCCAATATTTCTCGTTCTGTCAACTCGCGCATCTCGCCCGGGTTGATGTCATCGACGCTAAGCCCGGCAAAGCGTATACGGGTTATCTTAAGACAACGCCCCTCAACCGCTTCGATCATGCGCTTGATCTGTCGATTACGCCCCTCCTTCAATACAAACCTGTACCAGCTATTTTTTTCGGCTCTGCCACTCTTATATACTTTTATCGGTTTTGTGGGTATTCCGTCAAGTTTTACTCCGGCTTCGAGCTTTTCTATCTGCTCTTCGCTCAATATATCTTTTACCTTGACGACGTATTCTTTAGTCACTTTTCTCGAAGGATGCGTCAGGCGATTGACCAGTTCACCGTCTGTTGTCAAGAGCAGAACGCCATCTGTGTCGTAGTCGAGCCTTCCGGCTGAGAAAAGACGCAGACGCATACGCGGATCTATCAGGTCGAAGATGGTTTCTCGTCCCAAGTCGTCGGAAGCGGTAGTCACGACGCCGCGCGGCTTGTTAATTATGAAATATTTTTTTGGTTGTTCTTTAATGGGTTTGCCATCGACCATTATCCTATCCACTTCGGGATCGGCTTTTATTCCGAGTTCTTTCAAGATATGTCCGTTGATGGACACAT
>CAYTHG010000529.1:0-2579 GCA_964437525.1 uncultured Myxococcales bacterium | reverse complement strand
GTTACTGGGAAACGGCCTGGAATATGGGGCTGGATCATCAGCCGCATGGTGCCGGATTGGGAGCCTTCGAGCATCTCAATCGCAAATATTTGACCAAACCTCTGTACAGCCGTTCTCCGCACAATATCTGGGTTCAGTTTTTTTCGGAAATCGGACTAATCGGCTTGGCTCTCTTTATAGCTTTGCTTGTTGTGGTTTTCAGGGCTGGCTTGAGGCACAGCAAAAAAGGCGGCGAAGCAGGGGAGGGGGCATTTTATATCCTACTGTCGCTGGCAGTATTGCTCTTGCACGCTTCCATAGATTTGGATGTCGATGGTCCTGCAAGCTATGCCACGCTGTTTTTGTTTGCGGGATTTATTTTATGCCGCGATCTGAATCTGGATAAATCCAAGGGAACGGCTATCGAGGGTATTGCCTTTACCATGCTTGCCACCTTTGTGATTATCGCCAGCTTTGCTATCAATATGCGGATAATTTTGAGCGGCAACTACAAGCAGCTTGCATCCCTGGCCTTGGAGAACGGTTCTGTTGAAAAAGCTGCCAGTCTTGCCCGCGAATCCGTTGAAATGTGGCCACATGATCCCGTTTCTCAGTATCAATATTCAAAACTGTTGACACGAATCTACAGCTTAAGGCACCTGCCACAATTTCTCGATAAGGCAATCGAAGTCAACAATACGGCTCTCAGGTTGAACCCTGAACAGCCTGAATATTATGCAGGTATGGCGCTTTTACTTAGAGCGAAAAAAGAAAACCGACAGGCTTTGGAGTTTGCTTCAAAGGCATCCGGATTGTATCCCGTGGGTATTCGCTATCACGCCTTGTATGCTCAGTTGCTTGCAGGAGATAAACAGGAAGAAAAAGCCTTGAGCTTGATAGAGGAAGCTCTGGCACATCAAGACGACTATATCTTTTACCAAAGCCCGGATGGTTACGACCTTGTAGAGATCAGGTTTATAAAAGCTGCTATTCTTAATCAGATGGAGAAGTTCGATGATGCTATTGCCGAATACAATAGAATCATCGACTTGACGAAGAAGGGTCTGGTCTTAGGCAAATTTTCCAGCGGCAGGAAGATCGATGTTGAGATGTCGAAGGTTGTCGATCAAGCGACTAGCTATCGCAATGAAAGCCTTGCCAGGAAATTGGCTGGCGAGAAGAGCCAGCAAGCGATTGAAGCTGACTCTAATCTGGAGGGGGCTGAAGCGGAAAAAGCCGAAGACGATCCTAAATAATCAGTCATTACTTTCGTTTGCGGTTTAAAAGATCATCTGGAGGGCTTGTTCCTTCTGGCAGTACTGCTATCTTGAAATATAGAGGGTATGAATATCTTTCAGCAATTTTAGGTGGCAGCATCAGATATTTTCCGTTCTTGGTGTCTTTTGGAATGACCATGTTGTAATACTTGCTGTCCGGCGCCCGGACTAATTTCACGATGCCTTCTGCCGCTTCCTCTGGAGTTATGCTGACATTAACAATTACCGCGTTTTTCTCTATCTTTTTCCCGCTGCGTTCGCAGGCCGCTATCAAGCAACCCATCAATAGCGCAATCAAAAGGACGCTTGTCTTTTTCATCTCATCTCTCCATTTATTGCCGAAAAAAAAGGATGCCAGTATTTGAAGCATAAGGCAAGAAATCGCAATTGCTCAGACTGTTGCTCGCTCTTATCTTCTTAAAGTTTCAAGTTGCAATATTTGGGTTGTGTTGGTGGTATTTTTTAAATTGAAGAATTGATATTTGATTTTTCCTTCTTTTGAGTGGGACGTAACTCATTGTAAATAGAGATGATATTTCCCAGTCTGTCAATATCTGTATGTAAATGTAAAAACTTGTTGATTATTTTCTAACAGTTGGCATAAACTAATTGCCAACGCTATTGTTCGTTTATCGGTTTATGAATGTTTACTTGCCCACCCCGGGTTGTTGTTGCTTCCTAACCGGTTACCGCAAATCGAACGGTCTATGAATACAGGACTGGAATATGAAGCGTAATATGTTTAGACCTTTTTCTGCCGTCTTGTCTTTAACAATCATGCTGACAATCTTTGCCTTTTTGCCTGAATCGGCCTCTGCCGCTGGTTTCAGGATGATGGGATACGATATCTCTGCGATGGGCTCAGGTAACAGTCAGGTGGCTTATGGTGAAGGATTTGGGGTTTTATACTCCAACCCCGCTTTAATGTCGAGATTCCCCGACATGATGAGCGTCGAATTCATGTTTTATAAGCCGGGGCTTGAAATCAACCTTGGCAGCAAGCCCGCCAATGCCGACGTACCTATCTCCATGTATGATGCCAGGGTCGGCAGCTTGGAAGGTGGTATCGACCGCGCTCTGCCCACCAGGGAACTTCCCCATGTTCGCCGCGATACGGAAGTGGACGGTTTCAATCCGTACCTCGGTGCGGGTATGACGCAATCCTTCGGTATAGAAGGGTTCCGTTTTGGTAGTTTCGTGGTTTTGCCTGTCGGCGATATCGCTCAGACAACCACCAAATATTTCGATGAACGCGAGCAGTACTACACGAATCAGGTTCATTTTGCCCGTTTTGGAGAATGGGACAACATGATCTCTGGAATG
>CAYTHG010000528.1:0-2586 GCA_964437525.1 uncultured Myxococcales bacterium | reverse complement strand
TCTTTAAGCAGCACGGATTGATGAGCTGAACGCTTTTCGTTCAGAGGCGTCATCTCGATGAATTCGCCGGTTTCGTGGTCGTAGAGGGTAACAAGCTTGTTGGCTACGATAAGATCGCAGGGCTGACCGTTGGATATATGGCTGGGACAGGCATTCTGACGAACGATGCTGCCGCCGCCGACAATAAGAACATCGCCGTTACGAAGCTCTGTAGCCGTATGCAGGAAACGCTCGGTTCCCATGCAATTGAAAGCTTTGGTTATGCGGGAGATTCTGCGCATGTAAATATCGACTCTAACAGCTTCCGTATTGGGGTCAGTCTGTTCTACGGAGATATCTACATCGGCATTATTGCCTACCCAAATAAGTTGATCACTTGAGTTGAACGCCTTCACTTCTAAAGACATGTTCTGTAAAGTAGGCACATTGAAAAGCTTGTAGCCCTGTGCATTCGGCAGAATGCAGGAGTAAGGATCCTCGCAGGAACTGGCGACATTGACGCTTGACTCGACCAAGACCTGACCGGTCTGAGAAGCAAGCGCGAAATTCAAACTGGCTATGTCAGACGGCATATAATTGCGCTCATAACCTGACAGATTGGTTTCTTTCTGATCGACAGGACAACCTTCGTTATCCGTCTCACATTCGAAACGCAGGCCGAATTGAGGCTGGATATCGACGGTTTGGCCACCGTCGTCACAAGCTGCCAGCACAAAAATAAACGCTACCAATACGGCCAAGATGCGGGATCTCATCTCTATTACCCTTTCCCTATCCAAACTATTCAATTAATAGCTCATCTTATTATTTTTTACGGTACTGTCAAGGATACGCAGCAGTTTAACACTTAAAAAACTGGTTTTTTTCTTTTATCGCCGAAATACTCTCAACCCACTTTCCAAGCTCCGCATCGACTTTTTCAGTAGACAAAAATGCTTTCGAGGAAATTAGCTGTTTCAACTGCTGTGGCCAGATCTTCGCATCATCGCTAGTAAGTGTGGGTACAATATCAGTGTTCTCTACATTTCCCAGGCTAAGTTGCCTGCGAGAAGAATCAAAATTCAAGAGCGTCACCATATCGCTTGAGAATATTTCACCGTCGCTATCTATGAAGATTCCGCCCGAAAACAAGGGCTGCTCCACATTTGTCGTCATGTTTCCTATTTCAAGCTTTATCCCCCTACCCCACAAACCTTCAATCAAAATCACCAGCTTGTTGAATCCTCGCCGAAGTTGCTCTATCTCGGATTCTGTCCATTCCACATAATAAGCCGGAAGAAGGTTGATTCTCTTGAATCCTTTTTTGAGAATGAAACCGAAGTTGTCCACCATACGATAAGCATTGTCGGGAGAAACGACCATATTGACAGTTACTACAGGATCGGAGAACTCAGAAAGTCTCTGCCCGTAATTTTCAAGCCACGAAAGCCCGGCTTCTTTAACACTTGCAGCCAATCTGTTTTTTTCATGGCTTGCCGGATCGCCATCAAGAGAGACGACAAGGTGCATACGCGGATCGCTTTTTATAGTCTTGAGAATTTCTTCATCTAAAAGCGTACCGTTGGTTGTGATGCGATAATGTAAATCCTTATGTGCAAGACCGGAACCGTCGATGTAGGAAACGATTTTGCGAATCAGATCGAATTCGAAAAGCGGTTCCCCACCAAAAAAGCGGATTTCACGCACACCTTTGTGCAGGAGCAAATCAAGCCCGGCCTTGGCCACCTCGAAAGACATCGAGATGTTTTTCTTTTTTACGGGACAATAGCGGCAATTCAGATTGCAACGATAGGTTACAGCCAAATATATGATCTGATATGTATCCGGCTGCATGGCGTCTTTCAGCAGAAGGGATCTACTGCGTCTATCTGCCTGAACTTGACGGCAATCCAGCGCTCGAAAATCTTGAGTATGGATTCATCTCCGCTCATCATGTGCTCGAAGATCGCATCCATGTTGTCCATCGACATTTTACAGCGCGGGTTGGTATGCATCTGACCGAAGATATCGCCCTGCATTTTGTAGTTGTAGATGGGACAGACGCCGCAGTAGGTTTTGTACACGCAACTCGAACAGCGCGGCTGGTTCTCCAGAGTACTTGCAAAAATCAGCGTCTTGACAGGCTCGGAGTCCATCATGTCTTCATAGCTGACTTCGTCAATGGAGCCGACCTCGAAGATTTCGTCTTCCATACGTGCCATCATGCGTGCTTCGTCGCAGGTGTAGATACGACCATCAAAATTGTAGGCCACCTGCCCTATTCCCGCGCCGCAAGGCGAACGAATATCAAGGTAATTCGGATCGCGGTCCGAAAGCATTCTTGTAAGATAAATAGCCGCCATGCGCTCGATAAGCTCTACACCCTCGCCGTTGAGCTTAAGAATGTAATCAAGCGACTTGCGGTAAAAGTCCATAAATTCTTCGGCGGTGTATCCGATCTTCGACCAGCTTTTCTCGACAAAACCGAAAGGATTGAGCGGGCGCAGGTGAATGGATTTTATTCCCAGCTTGATATACTCGTCGATGATTTCCTTCCAGAGCGGTAGGGAATCGCGAGTGGTCGTCATTAAAGCGTCTACATGGAAA
>CAYTHG010000527.1:0-2591 GCA_964437525.1 uncultured Myxococcales bacterium | reverse complement strand
GAAAACCCAAGCGTACCCAAAATATCGCAACAGGGAAACTTTGTTGCAAACGCCAAGGAACCGGCCTGGACAATGGGCGGTGAGGATTCGCCCAAAAGCACAAAGCCGACAAAAAGCCCAAAGGCAGTAAAGACCAAGCTCAAAAAGAAACCCAAACCCAGCCCCTTACCTCTGTTTGAACAGGCCAAGCAAAAAGAAACTGCAAATCCACAATCACAGGTATATGAGCAAAAAGAAACTGTCGAAGAAATCCATGTCGTTGCAGCAGGATTTTCGAGACGCCTGCTGTCCGGCATCATAGATCAGGTAATAGTTTTCCTGCTGACCACCCTGTTCATGGCTGTTGCAATCTCCGTGTTCGGAAAAGAAAACCTGCCGGAATCAAGCGGCGTATTGAATTTGCCTTTAAACTACCCTGTAGTTATCAAAGCATATGCAATAGTTTATTTCTCACTGTTCTTTGCATACACAATATTGCTGCACAGCCTTTCCGGACAAACAATTGGAAAAATGCTGACCAGACTTAGACTTGTGCAAATGGATGGCGATAGAACATCCCTTGCGAGATCGCTTGTAAGGCAAATTTTTTATTTCATTTCATTGTTCCTTTTCGGTCTTGGGCAGCTTTGGGTTATTATCGACTCACGTAAGCAGTCATTGCATGATAAATTTGCCGGAACGCTGGTTATTCGCTGTTTAGAATAAGTAAAGTCGAGGAAAAATTATGGTGACATCCGCAGACCTGACTGAATGGCAGAAGTTGGAAGGAGAAATCAAGGAAGCCATAGCCCTGGAACCGTCCAGTAAGGCCGTCCTTGAAACCGCTTGCCGTATGCTTTCCAGCCGTTTCGGAACATGCTGCTTTTTCTCCATTCATCACAATTACGCCAAGGGGCTGGTTTCGGCTGCATATGGGGATTTAACCACCTACTCTTCCTTTCTGGAAGTGAATATTGAAGCGTCGCCTGAGTTTTCGGCAGCGGCCATGAACCACTCTCCCTGGCAGGGAAACAATATAGACTCCATAAGTTGGCACAAATTTCTCGAAGCACGCGACTTGTCCGCGCCACAAAATTTCATGGTCTTCCCCGTTATGGTAGGCGGACGCTGTCCTTCGGTCTTTTACGTTGAAAGCGAGCAACCGCTGGACTCGGAGCGCTCGGCGACATCCATAGGCATATTGAGAATCCTTGGCTCCAGACTGGAATCAATAATCAAAGACAAGAAAAAGCACACAGGCCAATTCAAAGCGGCGGCTCCCGAACCGGGCGCAATCCAGCAAGCCGATGCAGAAGTCCCCAAAGATGTGCAAGAAGATAGCACCCCTGAAGTAAAAGAATTCGAAGAAGTTAAGCCCGTAGAAAGCAAACGGATAACCGCTGAGGAATTAGACCAACAGCCAGTTGAAGAAACAGAACAGCTCGAACAAGCTGAAGAAATAAAAGAAGATCAGCAGGAGAAACCCTCGGAAGAACACATGGAAATTCCCTCTAAGTTTATAGAGGAACCGGAAGACAGTACCGATCCTTATTCCGATGAGAACGGCGAAGACAAAGAAGACGAAGAGGAGAAAGAGGAAAGCAGTTCGACTTGGGCCGACATGTTCAAGGACGCGCTGTCTAAAAAAGGTGCGAAAGAAAAGCTTACAGAACTTCCCAAGGTCACTTCGATAAAAATGAAAGCTCAACCTGAGCAATCATTTGCAGAAGAACCGCAAGAAGACGAATGGCAGCAGGAAAGCCTTGAAGCCTCCACCGAAAGCATTTTAGAAGAAGCCACCGCTGAAACCCCGTCCGATGCAGAAGAAATCTCGGAAGAACCCGAAACGCCTGAAGCTGAAGAACCTCAGACCCAGGAAGAATCCGACAAATTTGAAGAAACCGCCGAAGTAGAGAAATACGAAGACGAAGAAGCAGACGAAATTAACGAACCTGCCGAAACAGCCGAAGAAGCTGAAGAAGATAGCGAAGACACAGAAACTCCTGAAGATGGCGTCAGCAAAGAGTCTTTCTCCGATGAAGACACCTCTTCTGTATTAGCGATACAGGATATAAAACAAGAACTTGCAGAATCTCTGGACGGTACAGTTGAAGAAGACTTCGACACCGCAGAAGACACCGCCATTGTAGTTATCAGCAACCTCGATGGCCTGGACAACGACACATTAGAAAGCCCAGATAGCTCCTTTGAAGATGACGGACTTGCCGATGTCATAGAAGACATGGACATGAGTGAGTTTGAAGAAGAACCCGAGGAAGCCTTCGAGCTTGAAGAGCCCGAGGTAGCTGAGGATGAACCCGAGGAAGCTACCGAGCCTGAAGAGCCTGAAGAGCCCGAGGAAGCCGAGGATGAACCTGAGGAAGCTACCGAGCTTGAAGAGCCTGAGGTAGTAGCCGAGGATGAAACCGAAGAAGCCTTCGAGCTTAAAGAGCCAGATGTAGCCGAGGATGAACCCGAAGAAGCTATCGAACTTGAAGAGCCAGAGATAGCAGAGGATGAACCCGAGGGAGCTACCGAGCTTGAAGAGCCCGAAGTAGCCGAGGATGAACCCGAGGAAGCTACCGAGTCTGAAGAGCCAGAGGTAGCTGAAG
>CAYTHG010000526.1:0-2600 GCA_964437525.1 uncultured Myxococcales bacterium | reverse complement strand
AAATACATACAGATCCGCAGCAGTCGCAACGGTCGCACCTGGCATCTTCAATCCGTCAGAGAATCCACTGCCGCAGCATTTTACCTGAAGGATGAAACAGGGCAGGTGCTGGTAGAGCCTCACGGCGCGAAGATCAAGGCCGGACACAAACAGACAATCTATGGCAACGAAAACCTTCTCATAAACACCGGCTTCCGTGGCACCGGGGATGAAAAATACATAGAAGAAATGATTCCAGAAGGGGCGCACCTGTATGTGCTCGGCCACGCCATGCCGCTTAGGAAGCAATCCAAATCCATCAAAGAATTGCAGGCCGAGAATCTCAGGGAGTTGAAGCAGGACAAGCTCAAGATGATGGAGTACGATACAAACAACGACGGTCGAATAGATGAAGAGGAATGGGGGGCCGCACGAACCGAAATGGAATCCGAAGCTCTAAAAGAAGCTTTGAGCGAAAAGTCGCGCGCTAAGCAATCCGATGAACAGGTATTAGTCTGCAAGCCGGAGATCAAAGGCTTGCCCTTTGTTATTGCAGAAAACACGGAAGATGAATTGAAAGGCTATTACGGAATAATCAGTTTCCTGTCTTTTGCAGGGACGCTGATATTCTCGGTTATTGGAATTCTATTGTTGCTGGATCTTTTGTGATTACAGCAGAATAAATGTTAATATCAGGTATCTGGTAAGCGACTTCAATTATAGGCAGGGGATTTAAACATGATGGTTCTCTCGATTGTTCTTATAGTTCTGTTGATATTGATTCTCGGAGTGATTATCTACGCGATAATGGTATACAATGGCCTTATCCGCCTGAAGCACAACATTGACAAATCCTGGAGCAACATCGATGTCATCCTGAAACAAAGATACGACGAGTTGCCGAAGCTCGTTAAGGTTTGCGAAAAATACATGGAGCATGAGCGCGAGACTCTGGAGGCTGTCATCAAGGCGCGTTCCATGACGAACGGAGCAGGCGGGGAGGGCGAGTTGATGAACGCCCAGAACGCCATCAGCGGTGCGTTGAAGTCCTTGTTTGCCGTGGTCGAGAAATATCCCGACCTCAAAGCCGATGCTTCTTTCAGGCAGTTGCAAAGCCGCATAAGCGAACTCGAAGACCAGATCGCCGACAGGCGCGAGTTCTTCAACGAATCGGTCAATTTGTTCAATATCAGAATTCAGCAGTTCCCCGATGTATTGATTGCAAGACCGATGAATTTCAATATACGCAAGCTGTGGGAGATAAACCCGGAACACAGAAACGATGTAAAATTAGAGTTCTCCTGATAAATTTCGACACGAAAAGGCTTGAACATGAAAACTCTACATTTTTTATTGTTGGCTGCAATTGGCGCTTTGTTGTTCTGTGGCTGCTATCCCACCAAAGACGGCGTCGATTATGCCTATGAAGCATATGTAAACAAACGCGGCGAATGCGACTCCATGGGCGATACGGCACAACGCAAAGCTTGTCGTCATATCGCCGCCGAACAAATGGCAGGCACTCTCGAAAATCACCTCGGCAAATTCGGTCCACCTGAAGAGCGCGGCAACATGATGCAGATGCGTCTCAAAGACGAAGACATGGAGAAAAAAATAGAAATCCCAGTGGCCCCTTATATCCCCAAAGCTCCGCAAGCTGGTCCGACTCTCGATTCTCTGAAAGAAGATCTACAACTGGAAAAGGATAAAAAGAAGAAGGCCAAAAAGGAAGAGGCAGATAAGAAGGTCGAAGACAAAGCAGAGGATGCCAAGCCGGAAAGCATGAATGACAAAAGCGTCCAGGGCGACAAATAGCATTAACACGATGGGGTTACAGATGTCTAAATATCGCTCTTGGAGCTTCCTTGTTCTGGTAATTACTTTGTTTGCGTTCATAGCTTGCAACTCAGATGACAACTCTTCCAAAAATACAGATGGCGATATAGATCAGCTTTCCGAATCCGATACAGATGCAATTGAAGATGGAGACATCGATATCGAACAGGAAGGCATCGAAGCCTTAAATGCCATCTTCGGCAATCCGCAAGATGGTAAACTTTATGCTGCGGCAGGTCGAGCAACGATCACCCCGACGGACGATAATTTCCCCTGTATTATGTACATGGGCGGGACCGCCAGCAACAGAATCGTAGAAGGCAAACAGACGGAACTTGAATTGAGATTGCTTCTGTTGCAGCAAAATGAAGAATACCTGCTGATTGCCGCTCTGGACCTTGTCGGCTGGATGATGTCCGATGTCGATATGTTAATGGATGAACTGGAAGATCAATACGGGGTAAATAGAACAAGGGTTATTATTCACTCGACACATACACACGAAGCCGCCGACACGCTTGGGGTTTACGGCCCGGACTGGAATATCACCGGCAGATGCCCGGAATACGCCGAATACCTGAAAGACAGCATTATTGAAAAAACAGTCGAGCTATCAGAGCAGATGCAACCGGTTGAATTTTTCGCCGCCGAGACAAAAATCAACGAGCCAAGCTCCAACCACTCGATGCTGAACAATGATACACGTTTGCCATTTATAACCAACGACCATTTAAATGTTGCCAAATTGGTTGACGAATCCGGCAATGTCCTGGCCAGCATCGTCA
>CAYTHG010000525.1:0-2605 GCA_964437525.1 uncultured Myxococcales bacterium | reverse complement strand
CGGCTCCGTAGCGGTAGATGACTGGATCTGGGTCGATTCCTGCTCGAAAGACCAACTGGTCGGGCAGATATTCGGCATGGTGTCGCTTTATGAAGCCATCAACGGCGATCCCGATATTGATCAAAGTCTTGTAACCCGTATGCAGGAAGACGCCCGTCTGGTCGGCGAAATGCTGATGGAAAAACGCGAGATTTCGGGCTGGGATCTGATGATAGGCAAAGGCGAGTATGACCTGATAATTATGGATTCCGACACCAGACCGACCTTCCACCACGGCCTCAATCCTCTCTCCATCGAAAAAGTCTATCTTGATCACGATTCGGAGAAATACAACCTCTTCAATACCATGATGGCAACCGGTATCACCAAAGGTCTGTACCATATCTGCGGCGATGAAAAACTCGAAAAATACATCTACGAAGACCTTATGGCCGAACGCGATTTTCTGGGCAAGATCGAACATGCTTTCGACGAAGACTCCAAAGCATTCGACTATATATACATGGGCAACAGCACCAACTTCGACGCACCCGACATGATTGCCGTCGCCTTATGGCTGACTATTTACCTCGAAGATGACCCTCAGATTCTTGGTGTCTTGCAAGATTTTCTGGAAAACGGCTGGTGGGATCGCAAAGACGAATCTCACACCGCCAAACTCAGCAAACAACCGCTTTGGCATTCCATTTATATGAACTTGACTGACAAAGGTGTTTCACAGAACCTGATTGACGAAATGGTGGATTTGCTGATGGGATTCCAGTTGGGACCGTATTGGAATCCTCGCAGAGAAAACTGCGATGCCGATGAAATCGCAGCAGGTGAATGCATTGCCATAGACGGCGAAACAGTACTGACCATTTCCAACTGCGAAGACGCAGCAGCCGGAAAATGCATGGCCACCGAAGCGCTTCATCCTTCCATCAGACCACCTTCAAACTTCGATGCCCGCTCCAATCCCTTCACGGTAAACGGCGGAGGCGGAACCAGACTCAATCCCGGTGGCGACCTTTTGACATCTTACTGGCTCGGTCGCTACATGCAGGTTCGCGCCGCAGGCGAGGTCAGCCAGTCTCCCAACATCCGTTCGCACATGCCCATAGGCGGTTGGCCCGAAGTGGACGGCGATGATGAAACCGCAATAGACGGCGACACAGCCACCGATGGCGATGAAACCACAGACGGCGATATCACTACTGAAGACGGCGATGTCGCTACCGAAGACGGTGATACATCCACAGAGGATGGCGATGAAATTCCTGAACAGATAGCAGAAGACGACGACAGCGGCTGCGCGAGTTCGGGAACGCCGGCCATGCCGTTTGCCTTTGCAATACTGTTGATAACGGCTCTTTTGAGAAACAGAAAAAGAAGCGAAATCTAAGAACCCAGAAAAATAGATATGTTGAAAAAGGGAGGCTTCGGCCTCCTTTTTTTGTGCAACACCTCCACAAATGCACATGTTGTCAACTTCCCTTGACACCAAAGATACAAAATAATCGTTTACACAGAGTCAAACTTTCCATTAACTTTGGGATATCAATAGAATACACAAAAGGCTTTTGATCTTATGCAAGGCACGTTTCTTGCTTGACACTATAGTGTTAAAAAGCTACTTCATAATCGGTTGCCTAAAATACAAGTGGAGGACAATATGTATCGGGGAATGTTTTCAAATAACAATTGCCTTCTGGCTGTGGTGTTTATTCTGTCGATAATAGCATTTGCCGGATGTACCGAAACTTCCATTTCCAATTTGGATTTCTGCCAGACCGACAGCGACTGCGAAGACGACGAAGTCTGTGAAGACGGAACCTGCGTGCCTGATGACACAATCGACGGCGATTCCGACGGCGACTTCGATCTGGAAGACTGGGAAGACAAATGTTCACCCGATGAACCTGGAATCCCCGAACTATACGCTCCCTGCCAGAAATACGAATGCGAGAAAGTAGCACCTCCCGAATGCTGGGAGTGCAATTGGGCAGCAGATGAATCTCTGGACGGCGAAGACTGCACCAGCACCGGCGGAAAAACAGGAATGTGCAATCAAGGTGAATGCATTATCATCGAAGATGGCGATATCGATTCCTCAGATAACGACAATTCCCCGGACGGCGACAGTGACGAGCA
Source organism: uncultured Myxococcales bacterium (assembly GCA_964437525.1). Classification (GTDB taxonomy): domain Bacteria; phylum Myxococcota_A; class SURF-8; order SURF-8; family SURF-8; genus JAKQSH01. The sequence goes on along the minus strand of CAYTHG010000525.1, from coordinate 472 downwards.
ATCAGATGGCGACCGAGAGAATCAGGAAAACGACTCTTCCAATGCCTGCGTGGATATGGGCGGCTCATGCGTCGAGATATCCACGTCCTGCCCCCTGGACTCACGTCCGGCAAACGACAATCTGGGCTGCGGCAACAACAACAAATGCTGCATCCCCCTTTCAGAAATAGATTGCTACAGCGAAGAAGGTTACTGCATTCCCCATCCGCCAGAAGCCAGCTATCCTCCCAATTGCGCCGAAGGCTTCCAGCCCGCACCCGACGACGCCGGTTGCTCGTTGTTCAACCCGGACAGCGACGAATGGTGCTGCTTGCCTGTGGTGCAGAAATGCGTAGCCGAGGGTGAAAGAGGCAGCATGGTGGACAGAAACCCGACAAACGACCAGTGCTGCCTCGGCTTGTCGCAAGTAAGCAATGCAATTCCCGACGACAGCCAGCAGTGCATAGCGGCACCCGACGGCAGCTTCTACTGC
>CAYTHG010000524.1:0-2608 GCA_964437525.1 uncultured Myxococcales bacterium | reverse complement strand
GCTATCCCGAGCACCACATAGACAAAAACATCTATATCAATGCTGGCGTAGTCGAAGACAGCGACAACGGTCAGCAATACCTGAGAGTCACCATCGAAGATCACGGCACGGGCATACCTGAAGAAATACGCGAGCGAATCTTCGATCCTTTCTTTACCACCAAGGAATGCAACGAAGGCACGGGCCTGGGGCTTTCGGTCAGTCACGGCATAGTACGCGACCACAAGGGGCGCTTGCTGCTTGAAAGCGAAGCAAACAAATACACGCGTTTCCATCTCGATCTGCCTGTAAATTCTCCAGATAACGGCAACTGAGAAGATAAAAGCCTATTGGCAAACAGCAGAAAATAGTCATTCCCGAGCAGACGGGAATCCAGAACAATGCTACAAATCGACAACCATATGCAGGTAGCCTTGTCACCCTGAACTTATTTCAGGGTCTTGGACCCATTGAAAATGGATGTTGGAACGAGTTCAGCATGACAACTATCTAAGAATTGCCGGTTTAATAATCTGGATTCTCGACTGCGCCAGCGATTATTATTGCGTATTCGATAAGTATAAACAACACTTTGCCTGCACCTATCTCGATCCCAAATCAATCGGCGATTGCCCTGAATAAAAGGAAGCCTCCCCATAAATAACGCAAAGAAAAACCAAAAATAGCGCTTGTCAGGCAAACTCTCAATTCTTTCTTTACAAAGAGCACCTCAAGCGCTATACATTTGCTTGCGTTAGTAGAAAATCCAGTATTCCTCAAAGATAAAATCAAGTTGGGAGGCTTCAAATGGGCAATTTGCGGATTATCACCGGTCAGTCGCACCCGTGGTTCGCAAAGGAAGTAGCCGAGCAGTTGAACACGGAACTTTGCCACGTCGATCACATTAGGTTCTCGAACGACAACATGTTCGTTCAGATAAAGGAGAACGTCCGCGCCGCGGATGTCTTTATTATCCAGACGCCGCGTCCGTCGGTATCCGACCACCTGATGGAAGCCTTGATGCTGGTTCAGGCCGCCAAATCCTCATCGGCTGCCCGCGTGACCATGGTTATGCCTTACCTCTTTTATGCCCGTAGCGACAAAAAAGACCAGCCACGCATCTCCATCACCGCTCGTCTGGTGGCCGATCAGATTCAGGCCGCAGGAGCCGACCGCGTTTTGTGCATGAACATGCATTCCCAGCAGGTGCAGGGTTTTTATAAAATTCCATTAGACCAGATATTCGCCATTGAGCGCCTTTGCAACGCCATAGGTCCGCTGGTGGATCACAACACCTGGACGGTTATCGCCCCCGATCTGGGCGGAGCCAAACTCGCCAAGCATTACAGCGATATTCTCAAGCTGCCCTTGGCCATGATGACCAAAAACCGTCCGGGAAACTACGAAGAACCCGAAGTGGGCCATCTGACAGGCGAAATCAAAGGTCGCCATGTATTGATGGTTGACGATGAAATCGCCTCAGGCGGAACCTTTGTAAACGCTGCCAAATGGCTACGCGCCGAAGGCGCCAAGTCCGTTTACGGCTGCGTTATACATCCGGTTTTAGGCGGCAAAGCCGTCGAGCGCATAGGCGCGGCTCCCATCGAAAAGCTGTTCGTGACCGACACCATGCCCGTACCCTACAAATCCCACAACATGGAAGTGGTCTCGGTTGTCGATATCTTTGCCAAGGCCATCTGGCGCATCCACAACGACGAATCCGTCTCGGAACTGTTCGGAATCAAGCGCTACTAAAAAGCGTTTTCAGTAAACATCAATGAACTCTTGCCTTTCAAGTGGCCCATGATCGTTGATACACTGTGCTTAGGGGGAATCTTAAGGCACATCTGTACATGGTCAATACAGGCATTCGCTTCTACGATTTCTATGTGTTTGTATTCACATAGCTTACGCAGAATCACTCTCCTTTTGCTGTATTATGCGGAAGTCGGAAAAACTCCCTCATACAACATGAGTGGCTATTTTTTCATCTCGACAGGCTCCGCCTTATTGGAACCTCATGCATAGCGCGGGGTTTTTATTGTGAATTCCCACCTGTTCGAAAATGACGGGAAAAGTTCAATAGCGATTGTTATCTTGAAGGTTGGAGCACGGCTTCGGTAGCCTGCTCCACATGTTTTTTGGCCTTACAGCTTGTAGAAATATCAGAAAATGAAAGAAATATTCAGGAGCAGGCAAGGATGCCTGCCCCAACACAAGGCGGCGACCCGGTCTGCTTTAGAAAGGTGCCATGTCTTCACAAGCTTTATTTTTCATCGGCAGGCACGGATTCGACGTTGCGTGTGGCTTCATTCCAGTTGTTGTTAAGGTAGATATGGACAGTATAGTCGCCCTGCTCGTTTAGATAAGCCGGCATACAGCGACCTGAGACCGGATCGCTTAATACGCGCACGCCTTTGCCGGTCTTGATCTCCTTTAAAATCGTGTAGCCCTGTTCCTGCTTGCGGTGCAATACTACAAGCTTGTTTTCGCGTTCCAGATACACAAGCATGTCCAGGCTTCCTTCGCCGTCGCAGTCGGCCTGCCAGACACGCTTGATCTCGCGCCGCTTCGCTATACTGCTTTTTTCCAACACCTCGCCCACATCCCCGAAGGCATCCGCGCATTT
>CAYTHG010000523.1:0-2613 GCA_964437525.1 uncultured Myxococcales bacterium | reverse complement strand
TCGAACATTTCAAGCGTCTCGCGGTTCTCCGGATACTGCTGCGTGATGATGGTGGAGGGATGCACAAAATACCAGAGGGTCAGGCCCATCCCCTTTAACAGCCCGGCGCTTGTAGAAAACACTCTTCCCAGATAACCCATTTCATTTTTCCTCAAGCAGAAAAGGCATAAAGGCCACTGATGACGATCAGGCTGGCCAGCACCAGATTAAGGAGTCCCAAGGGCATCAGGAATTTCCACTCAAGCTGCATAAGCTGATCTATGCGCAGGCGCGGGAAAGTCCAGCGGAACCACATCAGGACGAAAATCAGGAAAAAGGTCTTTGCGAAAAACCAGATGAAAGGCGGTATCCAACCCATAACAGAGTTGAAACCTTCGAGCCCGCCTATCTGGAAGGGCAGCCAGCCGCCAAGAAAGAGCGTGGCGCCTATGGCACAGACCAGAAACATCGCTAAAAACTCCGCCAGGAAGAACATGGCGAAACGGATACCGGAATATTCGGTGTGGTATCCGGCTGTCAATTCGGCTTCGGCTTCAGGCAGGTCGAAGGGCGTGCGGTTGGTCTCGGCGGTTCCGGCGATGATGTAGATTATGAAGGCTATCATCATCGGCAGATGGCCGCGCCAGATCCACCAGCCTTCGCGCTGCGATTCGACTATGCCACTGATGCTCAAGGTTCCCGAGAACATGACGACCACCAATATGGCCAGTGAAGCCGAAAGCTCGTAAGAAATGATCTGCGCCCCGGCACGCATTCCGCCTAAAAGCGACCACTTGTTATTCGATCCCCAACCGGCCATTAAAAGACCGAGAACGCCCAGAGACGAGATGGCGGTGTAGAACAGTATACCGACGTTTATGTCTATCGGAGCCACGCCGTCAGACCAGGGAATGAAGCCCAGCCCCACAAATACCGCCGCGAAACTGAAAGCGGGCGCTGCGTAATGCACGGCTTTGTCGGCCTTGTCGGGAACGATGTCTTCCTTGAAAAACAGCTTCATGGCATCGGCGATGGTCTGGACTATACCGTGCGGCCCGACGCGCATGGGCCCGTGCCTGAGTTGAAAATGTCCGGCTACTTTGCGCTCCAGATAAACCAGAAACAGCGCAACTAGTGCCAGAAAGACGCACACCATCAATATAACAGCCGCAACTTCGATTGCGGAGGCCACCCATAATGGCAAGCCCAGCGAACCCGCAAACCCTTTCAGCCAGCCGTCAAGGGCGGAAGTAAGGTCTTCGGTGTGGTAGATGTAATGAAGTATTTCTTTCATCTTTCCTTCTTCGCTTATTCGTTAACGGTCCACATCGGGTGCAACCAGATCCAGTGTGGACGAGATCGTCACCATATCCGCCAAGCGCCAGCCGACGGCAATTTTGGATATGACCGAGAGGTTCGAGAAGTTGGGCGAACGCACACGCAGGCGATAGGGCTTTTGTCCGCCATCGGACACGATGTAGTAGGCATGGTCGCCGCGAGCGGCCTCGACGTGGGTTAGATACTCGCCAGCCGGGAGCTTGATGCGCTTGGGCACTTTTGCTATCACCTCGCCCGGCTCCAGATGCTCCAGACATTGTTCGATGATGCGCAAGGACTGCCACATCTCAAGCATACGGCAGTAGTAGCGGTCCCAGGAATCGCCCGTCTCGCCCAGCGGCACATCGAAATCGAGTTTGTCATAATAACCGTAGGGGTCGTTTTTGCGAACGTCGTAGTCGACGCCGCTACCGCGCAGGGTCGGACCGCTGCAACCGTAGGAGACCCCCACTTCGGGCTTCAATATTCCGACGCCTTTAGCGCGCGCCTGAAATATGGGGTTACCGGTCACAAGCGTTTCGTATTCGCCCAATTTGGATTTGAGCCAGTCGCAGAACTTACGGACGCGCGGCACGAAGTTCTCGTGTATATCGTGCTGTAAACCTCCGACGCGGATATAGTGCATGGTCAGACGCGAGCCGCTGGTTTCTTCCATGATGTCGTTTATCATTTCACGGTCGCGGAAGCTGTGCATCATGGGAGTGAATGCGCCGAGGTCCATTGCGTAAACGCCCCACCAGAGCTGATGCGAAGCTAAGCGCGTCAACTCTGACAAGATGATGCGAATCCACTCGGCGCGGGGCGGAACCTCTATTCCGAGCGCCTTTTCCACGCACATCACATAACCCCAGTTGTTGATGCTGGCCGAAAGATAATCCAGACGGCTGGTGATTTGGTTGAACTGCACGTATGTCATGCCTTCGGCCATCTTTTCGACGCCGCGATGCACGTAACCGATATGGGGCTGGATCTCCAGAATTGTCTCGCCGTCCATGCGCATCAAAAAGCGCAGGACGCCGTGGGTCGAGGGATGCTGCGGCCCCATGTTGATCCAGTAATCCTGAGTATCGAGGTTTTTAACCAGTCTGTTTTCGGGACAATCTTGGGACACGATAGACCTCTTTTATTAGGGACGCTTGATAAACTCGTGTTCTTCGTCTTCGTAATCCTTGCGCAGGGGAAAGCCTGTATAGCTGTCGTCTAAAAGGAGTTTCCGCAAATCGGGGTGTCCTTCAAAGACTATTCCCAAAAGCTCGGCCGTTTCGCGTTCGTGCCAGTCGAAGGAACGATAGATCA
>CAYTHG010000522.1:0-2614 GCA_964437525.1 uncultured Myxococcales bacterium | reverse complement strand
TATACGTTGTCTATGTTCTCTTTGGCATAAATCGGGAACCAGTGCATAACGCCGTTTCTCAGAATGCCTGTGCAGAACTCGATTAAGGCAACCGTGATGATGACCGGGTTGAGCAATATCTTTTTGTAGAGCTGGATTGTAGAAATTTTTTCTGTCATATCCGCGCCGCTTGAGGCGTCGCCGGGATCGAAGTCTTTATGGCCAGCTTGAGCCGGGCGGTCTCTGAGCAGGAAGAACTCGATTATAAAGAACAGGAAAAGCAGGAGTGCAGGCGAGAAGAAAGCCCACCACACAGCATCACCTCCGTTGAACCCCTGTCCTGCGACTAAGCCTGTTTCGAGAATTCGCGATGTCACGTCGAAGGCCAGGAAGATTCCCGAAGAAATCATCACACCGAAAATTCCAGAGAAGGTTCCCCGCTCACGAACATGGAACCAGTTCGAGTTGACCTTTACGATAGAAACCGCGCCGTAACTTTGGAAATACATGTTTCCGGCGTATAAGCCCATAAACACGTATGTCAAAGGTGCCGATGACGGATCTTCGAGACCAAGTACATGGTAAAGGTAAAAGCCCATCAAAAGGTTCATTATTCCAGCGCCCATAGCGCCTATAAGGATACCTTTCTTACCTCCGATTCTGTCCACTAAAGGACCGTTAACCAAAAAAGATAATGCATAGACAATGGCACCCATGCCAAATATCTCGCCGAACTCTGTTTTGGTCATCAAATCACCAAGTGCGTTTTTGGAAACCGTAAGGTTGTAGCGCCCCATATATAGCAGGGCATAGGTCAAGCCCAATGGGAACCAGTTCCAGAAACGCCTGTGCCTATAGGCACTTGAATGTTGAATTACAGTATCTGACATCTTGCACACCTTCAAGTTTAGGGTTCGCAATCTTGCACGATAGGATATTCCAGAAAACCAGCGGAAACAAATGAAAGTTTCGGCGATTTTGCTTATTTTTGGAGCAGTCATCTTTTCAAAGAACAGGGTCGAGTCAATTAGTTACCGTTCTCTTTTCAATTTCGTCCATGTTTTGTTAAAAACAATTAATTAAAGTATTCATGTCAACTCTGGCTGTTTCTATATAATCATTGCCGTCAGTTTGTGTATTGTCGAAATCAAAGAGTAAATAAATGCGTATTTTGTTGTTAGAAGACGATTTAAAACTGGCGAGTTTCATAGAACGTGGTCTTAGCGAAGAAGGATACACGTTGGTTACTCGCCATGATGGAAATTCAGGATATCAAGAAGCATTGTCCGGCAAGTTCGACCTCCTCATACTTGATCTGATGCTGCCCGGACTTGATGGGCTTTCAATCTGCGGCAATTTGCGTTCTCAGGGATTCACCACCCCGATACTCATGCTCACAGTGATGAATTCAAGTGAGGACAAGGTTCGCGGCCTTCAGGCCGGAGCCGACGATTATTTGGGGAAACCCTTTTCGTTTGACGAACTGCTGGCCAGAATCCAATCGCTTTTAAGAAGAAGCACTGAATACAACAAGCGGAAACTGAAATATTCTGATCTTGAACTTGATTTGATCTCAAGAAACGCCATGCGCTGCGGGCAAACTATAGAGTTGTCCGGCAAAGAATTTTCTCTGCTCGAATACATGATGAGCAATGCAGGTCGAGCAATACCTGAAGAAGAACTGATCGAAAAAGTATGGGGCATGTCATTCGATCCGCAAACAAATATCGTTACCGTATACATGCATCATTTGCGTAGCAAGATAGACAACGGAATGGAACCCAAACTGATTCATACCGTTAGAGGAAAAGGCTATATGCTGGGGGAATCAAAATGATCAAGTCTGTCAGATTCCGGCTGATGGCTTGGTATGTTGGCACCATAACCATTTTGCTTTTCGCTTTCATTTTTGCCGACCTGCTCAGCCTCAAAGACAACCTTACGCACAATCTTGACAACAAATTAGGGGAAACCTCACTTGCTCTGGCTGAATCACTTTCAAGATTAAATTCTGCTCTCGACTCGGATGCAATAGAGAGCAGACGAAGCATCATCAATGCAGCTTTCCCCGCCCACGGCTACTACCTGCAAATATCGGAGACATGCGCACAAGCCGGCATAAAAGATATTTACAAGTCCGAGTCTCTTGGCACGGAAAGACTCGCTTATGGACTGGATACTTCTGTCAATGCCTCTTCAAAAACCAAAAACTTCCGACTGTACGATCATGAGATACAAAGCACTCCCACTCGCATAATCGCCCAAAGATTTGAGACACTGAATTCAGACAAATATTGCCTTTTACTAGGCGTCTCGACAGAAGATATAAACTCTACATACTACAAAGGTCTGGCGGAACATGGCCTCATGGCGATTGCCTTGATAGCTCTTATGTTTCTGGTTGGCGGTCACGTTATAAAGAAAGCCTTCAATCCCGTCAAAGACATTGTCGAGCTGGCCCGCAATATATCTATCGAAGATCTGTCCAAACGCATTGACACTTACAATGGAAAAGACGAAATAGGGGAGCTTGCTCAGACATTCAACGAAATGATTTCCCGCCTTGAGAAATCGGTCAAGCTCGTAAGGCAATTTTCGGGCGATGTGTCCCACGAGTTGAATACTCCTCTAACCA
>CAYTHG010000521.1:0-2617 GCA_964437525.1 uncultured Myxococcales bacterium | reverse complement strand
CCTCCAGACAACAACAATCGTTCACAAAGTGTGAACGCAGAGAACGGCCCTCAATCTCATAACATGCTGTAATATTTAACACATATCCTCTTGCCCATTCTTTCTGTGAACGACACAACCGTTCTCTCTGTGAACATCGGCAGGATTTGACAAGTTAAAATCAATAATAAGTTGACTTGAACATGATTTGTTGAAATCATTCAGTTATCTTCGAATATGAGACACCATCCAGTACTAGTAATTTGCAGATCGCTGCGTGAGCAGCCAGCAGTGCAAGGGAGAGAAGTATGGATATTTCGAAAGTGAAATTACCGGAAAAAGGGCGTTTGCCAGATGAGATCCTTGCGGAAATGAAAAGTTTTTCGCAAAACGATGCAGATTACAAGTCTGGCAAAACATGGAGTCTTGTTTATTATCTGGGTGATGAACACACAGAGTTCCTAAAAGACGCTTTCGGCATGTATTTCAGCGAAAACGGACTCAACCCCATGGCCTTCAAAAGCCTGAAGCGTTTCGAGTCCGAAATAATTCGCATGACGGCAAACATGTTCCACGGAGATCGGAACGTAGTCGGAACCATTACTTCCGGTGGCACTGAAAGCTGTCTTCTGGCTGTCAAAACTTATAGAGATATGGCCAAAGCCAAGCGCCCCTGGATTCGCCACCCCGAGATGGTGGTTCCTGAAACCATACATGTCGCCTTCGAAAAAGCTGCCGAGTACTTCGGCGTCAAGGCTGTCCATGCTCCTTTGGGCAAGGATTACAGAGTCGATATCAAGGCAGTGAAAAAGCTAATCAACCGAAATACTATACTTCTGATTGGCTCTGCACCTTCGTACCCAAATGGAATGATAGATCCCATCGACGAGTTGGGCAGACTGGCTCAAAAGAAAAAACTGCCCCTGCACGTAGATTCATGCCTTGGTGGATTTTTGTTGCCCTTTGTCGAGAAGCTCGGCTATCCGATACCGATGTTCGATTTCAGAATCCCCGGAGTGACTTCCATAAGCGCCGACGTTCACAAGTACGGCTATGCCGCCAAGGGAGCGTCTACGATTCTGTATCGCAATGTAGATTATCTCAAGCACCAGATGTTCATCTACGAAAACTGGCCCGGCGGAATTTTCGCATCCCCGGCACTGCTTGGTACAAGACCGGGAGGAGCCATCGCGGCGGCCTGGGCTTCCATGCAAAAGATGGGCGAGGACGGATATCTCGAAAGCGCCAAAATCATCATGGATACCACACAGAAAATGCAGGACTGCATCAACGCCATTCCCGGTCTCGAAGTGGTTGCAAAGCCGCATATGGGAGTGTTCGCATACAAATCCAACACCAAGGATGTCAGCATTTACGCAGTAGGCGATGTACTTGAAGAAAAAGGCTGGCATGTGGATCGTCAGCAAAAGCCTGAGACCTTGCACGCAATGGTAACGCCGCGACATGCCGAGATAGCCGACAAGTATCTTGACGACCTGAGAGAAGCCGTCGAGCATGTGCGCGGGCGGCAGGATCTCGCCATGACAGGCAATGCCGCCATGTACGGTATGGTGGCACATATTCCCTTGCGCGGCATGATACGCAAAGAGCTTTTAAAGATGATGCTGGAAATGTACGGCCCCGACATGAAAATGCCGGATCTCAAAGGGGCAGGGGGAGCCGAAGACCTTGCAACCAAGGCGGGAATGATGTTCTTAAAATTCAAAGACAAAATTCCGGGCTTCAGGAATAAGTAAACAAAAGGGCGTCCTTCGGGGCGCCCTTTTTTGATTTGTTGGCGAAGTCAACTCTTTCCAAAAAGACTAAGGCAAACTTCTGTCACACCCGCGCAGGCGGGTGTCCATGTACCTAAATTCCTAAAAATAGATTCCCGCCTTCGCGGGAATGACGGGATTCGCGTTTAGATTCGGACTATAAAAACGATGTTATTGTCAATAGCATCCAGCTATTACAGATTGCTTTTCACCTCACTCCAGACATCCATTACATCCCACGGCTCGAAGCCCGGCTTTGCAAACTCCTGCTTGCAAAGTCTGTATACCGTTTCGTTGAACGGAGCTTTAACACCGTGCTTTAATGCCAACTTCAACAGGTAGCCGTTTATGCTTTCAAGTTCCGAGTCCTGACCTCCGCGCTGAAGAATATCTTGAGCCATGCTTGAAAGCACCATCTTCTTGACGTTCTTCTCGAACATCTTTTTCGTGATGGCACGGGGCAGATTGGCACCGGCCCAGATGACTTTCCAGGGCGGCATTCCGCCAAGTTTGGATTCTTTGTAACCTGCGGCCCTGATTATCTGCACGCCTTCCCAAGTAAGATTGGTAAGCAACTTCTGGAATATCGCCTCGTCGCTGATAGGCTTGAACTTGTGGCCGATCAAGGTTGTCAGAGAATTTGTCAGATTGATGACGAGCTTACAGTGTGCTGCGTCTGCGATATGGTCGGTAATGACGGTTTCGACTCCCTTCGATAGAACACGCGCGACAGTCGCCGTTTCCTCGGGGAGTTTGTTGTTCAAGCTGCCGATTACAAGCGGACCTTTTTTCTGGTAGCCGATCAGCCCTGGCTCGTCTATCCAGGCGTTATAGCTGACTATGCAGTAAATTACCTTGCTGAA
>CAYTHG010000520.1:0-2623 GCA_964437525.1 uncultured Myxococcales bacterium | reverse complement strand
GTTATGTGCTGAGGATCCGCGTCGAAACCCAAGGCATTATCTTCTACGCCAAATACCCCGTTTTCGGCGAAAACATCTCCATGTATGTCTCCATGATTCCCGTTCCCCGAGTAATCCAGCGCCTTGCCGTTGTCTAGCTTCCAATACCCAACTACCGAATCATCCAGAATCCCATTGACCAGCGGGATCTCGACGGGCTCGTGGGTGCGTTGCCAGGATGAGTCTGCGTCTTCTTCAGACAGGGTGATCTCCCGCCGCGCGTTGAAGCCCGCGCCCGCCGTGGACCAGTCCTCGCAGAGACTCGCATCGTTGTCCGGGTTCCAGACGGTGGGGCAAGTGTCGTGTTCAATAACGTCGCAGTCCGGGCCGAAGCACACACTGTCGTGGTCGTCGTCCGGCTCGATGGGTACGCACTCGAAAACGCCGTTGGGATTGAAGTAGCCGCCGTCGCAGAATTCGCATTGCACGCCCGCATAGCCGTCGTCGCAGTCGCAGCTTCCGTCAGCAGGCTGGCAATCGCCATAGTCCGAGCAGGTTTCGAATACGCTGACCACACACTCACCACTTACGCATTGGTCGTCCAAGGAGCATGCATCGTCATCGCTGCAACTTTGCGTATCATCGTTGGCATCCTCACAAGCGTTTTCAACACAAGCTAAAGAGGTGCACACATTTTCGTCTTCGGTAAAGTCGCCGCAACCGGAAATATTGAAGCAGTCCGCGCATAAGCCGGATACGCATTGATCGGCGTCATCATCACCGCAAACGGTTCCGTCCGTCACGGGCTCGGAATTCGAGCATTGTCCAGCGTTGCAGGAACCGGTGGTCATGCAGGTATCCGTATCATTGCAGGTGGTGCCATTGTTCACGCTGCGCCAGTCTTCGGGTTTGTTCAGCGGATCGCAATAGCGGCAGGAATTACCGGGAGCAGTTTCGTTCTCGGCATAGCATGTGCCGTCAATCAGGCAACTCCACTGGTCGCGCTCATGCTCGCAGCGCCCGGTGCGGCAGAGGTCATTGGTGCAGGTCAGACCATCTTCCGGGCAGGCTTCTCCTTCATTGATCGGCTGGCTGTTGGTATTGCAGCAGGCAGCTTCCGAGGGATTGCAAAGCGGTTGCAAATCGCCGTCTTCATCATCGTCTTCATCGTTTTCGAAATTGTCGCCATCTGTATCTCCGTCGATGGGAAGATCATTATCAGAATCGGCTTCTACATCCCCATCGGGATCAGTTTCCTGATCCCCGTCCGATCCACAATCGGACATGCAGATTCCATCACAGCAGCTCAAACCCGCTTCGCAGTTTCCGTTGCTGGAGCATGGTTGGTTCAAACCGCCGATCTCGGCCAGAGAGTAAGCGTCGCAGCCGGAAACTAGAAAAAGGACTGCAAAAAGAAGCAAAATAATATGTAGCGGAATTCGCATTTTAGCTTATCTCCACGGAATTATTTGGTTTACCAGCGAACAAGCAGGTTAGCCTGAGCCCCATCAGGTATGGGAGTTGCGCTGATGTCGAGTCGCGCAGTTTGCGGATCGTCCGGCTTGTCTCTAACTTGATCGATGATTAGAAGCATCACGCCCGTTACCAGCGCTGCCCCACCGACGCCGTACATGGCGTAGCTGGCGGTTTTCCAAGTGTTATGTTCGTCTTTGGCGCTGCTTGAAAGGGATTTCTCATACTCATCCTTGGCTTCGCCGGTCTGCCAGGTAGCGATGCCGCCCACCACGATCATGGCCGCTCCGCTAGCAAGCACACCAATGCCCGTTTTGGAGAGAGTCCCAAGTCCTGTATTCACTTTGGCTTTGCTTTGAACGACTGGCACCACTGTTTCTATGATTTCCGATTTGCCAAAAAGTCCGGCAATCGCATTGTGTAGAGCTTCGATCAATTCATCCTCGCCACCTTTTATTTGCTGGCTGACGCGGTTGATGACTTCCACCGTTCGGATATTGATTCGCCGCAAGTTCAGCACCCAATAACTGCCCATGCGACCAAGATCGCCCGCCACCGCTTCGGGAGCGCCCAAGGCCGCGCCAATCTCAGCAATGCAGCTTGTCGATTCTGCCCCGCATTGTTGTCGGGTTTCCTCGCCAGCCATCACCGTTTGAATGTCGGCCTCGGAAATAACCTTCCGCCCGGATTGTCGTTCCACTTCCGCAGCCAGAACCCCGGAAATGGAATCGACGTTCTTTTCCGTAACGCCTTCTTTTGTTTCAAGTCGCCAGACCACGATGCCAGTCTTGTCTTCTTCCGCTGAAAGCTGACTCGGGGAACTCATTAAAAGCGCCAATCCACATATCAAAAATATGCCTATCCTAAGATTCATCAATGATATCCTTTTAATACGCTGTACCTTCCCTCGAAAGCCAGAAAGTCCCAATCTGATCAGTGTCGGTATCATATACCACAACCCGTGGATTCCTCAAGAAGTTTGAGAATTGTTGCAAAGGAAGGAGGGAAGAAGGAAAGGAAGGAATCAAACAGTATTAACGCTTTTGGACCATCTGTTTATCCCATAAAACCCGCTGCTTTAACCAAATAATTTCACCCGAAATCGTTCGCACCTGGTGCTCGGTAATCGGGTCTTTGCCTTCATAAATTCGTGGTGGAAAAAGCAATTCTT
>CAYTHG010000519.1:0-2634 GCA_964437525.1 uncultured Myxococcales bacterium | reverse complement strand
TCAAACTACAGGTTTCGCTCAGCCACATGCCGCCACCGATAGATACTGTCAGAATTGTTTTGTGAAGCGGCGATGGGATGTTTTGAAGCAGGCAATCCAGGTCAATCGAAGAAAGCGGATTCGGAGCGGGTTTTTGTTTTACGGGCGAAAGAAAACGGGCCATAGCTTCCGGACGATCCAGCGTGACGAAATATAAGAACCTGAGAGCTGTAAATGTCATTTGCCGGAAATTAAGAGATCGTTTTTTTGTTTTCTCCACATAATCAAGGTAACCCTCGATATCTTTAGCTCCCAGCCTGGAAGGCGAGCGCTTGAAATATCGGGCATACGATTCCAGACAGCGCAGATACGCCTTGCGCCCTGAGGCGCTCAGCCCGTATCTTACAAGATCGGCGTTCATTCGGTCTTTGAGAGTTCCCATAGGTATCCTCCATATGATTTACGTCGTCCGGACATCGGACGACTGAAATCTCAGGATGGAGGATTAATCGGAATTCAGGCAAGGTATTGCAGGAGAGAACGGGAATATTGCGAACGCGCCAAAGGGCTTCGATAAAGCAGAATGCGATTACAAAGACAAGGGTCGGAGCGAGTACGGACTTACGGACCGGTAGGGCTAAAAACTGCCGCGAAGCGGCTTTGTTCGATTCGTTTGGATCCCGGTGGCTGGCTAAAAATCAGTATCTATTTTTGATGAAAGCTGATCTTTTCTCTCTACCTTTGAAAACGATTATAGAAGCCCGGACGTATAATTTATAGTATGTCTGTTGATTGTTTTTTCGATTTAGGATCGTCCTGAATCTGAATCATCATTTCGGTGTAGACTATTGGGTAACACACGGATGATAGGCAAGCAAAGTAAAGCAATCTTGACTTTTTCAGCCGAAAAGAATCCGGCCTCGCCAGTGGATGCGGGCTTTGACGTTTTCCGTAGGGTTTGCCATATTCGCCATGTTCGGTTCTACCGCTTGTTCGCGCCGCAGCATTTCTTGTATTTTTTGCCCGATCCGCAGGGGCAGGGATCGTTGCGGCCGACCGTGGACATCATCGACTCCTTCCGTCGTTACGACGGGTTCATCTTATTCTTCAACACTTGACTAGGCCTGAACGTCAATACGCGGCGGGCGGAGATCTCCATCTCTTCGCCGGTCTGCGGATTGCGGCCGTTACGCGACCTTTTTTCTCGCACCACGAAGTTGCCAAAGCCCGAGATCTTGATTTTCTCTCCGGCCTCCAGCGTATCTTTCATGATGTCGAACACCGTCTCGACGATATCGGCGGAAGCCTTTTCCGTCAAGCCGATCTTCTGGTATACCTCTTCGATCAGGCTGGCCTTGGTCATTTGCCCCTCCTTGCCAATGCGCGCTTATGACCTTTTTTCTCTCCCGTCGCCGGGGCTCCATTCACCCGTTCTCTCAAGTCCTTGCCGACCTTGAAAAACGGCAGGTGCTTTTCGGCCACGTGGATCACCTCGCCCGTACGCGGGTCACGCCCGTCGTAGGCCGGATAATGCCTGGAGATGAAGCTGCCGAAGCCGCGGATCTCGATCCGATCGCCTTGGACCAGGGTTTCAGTCATGGAATCGAAGACCAGATTGACTACCTGCTCGACCTGTTTTTTCGTCATGTCGGTATCGGACACCAGTTTTTTTACCAATTCGGATTTGTTCATAGAGTGCTCCACACAAAATACTGTACATGCTACTTGTCAAAAATCAGATTCTTATCATCCACCGAAAGTCCAAGCGCGACCAGGACCTTTCGTTGTGTATCGATACGACAGACAAGGCCTTTTTCAATACGGTTGATTGTAACCGGCGAAAGACCAGCCCGTCTGGCGAGTTCCGCTTTCGACATCAACTTGAATTCTCTAAGCTTCTTAAGTTTATTCATATAAGGAGCTCCAGTATTTCTCATCCGGCCCGATCACTCCCTTAAGACCCTCCAGGATATCCAGCGCATAATTTCTCACTCTAAACCACTCTTTGCTTGCCTGAAGCGCTTCCTTCGATAGCAGAATCAGTACAAAGATAAGTGTTTTGAGGAGCTTCATTATGCATCTTTCCATATCCTCAAGAAGGACAATGTCAGCAAGAAAGCGGTTCTTTCCTTACCTGTGATTTTGCTCCACGATACGCAGACTCACTCGTTATGACAAGATAATTATGCTATCCTCGCATCAAGTATCGCGGTGGTTCCAGGGAGGCGCCGCTACCAGGTTTTGAATCAGGAGGAGTTAGCGATTTCTGCTGGATGTGATTTCCGCCACAAATATCACGCACGGCCTGTCTGAAATGCTGCTCTAAAATTGCAATATCTTCTGGCGGCGGATTGATCTGACTGGCCTCTTTGACGCAGAGCAGAGCAGCGCGGTTGCAAACATGCGAGATATCGGCTCCGGTGAGACCGGGTGTTAGCAAGGCGAGATTTGAGGCGAGGCGATTGGGATCGAGAGAAGGATCAAGCACGAGCGGCTCCAGGTAATGATTGAAGATGGCGGCGCGTCCGGTTTCATCGGGTGGCCCCATGGGGATGGTCTGATCGAATCTGCCGGGCCTTCGCAGGGCTGAGTC
This sequence comes from uncultured Myxococcales bacterium, assembly GCA_964437525.1. GTDB lineage: Bacteria > Myxococcota_A > SURF-8 > SURF-8 > SURF-8 > JAKQSH01. Next base: position 62 of record CAYTHG010000519.1, on the reverse strand, counting down.
AATATCATCGGGTCGGTTGGTGGTGGCGATGACGAAGATATTTCCACGATCTTCCAGTCCGT
>CAYTHG010000518.1:0-2662 GCA_964437525.1 uncultured Myxococcales bacterium | reverse complement strand
TATACGCAAGCTACGTTGGTCAAGGGCGAGAACATTGCATATGCACGAACGGCAGTGCCTTCCATCTCGACCATACCCATCGCAGCCGAGCGAGCCTTCGATGTGGCGGTGTTATCCATGTAGCGTTTGAGCTTTATCAGCTTGAAACTCGATACAAACAACACGATTGCAAGCGCCAGAAAGATAAGCCCGCGTTTGAAGCCGTAGTATATAAAGGCGCGCCCCAGATCGTTGTTTGCAAGTGCGGAAAATATAATACCGCTGAAGATAAACAGTATCGGCAAAGCTATAGAGATGATGAGACGCCAGTTTATAGATCCATTCCCTTGAGAAATGCTCACGGGAGGTGGCGGCGGCAAGGAAATCGACCCGCTGGCTTTGCTTTGGCCCCCCATTTTAAGCTTGTCGGAGTTTTCTTCCGAATCCATGACTGTTTCCAACAGCGATTCTGCAACGACTCCCAAGGAACCAGCAGCTATGGAGTTCGATGCTCTTGGTGAATCTTGTATTTTGCCTGTGGATGCGTTTTCGTGTTTGTTCAATTCCAGCAATTGCAGGTACCAGCCGTAATTTACAAACGCTACCAGATTGGATGCGTATGCCTTGGCACTGCCGTCCGATTCGTACATCACGCGGGGCATGTGGAAGAGGCCGAAATCCAGATCGAATTGCAGGTCTCCAGCGTAGCTCCTTATCAGGCGAATCACGCGGTCGAGGTTTTGCGTCATGGACATTGTCGCGTATTTGCCCAGTGCTTTGGGATTGAACTTGCCGGGAATAAATCGCAAGGGGGATGAAATCTCGAAGTTGGAGGCGTTCTTATCTCCTGACAGGATGTAGACATCAAGGACGGGTTTGGAGTTTAGGATCGTGTTGTATTTCTCAGAGTCAGGCAGGCTGGGAGACTCGCCTTTGCGTCCCATTGAAGTCATGTTCATCACCTTGCCCGGCAAGCGTCCGCCCATGTCGCCCAACAAAACGAGCAACCTGGAGCCTTTCATCAGCGGCAGTTCCCCGAAGCGCGTCTGCATGGTTATAGCATCACTGGTCAATGTGAAATCTTTGACAACAGCGGGGTTCAATACGGGCGGTTTCGTTGGCGATATTGTCCATTGCATTTGGTAGCTGTTCAACAAGGAACCGATGCCTTTAAGATGCGCTTGTTCGCCTCTGGCAAGGACCGCCAGACCGTAACCGTTTAGTGCAAATTTGGCGGTGTATTTATCGAGCTTGTAGATAGAGAAAAGCTCTTGGGTAAGCCTTTCAATGGTTTCTGCATTCAGCCTTCTTTTTTTGACTATAAGAATTTTAGAATCGTTTAACTGGCTCAAAAGCATCTCCCGAATGAGAAAAAATGTTTGCTACATACTTATCAACCCGGCGATTATAAACGAGCGTTATTCGCACGTCACCCCCGCGTAGGCGGGGGTCCACTCCGTGATATTGTTCTGGATTCCCGCCTTCGCGGGAATGACGATGTAAACCGCCTCCAAGTTTTTATCGCCAGTTTAATAATGATCGGCGACATAACTCACCACTCTTTATATATTCTAGCCAAAGGTTTTCCCGGCGCCTTCAATTCCAGATCGAGAAAATATCCGTATGGTGTCTGACTTGTATTGTAATCGCTTTCTGAAAGTCTTTTCTGGGCGCTGCCTATCAATGCCTTTGCCAATTCCGGATCGGCCTTTTCTTCTCCAAGATGCGCAAATGAATGCAGCAGGACATCTTTTGTATCCCACTTTCGAGCCAGCCACTTTACATTTTTCACCAGCTTGGTTTCTGCCGACGAGTTGCCTTCTACATCTTTGGGCTCGACGTGTATAAATGCCGCCACGATATTTTGGAAATTCCCCGGCTCGGCCTCTGGAGCATTCTCCAATGTCTTCATGGCCGGAGTCCAGGATATCGAATCGCAAAACCAAAAAAGGACGCGCATTTCAGTTCCCCAAATGAAGTTCAAATATGCTTGAGAATTATTTTTTCATTATTTTACTATTTATACTAAATATTTTTATAAATTTGTCGATATAAGAAACAGGCTGCGCTCCCAGGGACGGGAGTAAGAATCCACGGAGGGAACCGATGGAACTTACTGCTCTGCCACCTATGGTGGTTTCCCGATATGGAAAACCTGCAATGCTTTCTGATACGAGGGCAAAGGTAATGCGCGTGGCGTCAGTGCCGTTTTGCACTCTCGTTGCATTGCAGGAATCAAGAGCTTTTAGTTTTGGGCGAAGTTTTTGATTGTAAAAGCTCAAGGGAATACCACGGAATCTAGAATTAACTTTCACCAGGGTGGCAGAGTAGTATTGGCTTAGAATCACTGAGGTCCGATTGACGACAGTCAATCAGGCTCGCAAGTCACGTCGTAAACATCCGTTCCGGTCGGATTGTCCAATTGCTCGGGCCAGTGCTCTTCAAGCTCAAAAGCTCGCTGCATCAATGGCAACACAAAAGAAGTCACCGTCGCCAATTCCTGACGCCTTGTTATGGTAGGAGTTCCTTCAAAGAAGCCGCTGTAGATTTTGTGGTCGCCGAACAAACCGTGGTTGCCGCCTTTTACCCAGATTTTACATCTGGGTTGCTGATCGTGATCATCCCAAGCGTTATTGTAATTCAAGATTGAACTTTGTTTGTCGTGTTCGGCTCCCAAAACCAT
>CAYTHG010000517.1:0-2662 GCA_964437525.1 uncultured Myxococcales bacterium | reverse complement strand
CAACATGGTATGGTTTCTGTCGCTTTCGGATGCGAGCGTTATACAGGAGTTCTTTAGCGGCTCCGACAATGCCTGGTTGCTTAAACCCATTACCGATCCTCCCGATGTCGGCAACTGGAAGCTGGTTTCGCAATTGATAGGCATAGGAGTGGCGACTTTCTGGAATTTCCTGATGAATTTCTATTGGACCTGGAGGGAAAAATAGTGACTTCGCAAAAAAACAACGATTGCCCTTTGGGGGCCGGACTTCTGATATGTATTCCGACATACAACGAGAAGGAAAACGTCGAAGCCATAAGCAAAGCCGTACTGGAATCCGTTCCCGGCGCGAACGTGGTTATCGTAGACGATAACTCACCTGACGGCACTGGAGATATAGCCGACCGTATGGCCTCGGAGGATCAGCGTGTAAAGGTCATTCACCGCAAGTCCAAGCAGGGTGTCGGGCAGGCTTATATACAGGCTTTCAAGTGGGCTTTAAAAGAGGGCTACAGTTGGGTGGTCACCTGTGACGCCGACTTTTCGCACAAGCCGCAGTACCTCCCCGACCTTTTGGAAGCTATGGACAACTGCGATCTGGCCATAGGCTCCCGGCGCGTGTCCGGCGGCGGTACCGAAAACTGGGGACCGCACAGACGGTTTATTTCCTGGGGCGGCAGCTTGTACGCACGCACTATCCTCGGCGTCGGAGTAGTAAAAGACCTGACCGGCGGATTCAATATGTACAGTCGCAAATTGTTGTCCGAAATCGGTCTTGACGATATCGTCAACATAGGCTTCGGTTTCCAGATAGAAATGAAATACCGCGCCATAAAAAAAGGCTTTCGCATAAGCGAAGTGCCTATTCTGTTCCCGGATCGCACGAGCGGAACTTCGAAGATGTCTACGGGAATATTTGTCGAGGCGATGTTGAGCGTCTGGAAAATACGTAAGCTGGTTAAATAATAGCTGGGTGGAAAGTTGCTGTCCGAAATGAAAAAGCTGTCCTGTACTTCGCAAATAATCATTCTAGCTGTTCTTGCAGTCGCTTTGTCTTGCGGCTTGTTTTTATCTTCGTGTACCGGAGATAAAGTTACCGCCACGGAAGTCAGATTGATTATCGGGCCTTACGGTGGAACCGTCTGGGGTCCGAAAGGAACCAAGGTGGTTATTCCGGCGGGAGCCTTGAAATACGAAACTCCCATTATTCTGAGCGAATTGCCCGATGAAGAGATCCCCGAGAACTCGAAGGGCGATAGAATCTCCATCGCTTTGTGGATGCGCCCGGAAGGGTTCGTTTTCCAGAAACCGGTTACGGTCGAAATGCCGTATCAGGCCAGAACCTTGACTTCTCAAAGCCAGATTACAGATGTAAAGGCTTTCCTGTCCCCGCGCTTTTTCCCGGCTTGGGATATGCGTTCCGGTACCAGCGATGTAGACCAGCATATCTTCAGGGCCGAAACCAACGAATTCGGCGTAATCGCGCTTTTCCGTGTAATCGATGCTGATGAAGCTGGCGAGGGCGAAGGTGAAGGTGAAGGCGAGGGCGGTGAGCTGGAGTGCATCTGTGACGAGCAAGGCGATTACTGTCTGGTGGAAGACGAGTCATGTCAAGAGGTCAGCCGAATATCCCTGGCCGTAAACGATAACGAAGATTCGTGTTCTTATGGCATTTCATTCAAGAGCGAACAAGGCGAAGAGCTTTTGCAGTTCGATATGAATTCATGCCCGCCAGTGGGGAATGTGCCTGTCATTATCTCGGGTAAAGACTGTCTTTTGAATTTCGATGCTGAAGATTCCGCCTTTGCCATCGATTGTGCGGAGTGTCTGAACACCTACAAAACTTCTGCCTGCGAGTAAATTTCTGCCGATAAAATTGATGATAGTCAGTTTGTGGCTTTCATAATTTTCATTTTCAATTATCATTGAATCAGTTCGTGTTCTTTTGGAAATATTTAAACTGTTTGAGTTCGGCATTAAATTGAATATAATGGTGCAGATGTAATCTTTTTGCTTTTCGGAGTTTTTTATATGTCCGCGAGAAAAACCATTTTGGTGGTTGAGAGTAATCTGAAAGACCTGAGATTGTGCCGTGATTTATTGGAATTGCGTGGTCACGACGTGATGGAGGCAGTCGATGGTCTGGAAGGTATCAGCCTTGCCCGTTTGCATCGCCCCGATCTGATTTTGATGGATGTGGCTTTGCCGCTTATGAGTGGAGAGGAAGCTCTGAACATTCTCAACAGCAAGCCGGAAACTAAAAACATCCCTGTAATCGCTTTTACCGGCTTTGCCATGAAAGGCGACAAAGAGCGATTTTTAGAAATAGGTTTTAATGGTTATATCGCCAAGCCTGTAGATACACGCAAGTTCGTTCCGCAGATGGAAAAGTATCTTCAAATACCGCAAATACCGCAAATACCGCGAAAATCTTAGAGTGGGTGTATGATGACTGCTGAACTGTATTCGGAAATCAAATGTCTTTTGTTGAAGGAAAAACTTTGGCAGGCGCTGTCAGAAACTTTCGACCCATCAGAAGCAGCTCGTCAGTCGCTTGGGATATTACGCAATTCCTTTCCATACCGTTATGGATCTATACACCTCAAAAAAGGTTTAGGCAGTCAGTTGGAGCTGTTGGCCCACATCGGTCCGGCCAAACGACTTTTACCCACAGTGGGCGAAC
>CAYTHG010000516.1:0-2668 GCA_964437525.1 uncultured Myxococcales bacterium | reverse complement strand
GATTTTGATATTGCCGATGGCGAAACTTATGCAGGACCGGCAATAGAGCTTTCGGCTGTAGCGGTCGATCCCGGAGCGGAGCTGGCGCTTATGGATGCAACGTTTTTGACAGCGCCGCTTTTTGCCGGGACTTTATCGCAGGAACTTCCGGTCGATTTGAAAGTTTATTATGAAATGTCGGACGGTCAGGAAGGATCGGTCGATTTTGAGAATGGTTCCCCGCTTGCCAATGGCGGTGTGGAAGTTCCGGTAGGTGCCGGAAGCGACTATATCGCAAATGGCGAGTTGGATTTATTTCAGATGTCAGTAAGCCGTTTTGGAAAATTTCAGGTGGTTGTACCCATCCAAGATCAAGGAGGCAGTAAATGACTTGCAAGGGTAAAGGGAGATTGTTTTTTTGGAGTCTTTTGGTTGTAGTGGTTTTGATGCTTCCGCTGTGGGCTGGTTGCGGTGGCGGTGACGATGATGACGCTGGAGCAGAAGGTGAGGGCGAAGGCGAGGGTGAAGGTGAAGGCGAAGGCGAGGGCGAAGGTGAAGGCGAAGGCGAAGGCGAAGGCGAGGGTGATGGAGATGAAGAAATAGACGACTGGGTAGACCCTTGGGCAGATAAAACCAAGTGTGATATTGATCGTCACGCACCTGAAAAGAAGGTCACAATTAAAGACGGTGGAACGGTTCAGGTATGTATTGCCGGTGACGAAACCGACGGTACGAAGATCAAGATATCTAGCAAGACCGTTGAAGACGATATCAATGTGAAGGTAGAAGTAGCAGAAGAAGACCTGCAAGTCGTGGGGGAAGAATGGCTTCCCGTCGGACTGCCGATTTCTTTTGTTCCGTCTAAAATCAATGATGAAGATATCGTCAGACTCAACGATGATGCCGAGTTTGCGATTCCTTTTGAAGTCGCCAACCTGACAGACATGGCCCGCGATTTCCACATCAACGTAATCTGCAAGGTGGATGATATTCAAGGCGTTACCAGTGGTGACGACAACGATCCATACTTCCTGGCGAAATCTCAGGGTATGCTGCGCATCGACCGTGACAAACAGCTTATCTATTTTAAAAATTTCTACTTCGGAACATATCAGGCTGTTATTCCTAAAAACATCCAGGAGCCTACAACAAGAGAATTCACATACCGTGGTTTCGGCGGTATCTCAATGGGCGGTATCGGCTCAGCCTTTGTCGGTTTCCGCAACCCGGAAATGTTCGACGTACTTGGTCCCATGGGTGGTATCAGCGATATTTCCGTATTTGTGCATATGATTTACCGCAGCTATCTCAGCGGCTTCTGTACCTACGATGAAATCACTGCTGATGCCGATCCAGCAGCCTTGGATGCTTTTGTTACAGATGAAACCAAGGAATGCGGCTGGTGCGGACCCCAGAAGACTCCTTACGATTGGTCGAACCCTGTGGAAAAATGTTTCCTGGTTCCGCCAAACGATGTATATGCCGCGGACGAACACGCTCAGGGATATAACCACTGGTACTACGATGGCGGAGACCAGGGCGGAAACTTCAACCGTACTGCTTACTCGAGAATGTTCCGCGATCTCAGCTACGCATTCGGCAATCCGACCAGCTATAATCCCGAAAGCCCCTACCTGGCGGCTGGCTTGTCCGGTGAGAAGCTTCAATACTATCTCGACAATATTTATTACAGAAATTGTGAAGCAGGCGATACCGAGTGCTTAAATGACGAATTCGGTTGCAAGGCTTTAGAGGCATACATGGCCACCGATCCTATTGTTGGTCTGTACGACAAGGAATTCAATCCCGAGGCCGCTTATCCGGTTATCACCTATTGCGATGGTATCGACAAGGAGTCCGGCGATTACGATCCTGAAGATGCCAGAGCCCGTTATTCGCGTATGGATTTCGCCCTTGCAGTTGACTTCAACAGTAACGGCATTAGAGACTACGGCGAGCCGGTTATCCGCCAGTTCTGGGAGCCTTATGAGGACTGTGGCACCGACGGGCTCTGCAACCCCGACGAGCCGGGCTATAACGAAAGCAGTAATCCCGACCCCAACGGCGACGATTACAGCGCCTATGGAAACGGACTTGGAACCGAGGGTAACCGCATTTACGATGAAGGCGAGCCTTATGAGGACTTCGGTCTGGATGGCGTTCGTTGTCCGACCGACGATATTTCCGAAATGGCCACACTGTGCCCCTTCGACTATGGTGAAAGAAACGGCAAATTCGATTACAACCCCAATATCGCCCGTTTCTACGAGTCCGATCCTCACCATAACATTCTGGCTATGGACGTAGATACTTTGAAGAACATCAATGTCTGGCTTGACGGCGGTATCCGCGATATCTTCAACTTTGTAATTCCAGCCGACAACATTGCCAACTTGATTGACGATAAACTGGAATCCGAGAATCTAGATGCCAATGTCTATCAGGGATTCTCGAGCATCCAGATTCCAAGGCCCGGACGTCTGGCAGACTACAGTTTCCGCCATGTAAACTATGGTCGTCTGGGTCACGATGTACATGTGCGCTATGGCGATTATGATTCTTCCGATGCTCTGGTTGCAGGCGGTGACGGACGCCACATCGGTTTGTATGCGCAGGTGCTTTACAGAGTGCAGAGCTTTATCGCTTTTGCAAGTTATCACTGGCCTAACGGCGATTATCGTCCGGTAGA
>CAYTHG010000515.1:0-2678 GCA_964437525.1 uncultured Myxococcales bacterium | reverse complement strand
CAGTTCGTGACTGCGTTTCCCAAGCGGCTCTCCGAGATATTCCTCGTAGAGTCTCTTGATGGACGGGTTGCTGTGAGAGGTACGGATCGGTTCATCTCTGTCTATCTCGTAAAGAACCTTCATTCTGGCTTTTACCGCTTCAATATCCGCCCCAATCGGCTGCCCGCCACCTGCGATACAACCGCCGGGGCAAGTCATAATTTCGATGAAGTGGTAATTGCGCTTGCCGGATTTGACATCTTCGAGAATCTGTCTTGCATTTCCAAGACCACTTGCAACCGCCACTCTTACATCGAGATCACCGATTTTCAACTCGGCTTCTTTAATGCCTTTCAAACCTCGCACATCCTTGAGCTTCAGATCCGGCATTTCTTCATCGGTGATGAGTTTGTATGCCGTTCTTACTGCAGCTTCCATAACTCCACCTGTCGCACCGAACAGTTTACCTGCAGTCGAGCGACTTCCAAAGGGATTATCGGCAGCATCAGGTTCCAAGCCAGACAAATCAAGTCCGCGCATCTTGATAAGCTGTGCCAACTCGCGTGTTGTCAAGACTGCGTCGATATCCGGAAGGCCGTTTTGTGAAAGCTCCGGACGTCCGGCTTCGAACTTTTTGGCGGTGCAGGGCATCACGGCAACGCTGTATATATTCTTGGGGTCGATGCCGTTCTTTTCGGCGAAGTAGCTCTTTATCAGTGCGCCGAGCATTGCCTGCGGGCTTTTGCAACTGGAGAGGTTGGGGATGAACTCGGGATAAAATTCTTCCACGAATTTGATCCAGCCAGGAGAGCAGCTTGTCATCATCGGCAACTTGCCGCCGTTTGTAACTCTGTGGACTAACTCCGAGCCTTCTTCCATGATAGTCAAGTCGGCGGAGAATGAAGTATCGAAGACGTACTTGAAGCCAAGCTTGCGCAATGCCGTAACCATCGCGCCGTTGGCGTCGGTTCCGGGTTTGATGTTAAACTCTTCGGCGATTGAAACCGAAATGCTCGGGGCGTGCTGGACGACAACAATCTTTTTGGGATCGTTCAATGCTTCGGTAACGCGCTTGATATGCGGCTGCTCGGAAAGGGCACCTGTCGGACAAACCAAAATGCACTGGCCGCAATTGACGCAACTGGAGACGTTGAGTCCCTTATTGAATGCTGTACCGACTGTTGCGCTACTTCCACGACCTATGAAGTCGATGGAGGACACACCCTGAATTTCTTCACAAACTCTTACGCACTTACCGCACAAGATGCATTTGGAAGGATCGCGAACAATTGAAGGACTTGAGAGGTCTATATGATAGACGTTCTTTTGCCCACCGGCATATCTGCGCTGCCTTACACCCAACTCTTCAGCCAGATTCTGCAAATCGCAGTTGCCGTTTCTGACACAATACAGACAATCATCGGGATGGTTCGCCAGCAGCAATTCCACTATGGTCTTACGTGCTTTGACGGCACGCGGGGAGTGAGTCTGTATCTTCATACCTTCAGCTACCGGCTGAGAGCAGGAAGGAACCAGACTACGATAGCCTTCTATCTCGACAACGCACATACGACAGGCTCCGGTCGGCGGCAAACCTTCTACATGACACAGTGTCGGAACTTTTATGCCTTCGCGCTTGAGCGCGGAAAGGATGGTTTCGCCTTTTTTGGCTTGGATGCTCTGACCGTTTACTTCTATGTTAATCATCGTTTACCTCGCTTTATTCCACGTTAACTGCGTCAAACGGGCAGACGGTCTGACACGTTCCACAACGTATGCATTTTTCAGAGACAACATAATGTGGCGTCATTTTGGCACCGATGATCGCGTCTGTCGGACAATTTTTGACGCAGATTCCGCAGCCTTTGCATTTGTCGGGATCAATGGTGTATTTCAGCAAGTCGGTGCAGGCTTTGGCCGGGCATTTGCGGTCGTAGATATGAGCCTCGTATTCGTCTCGGAACCAACGCAGGGTACTCAATACCGGGTTGGGTGCGGTCTGTCCCAAACCGCACAGGCTGGTGTCTTTGATGACTTCGGCAAGGCTTTCCAAATACATAACACCTCTGAAGCGAAGCAGGGCGTCGATTTCGTTTTCGGATTCGCGTCCGCGTGTGATGGTTTCTAAAATCTCAAGCATTCTGCGCGTACCTTCACGGCAGGGAATGCATTTTCCACAGCTTTCACGCTGAATGAAGTCCATGAAAAATTTTGCAAGATCGACCATGCAGGTATCTTCGTCCATGACGACCATTCCGCCAGAACCCATCATCGCGCCGACGACTTTCAAGGATTCGTAGTCGATTTCGATGTCAAGATGCTGTTCGGGGATACAACCACCAGACGGTCCGCCCATTTGAACGGCTTTGAAATGCTTGTCGTGTGGGATGCCGCCACCGATGCTGAAAACGATGTCGCGGACCTTGGTTCCCATGCGAACTTCGACCAAGCCGGTTCTATCTACTTTGCCAGAAAGAGCGAAAACCTTGGTTCCCTTACTGCTCTCGGTACCAAGTGAAGAAAAGAACTCAACACCTTTACCGGCAGCTACAGGAATATTTGCCAACGTTTCGACATTGTTGATGATGGTCGGTTTGCCGAACAATCCGCTTTCGGCGGGGTAGGGCGGACGTGGACGAGGCATTCCGCGCTTGCCTTCGATGCTGTTGATTAAGGCGGTTTCTTCTCCACATACAAAA
>CAYTHG010000514.1:0-2684 GCA_964437525.1 uncultured Myxococcales bacterium | reverse complement strand
ACCTCGTCTGGGTGGTGGCATGAAACATGGTGCCGAAATCATAGTCGAGTACTTCAACGGTGAGCACAGAGACGAAAATGAATTACAGAAATGCCTTGAAAGATTGAACAATCGAGCAGCCATCAAACGTCTGGGGTATGTCATTGAGGCTCTCGGTATTGAAATCCCCTCCATGGTGGCATTCTGCAAGGACAATATCAGCGCCGGTTACTCCAAGCTTGATCCTTCTGTGTCTACGCGAGGCAGGTTACTCAGACGATGGAATCTCGAAATAAACGTTAACCTGCGAGTGGAGGAATAACGCGATGATCCAACATTCTGAAATCAAGAACTTGGAGACAGAATGGGGCCTTCGTGAAGACGTTATTGAGAAAGACTACGTCATCAGTTGGCTTCTTTGGGGTATTGGTTCTCACGCCGTCTTGCGTGACGCATGGATTTTCAAAGGCGGAACATGTCTCAAAAAATGTTATTTTGAAACATACCGCTTTTCGGAAGATTTGGACTTTACAGTCCTGCCGGATGGACCGTTCATGCCGGATGACGTACTTCCGATCTTAGATGATGTTATTGGCCGTGTGCATGAGGCATCAGGCCTCGATTTTACAATTCAGTTGAGACGAATGAAATTAAGGCCTGATGGCAGATCATCCGAAGGCCGTGTGTATTACAGAGGCCCACGCCAATCTCCCTCTCCGGGCCTGATCAAGTTGGATCTGAACGCGCGGGAGAAATTGGTTCGTCCACCTGTCCTGCGAAATATCGCCTACGCATTCACAGATCCTCTCCCCGGCGACGGGGCTGTGAGGTGCTATTCATTTGAAGAGCTGTTTGCTGAAAAGATAAGAGCGCTTGGGGAGCGGACGCGGCCAAGGGACCTCTACGACGTTGTTAACATACACAGGCATTCAGACCTTCGAAATGCGCCGGGTCTCATACGGGAGGTACTCCGAGAAAAGTGCAACTCAAAGGGCGTGGAATTTCCTTCGTATGACAGTATTATCAATTCGCCTGTATATCCCGAACTTAAGTCCGAATGGGGGAACATGCTCGCGCACCAACTGCCCAACCTACCGCCTCACAGCCTGTATATAGATGCCATGAAAATCTTTTTCGACTGGCTTGAGGGACGAGTCGTTGCAGAGATTCTGCCGACGGTTCCCATTGCTACTGCTGAGGATGTTTCGTGGACACCGCCAGCCACGGTCTATGCCTGGGGTCAGGGCATTCCATTGGAGCCCATCCGTTTTGCCGGAGCAAACTATCTTTGTGTCGAGATTGACTACCGCAGGGAAAACGGCGAAAGAATCCACCGTACTATTGAACCGTATTCTCTGCGCCGGACACTGGATGGCAATATTATCTTGCACGCTTATAATAGGGACAAGCGTGCTCTAAGGTCATTCAGAGTCGACCGCCTCATGGCCGTCAATGTAACACAAATTCCTTTTAAGCCAAGGTATCAGGTTGAGTTTACACAAATCAACAATTTCAAAATTACACCGACAAACATAGGCGACCGAAGCACCTCGCCGCTGACAAAATGAATGAGCTTGGTCATTGGCATCCGCCGATCCCGGCGCAGTCGATACAAAATTGGAATTAGCGACTCAGAAATTTTGGGTGAATACATATAATCTCCTCATATATATACATTGCGAGAAGTAGAGAAGAATCCGGTTTGATCTTAAAAAATATTGAAATATATTTTGCTTACCACACATGGGATGAGATGATACCCAGCACTTGTGATTTATTTACAATGATTGAAGTCAGCTAGGATCTTGAATTAGGAAAAGACTGTGATTTGGATAAAACGGTGGGCTGCCTGAAAATGGCTAGCTGAAAGCCAATAGGCGGTCTGGTGCAGGGGTGACGGCCCCCGTAGCTTAGTCCAACGTTTGCCATGACGCGCTATTCCTCGTCGCTGTCGATGGATTGGTTGGGTGTCTTTCGTGTTACTTTGATTCCAAGCTCTGTGAAAATATCATCTGGGATATACTGGAGCGACCACTGGAACTCGTTGCCCTGTCGTTTGTGACCAGTTACGATGACTGGACGCAGCTCGGGATCTACGGTCTTCACTTCCTTCACGAGCGCAGTATGATACTGCTGCGAGGGAACAAGACCGTGCATGAGGCAGTCCACTACAAACGAGAACACTGTACCCATCATCGTCTGATGAAAGGCTTCCAGAAGAGGAAGCAACTCTATCTCATCATGTGATCGAAGGAGCTTACACGACTTAAGGTTACCTCTATTGTCGCGAAGCAGCTCTTCGGTTCTGTGGGTGATCCGCACACTACGACCGGTCTTGATATGCTCGTTCTCGGAAAGATGACCGACCGGGAGTGACGAGTGAAGTGCGTAGTGCCTGAACTCGCAAAAGAACTGAAACACCTCATCCGTTTGTTCAAGTTCCTTGCGGAATGCTGTAAACCCATCAGATGGTTTACCGACAGCACGTGTCCGTTTCTTGAATGCTCGGTCGAAATGATCAAGAACGGCATTGGCACTTGCTAGGTAGTTGAGCATATGGCGGTCAAGCTCAAGCAATGAGTCAAGGCCATGTTGGCGTTTCTGCGCAAACGAGTCTGCGAACTCCTGCAATGCCTGGAAGTTTCTCACAAGCACACCAAACATCCGCATTTGTGGGCTAGCGAGTGAGTAGATCAAGCGTGAAC
>CAYTHG010000513.1:0-2686 GCA_964437525.1 uncultured Myxococcales bacterium | reverse complement strand
CATCGACAACTTCGTCACCATCGACAACTTCGTCACCATCGACAACTTCGTCACCGTCGACAACATCGTCACCATCGACAACTTCGTCACCATCGATAACATCGTCACCATCGACAACTTCATCACCATCGACAACTTCGTCACCATCGACAACTTCGTCACCATCGACAACTTCGTCACCATCGACAGCATCGCAATCGTCATTATCCGCACCCGGCGTACCGAGATTCGGGCTGACACTATCGTACTCAGAAGTGGCTATGCACCAGTTGGCACCATCGTCGTTTGAAACGGAATCGAAACTATCCGGATCAAGCGTCATGCTGGCGCCGTTGGGATCGGGGAAGATATCTTCGTCGTAATAGACATCGTCCACAATAGTAGAGCCGCAAGTCAGGATTACTTCGTCTTCGCCGTTGCCAAAAGTGAATGTGGCATACTCATAAGCGCCATTTACACCACCGTTGGTACCGGAATCGGCATTGACAGCCATTACCAGGAAACCACCGGCGGCGATAGTCGTCGGACCGTTAGCAGCGTCTATGGTATGCGAATCGGTACCGGCATCGGACAGAACGCAACCGTCGATATCGATCTCGGCATCGGTGGTATTGTAAAGCTCGAACCATTCGCCGCTCGTATCGAGAATAACAGCCGGGTTCTTGATGATCTCGGTAATGACAAGATCGCCCTCATTGACATCGGGAATGACCACATCACCATCGACAACCTCATCACCGTCTACGACAATATCGCCATCCTCATCACCATCGATAACGGTACAGGAATCGTTCAAGGCACCGGGAGTACCGTAATTCGGGCTTACAGCATCATACTCGCTGGTGGCAACACACCAGTTGGCAGCATCGTCATTGCTGGTCGCATCGTAGGCACTCGGATCGAGCGTCATTGAGTAACCGGCAATATCGGGGAAGACATTATCATCATATACAACAACATCTACTTCAATGCTGTCGCAAGTCAGGACAACTTCGTCCGAGCCGTTAGAGAGAAACCAACTCGTGCCATCGTAATTGTAGGCATTCGCAATACCGCCGTTAGTGGCAGAATTAGAATTATTCGTCAACACAAGGTAGCCACCAACAGCGATAGCCGTCGGGCCGTTGGCGCCGTCGATAGTGTGGGTATCCGAGCCTTGGTCGGCAAATACACAACCATTGATATCCACAGCATGGTCGGACAGGTTATGCAACTCCACCCATTCTCCCATGGTATCGTCGAATACAGCGGGATTGTTCATAATCTCGGTCACGATTACTTCACCGGCAACAGGCATCAGAATGACCTCATCGCCGTCTACGACTTCATCGCCATCGACAATGCCGGTTCCACTTACCAACAAAGTATATGTACCTTCCGAAAGCTCGTCACCCACGTCATAACCGCTATCGACAATGATGTAATAGGTTCCACGCTTTGCCGGAGCAAAAGTAAAGCTTTCGCCTACGCCTTCAGCGCCGTCATCGGCACCGGCCAGGCAAGCAACATAATTGGCACTGATATCGTCTGTTACCCACACGGCAGGATCAAAATCGGCCTGGACATTAGTAAGCGAGATCGACAGATCATAAACATCCTGCAAGTCTATCTGGTAAACACGATCTTTGCCCGGAGTCCCCCATTCAAAACAGGAAGGATATGCATTAAAGAGGCTTGGTGCATTAGCGGTACCGTTAGCCGATCCGACAGGCAGAGAGGGAATGGTATAGAACACCTTCTCGCCACAACGATATTCAACGGTCAAGACATAATCGCTGATGGCTGTGTCTCCAAAGCCATCGACCACGATATCGAAGGACTCACCCGGAGTAACAAACAAACCGTAAACGCCTTCATCAAACACACCTTCGTAATCACTGGCCGCAGCCACACGGTTTATGGGGTCGCAACCATCGATAACATACAAATCCAAATCGTCGGTAACACCCGTCAAAGTGATATTTACCCAAGTGCTGTACGCACAAACCGGGTCAGTGGGAACCGTGTAATGGTAGACCATCTCGGGAGCGGTATAACCCTCAACACCGCCATAAGTATCCCAAGTGTTGGTACCGCTGTCGTTGTTGCCATTGACAGGCTGACCGCTTGTAATGACCTCCTGATGGCAGTCATCCACAGCCCAGGCAGCTCCTCCTATACTCAACACGAATAAAATCAGTAAACTGGATATTGTATTTCTCATTAGTAAAAACCTTTCCTGTTTCTCTACATCACAACTTGATATCAATTTCTTCGCACTGTATTCAAAAGCAAAACTGCATTGAGCCTTACATCCTAGATATAAACCCTTACCGATAAAGTCAAGGTCGTTACAGAAAATAAATGAAGCACAAAAAAGGGTGGGCATTGCGCCCACCCTTAAAACCGATATCAAAATGCTTGTCTGCGCCTGAAGAACAGAAGCCCAAACATCAGGCCAGCCAACAATATTCCATTGGATGTAGCACCGGATGAACTGCAACCGCTGTCGTCAGCTCCCTCGTCTTCGGCGTCATCTGCATCATCACCATCTTCTTTGACAGTCCAACCGCCTTCACCTTCACCTTCACCCTCACCCTCGCCTTCACCTTCACCCTCGCCTTCACCTTCGCCTTCACCCTCGCCTTCACCTTCGCCTTCACCCTCGCCTTCGCCTTCGCCTTCGCCCTCGCCTTCGCCTTCGCCT
>CAYTHG010000512.1:0-2688 GCA_964437525.1 uncultured Myxococcales bacterium | reverse complement strand
GTCAATGCGTCTGCGACCTGGTTGTTTTTGAGCGGGAGCTTGTCAAGCTCGGTATCCAGTTCTGCGATATCGAGCGATGTAAATCCGAGATTGTTTGTCAGATGCCTGACGATGGCGTTGGCCTGCTCGTCGTGGTAGGTGACGGTCTTTATTGTATCTGCCAGAGCGCGGGCTTTGCAGGCGCACTGGACTTCAAAGAACTTGTCAATGTGCGGATTGCCGCGCACGGATCCGGTAAACCAGCGGGCAGCCTCTTCGCCTGAACGACGGATTTCGACTGTCACTTCGTCGCCGTCTGTTGCCGAGTTTCCCCACTCGCTGCGCAGGTTCGACAGGCGCAGATCGCAAATAGCAACAGGCGTTGAACGACCGGCCTCGATCGTCACGGTATCGAGAGTGCCGACGTGCGTTCTGCCGCCGATGGATACATCTATGTATTCCTGCTGGAAACTCACCACGAACCTCCGGAGCCATCTACAGTATCCGGATCGGAATCGTCCGACCATGATCCGCCAAATCCGCGAGATGCTGCACGTCTGGCAGCGCGATATCCGGCATCGAAGCCGCCTTCTGTTCCCATGACTTCATCAATAAACATGCTCGACTTAATAGCCGCTGCGTCCTCTGCGTCATAAGACATCAGCTCCATCTGCCTGACGTCCTCTTCTGTCAGACTCATACCGAGCGCATCTTCCAATGCAGCGTGCTCGGCACTCTTTATATCTTCGAGTTTCTGACGATCGCTGATGGTGCGCGGAGGTTGATACTCCGTGAATGACAACTCGACATCGATGTCTTTTTGTCCGGGTCGATCGGAGATTCGGCAGCCGTTGAAGATGACAATGCGGATCCCGGCGGCGTCTGTCAGCCGCGACTGGATCGAATAAACAGCAATGGTGTCTTTCTCGTTGCCGGTGATCTCCGCGTCCGGATCGAATATGGGAGAAGCTTGATTTAAGAAAGCCGCCTCGACCGCCGCTAACTGCTCATCGGCAGACCACGTGAGACTCTGCCCTTTATATAGATCGAAGAGCCGCAAAGTCACGCTGATCGTGCGTGGCTTGTGGCGTTTTGGCTGTTTGATTTTGCCGTCTTTGGTCTCATCGACTTTGACGGATTGATCTATCGACATCTGCGAATGAGGCACGGGAAGAACATGACGAACGTCCGCGATGTCAGGACTGCCGTCAGGCTTCACAGCGCCGAGCCGTATCAGGTCGTATTTTGAAAATTCGTCAGGCAACGGCATTTGCAGGCCTCTGTTTTCCAAGCCGCGTGCTCAGGCGGCGAGCCATCTGATAGAGTTCCGATTCTAGATTTTCCAAGCCCCCCGACGCATCGACATTCTCGATGGTGACATTGAAATGCAGGTGCGTATCGCCGCCACCGGAGGAGCCTCCGCGTTGTGCAACTTGCACAACTGTAGTGACCGGCGCAGTATTGGATTGTGAAGATGAAGACGCACTTGCTCCCGAGTCGCCGCCACCGCGCATAACATTGAATACCCGCGTTGCTTCGTATACCGGAGCGTCTGCGGTCTCTTTCATTCCGGCTGCTAATGTGAGATTGAACGCACGTCCGGACGCTGTAAGATGAGAGAGCGGACCTTGATCAGCATCCGAATGCGGGAGCAGGCTGGCAATATCATCGAAGATCCCCACCACCTGCGACTTGAGTGAATCCCAAGTGGTCATGATTCCACCCCAGAAGGCGTCTACCAATCCGCGACCGGCGTCCGAGAAGACACCTCCGAGGTTTAAAATCCAATCCACTCCACTGCCGAACATGCCTTTGATATCGCTCCAGACGTTACCGAACATGCCCTTGATCGTGCCCCACGCTCCCGACCAATCGCCTGTCAATATTTGCATTCCGGCTTTCAAAGTTCCACTGACAATGTGCCAGCCGATCTTGACCACACCCACAAGCTGCTCCCAGGCTGCAACGACGGTGTTCTTGACAACGCCCCAAGTGGCCACTGTCAGTGTTTTGATTAGACCCCACGTAAATGCAATCCCGCCGCGCATCAATGCAATCGACGGCATCAATATAGAGCGGATCGGGATGGCTATATTTTTCATCGCCTGCCAGACAACCGGCCAGACGTCGTTTACATAGTTTTTGATTTCGCCGAAGGCGACAGCGAAAGTGCCTGCCAGATAACCGACAGCATAAGAGACCGGTTTATAAACAGCATCCCAAGCTGTCTTAATGTAGCCGAATGCCTTACCTGCGATGGTCGATGAGTCGTGTATCGACTGGCCGCTGACCTTCCACCACGTCACAAACGCGGCGATTCCGGTAACGACGCCACCGATAATAAGGAGCAGTCCACCTGTGGTCAGGTGTATCGCAGCCATACCCAACACAACTTTACCCGACATTGCCATAAATGCTTTACCGATAGCCAGCGCAGCCGGGACTCCGTACATCAGGAATTGGCCACCCATAATAAGAGCTGCTCCACCGACCATCAATAAACCGGCTGCTGTTGCCGCTGCAAGAGTTGCCGTCTTGGTCAATATCGGATGAGATTCTGCGAAGCTGGCCACACTTTTAGCAAGCGATGTCATTGCGTTTGCCGCCCATGTCGCAGCTCCGGCAAGCTGATCGCCGACAACTCCGGCCAATACAGCTCCCGATGCCTTGAGCCTTTCCCACGCTGCCTGCGGAGTGGGAAAGGCTCAA
>CAYTHG010000511.1:0-2692 GCA_964437525.1 uncultured Myxococcales bacterium | reverse complement strand
GATGAAATTGTTGGGGTTGTTTATCTCATGGGCCACGCCGGCAATGATCTGTCCTAAAGATGCCATCTTCTCGGCTCTGAACATTTGTTCTTCTGCCTGTTTGCGTGCTGTCAGGTCCAGGAATGATGCCACTCTCTGTGTTGTTCCTGGTACCAGATTGACAGTAATGATGCCATCTCGTATCTGTTTTTCTTTTGGATGAAGCTGAGCTTCAAAAATGGATGGAGTGGATTGAGGTTGCTTACCCCGCTGATTATGGAAAGACTTAAGCTTTTCCTTCGACTCTTCGGAAAACACGTCCCACCACCTGAGCTTGCCTTCCAACTCTTTTTTATCGTATCCGGTTATCTGGGAAAACTTACTATTGGCCAGAGTGATGATGCCGTTCACGTCGAAGCTTATAGTCGCGGTACCTGTCGTCTCAAAAATTGTCCTGTATTTGCTCTCGCTTTCTCTCAAAGCCTGTACTGTTTGCTTCTCATTACTTATATCCTGTGCGACACCTTCGATATATTTTTCTTCTTTGTGTATTTTTGCAGAAAACTTTACCCAGATGATTTCTTTCTTCCCGGTATAAAAACGTGCTTCGTAATTGTTAATCTCGTTTTGTTTGGTGATTAGTGTTTCCAAGCGGGTTTTAAATTCATTATCGACCCAGTGTTCCCACATGTTGTAAGAGTCGATGTATTGTTCTGGGGTGTCGAAACCAAAAATCCTGCCCATAGTCTGATTGGCAGTTACGATACGTCCGTTCCTCTTTACTCTAAAAAGCCCGACTTGGGCATTCTCGAAAATATTTCGATATCTGTCTTCGCTGACTTCAAGCTGGTATTCTCTTTTCAGGACATTTCTGGCAAGTATGGCTGTTCCAAGATCCAGGAGAAGCCCGAGAAGGAGAATATAGTTTATCAGTGTTGAAGTTTTGGGTGACTTGGGAGATAACCAGATTTCCCACGTTCTGCCGCCCAGTTTGAAGGGACGCTTATTAGAGTAGATATTATTGTTTTTGCTGTCTTCAATGGAAGTTGAAGCAATAATATGTTTTCCCTCATAGCTTACGATATAGTCGAATCTTTCGCGTAAGCTCTGAGCCAGACAGTCATTGATTATCGGTGCAATACGAAACACAGCATTCAAATAACCCTGATCCTTCCCTTCGATTCTGATCGGAAAATACGCTGCGATTCCTTTACCTCCCTGCAGAAGGTCTACAGGAGGAGTAATCTGCGGCGTTCCTGTTTCAATTGCCTTAAGGAAAGTTTCTCCTGCTGTTTTGTGTTTCTTAAGATCTTTTCCCTTGGCTTCAGTATTGGGGTCTTCCGGCACGAGCCAGGTAATGATTCCATCTTCATTGATCCAATTTATCGCCAGAAGACCAGGTAAGCGTTTTTGTATTTCCAAGGCTCGTTTTTCAAAGTCACTGAAATCCCTGATCCCTCCTTGTTTCCAAAGAAAAATAATGTTTTCCACTTCACTCAGACGGAAATCCATGTATTCCGACAGGCGAATTGCTACTTGTTCTGCCATTACGCTACTGCGTACTTTGTTGAGGTCGTCTTCTGTTTCCTGGACATATCGCCATATCCCTAGGAATATGGAGGCCACTATAAGAAATAGAATCACCGGATATAGATTCGTTTTGAGATTAGATGTTTTTTGCGACATTTTCAATATTGCTCTTCCCCCCTTTATTCTGAATGAGCAGCATGGAAAGATTATCAGATATAATAAATCAGTTTCCGAGCATTTTCGCAAGTGTCTATGACTAAGAATACCTTTCAGGATGTCCTGCATGTTTGACAATGTTTAGGTTTGTGTAATAAAAGGGAAGCCGTAATCAAAAAGAGTTGACAAATATTCTATACATACTGGGGAAATCCATATGGCAGAAAAATACGATGTTGCGGTTATCGGCGCTGGGTTGGGGGGATTGTCTGTCTCCACTTTGCTTGCCAAAAGAGGCTTCAAAGTTGTTATGCTTGAACGCCACAATGTGCCGGGTGGCTACGCAAGCAGCTTTGTTCGCGGGCGCTATGAATTCGAGACCGCCCTGCATGAATTGTCAGATGTAGGCGGCGAAGACATGCGCGGAGTTTTGGGGCAATACCTGCGCTATCTTGGTGTGGACGAGAAAGTCGAGTTTGTCAGCATTCCCAATCTGTACCGCTCCATCTTCCCCGGCCTTGATATGACTCTGCCTGTGGGACGCGAGGCTTATGTCTCAACAATATGCGATGCCTTTCCTCAGCAGGAAAAAGGTATACGGCGTTTTATGGAAAGAGTGTTTTCTCTGGCCAAAGAAGTAGACGGTCTGTCGGAGCTTCAGAAAGCGCGCAGTCCCTTGAAAACTGCACCTCTTTTGGTCACATTGCCTTTCAAGCTCAGGGCCATCCCTCGCTACATGTTCTCCACCTGGGGCGAAGTCATGGCCAGAGACATCGACGACGAGCGGGCCAGGGCAGTTATCTCTCAGTACTGGGGCTATCTGGGCCTGCCTCCGGGAAAAATTTCTTTCTTCTATTTTGCCTTGGCTTTGGCATCTTACGTGGCAAACGGAGCATCGCATATAAAGGGCCGTTCGCAGGCCTTGTCCAATGCTTTTGTGGAACGCTTCCGTGAGTTGGGCGGAGACGCGCGCTTTAATTGCGGAGTCGAGAGCATATTGACGGTCAATGGAAAAACATCCGGCGTT
>CAYTHG010000510.1:0-2697 GCA_964437525.1 uncultured Myxococcales bacterium | reverse complement strand
GTCTGCGACCTTGATTGTCGCGATGCCTTCCGAGTCGTCCAGCACGTTCCAGAACTTGCCGCTCATGTCGTACTTGATGCCCATGTTCGGTTGGCGGAAAGAGAACTTCTCAAGGTCGGCGTCGCGCATGTCGTGCAATTCAAGTTTCGAACGCAGGCTGGTGTCGCGTAGCGGTTCATCCGGGAATATGTCGGTCTTCCATAGTTCACCAAGATCCATTTCCATAGTCACCCATGCCAGCTCCGAATGCATGTCGGGTTTGCGAACAATAGGTATGTCCACGCCTTCGACCTGTGCGCCTATTCTGAACTCGAAATCTTTGAGCTTGGCCTGCATTTCTTCGTACAGGGCTTCCTTCATACCGACTTTGTAAGCGAGCTTGCCTTTTTTGGCAGGCTGGTCATAGGAGAATTCAAGCTGCATGTACTGGCCTTCGAGTTTGGCCGTCATGCCTTTCATGTAGTGGGCTTTGCCCATGCCCAGCTTCACCTCGCCTGTAAACAGGTCGAACTTTTGCTTGGGCAGGTTGCCGGTCACTTGCACGTTGGCGGTAAAGCTTACGTCTTCGGCGTGCAGGGCTTGGTCTTTCTTGTCGAGTATGCCGACTGTTGCGCCCAACTCTGCGGTAGTGTCTTCTGGTTTGAAATGCACCTTGATGGGAATTTCAAGATTCTGCAAGGTGGCTGTCTGGTCGGCTTTGATGGCTTTTGCAAGTGTGATTTTGCCGTCTATGTTTATGTCGGAGGGTTTGCCCTTGATCGCCAGTTCGCCGTTTACATCGCTGACCTTTAACTGCTGGTCGGGGTAATCAAGGTTGATATCATGCAGGTATAGCAGCGTGTCGATTACTACCGGCAGTTTCAAGGGGTCTTTGAAATTCGCCGGAATCGATCCCGAGGCTTTGAGTATTGCGCTCATGGAGCCGTCCAAGTCCATCTTGGGGATGTCCTTCTTGATGCCCGGCGGGACTAAGCGCATGGCTTTTTTGAAGTGTATGCTTTCTAAATTGAGTTCCGTTGCGAAGGAACGTACTTCGCTTGATTCCAGATCCACGCTGGCATCGGCCTTCAAACCCAGCTTGATTGTGTCTGCGATATTGACATTCAGATGATCCAGTGTAAACACGCCGTCTTTCATGTTGGCTCTTGCGCCGAGATCGGTGGCAAACGAAATCTCGACCGTTCCCATGCCGGGGGCGCTGTATCTGATGACGGGGATTGTCAAATCAAGATCCACGCGGGCGTCGGTCGGCTCAATGCTGTCGGATTGCGCCGCCAGATCGAGATTGAAGTCTTTTACTTTCGCTCCGGGGTAAAAGGCTTCTTCGAATTTCAAAAAGCCTTTAGCGGAAATCGCGGGCTTATCTTCGGTCTGTTCTTCTGTCGGGTGCGTTGCAAGCTTCAGGTGAGAGTTGAAACCTTTGAGACCGGCTTTCATCGGGCCGTAATTGGCCCACACGTCGCGGATGTTAATTTCGCCGTTCAACTCAGGCAGCCCCATCTCTTTGAGCTTGGGGACTTCGCCCTTGACCGCCAGCTTTTCGACGGCAATTTCTCCGCCCATGGCGGTGTCGGGCACAAAAGGCTTTATGTAGGGGGAGAAAACATCAAGCGGCAGGCGGATGTGTTCGATGAAAACATCTATATCCTTTTGCTCCAGAAGGCCGTTCAAGGCGGCCCGCATGTTTATCATTTCCTCCTTATTAAAGGACATGCTCAGCTTTTCGAGATCGGCTTTGTCCTTCTGCATATCGGCCAAAGCCTTCAACTGCAATATCAACTCTACGGGCTCAAGCTCCCAGATGGTTTCGATGTTGTGCGTTTTTAAAAGAAAATCGAGTTGCACGTCAGCTGCAGGCTCCAGAACATGATCGGCTGCAACCTTGATGTTTATTGCAAGTTCCAGATCGGCTTTGACGGGGATGGGATCGGGCAGGGTGGCTTTGTCTTCGGTTTTCTCCTCGTCGTTTTTCAAATCCTGTTCGTTGTCGCTCTTCTCTTCTTTCTCTTTTGCTTTTTGAGCCAGTTGCTCTTCTGTCGGGCCGCGCTGCTCGAAGTGAATATTGGGTTTGCCCGCTTCGCCGCCTATATTGATTTCAACATCGAAGTGGCTCTCAAGCTGTGAGAAAAATCCCTCGATGTCCACGCCCAAGCTGTGAAAGTCCACAACGTGTGTGCCGATATCCGCGTATGCTCTGACATCCTTGATGGAAAGTTTTTCCAGTGTGATTTTGAAGGGTGAAGGCTCGCCCGGCTCTTCGCTTGTTTCTTCTTCCGGTTCAGGCTCTTCCGGCTTTTCCTCCGACGGTCCGAGGTTTTCTAAAATGACGTCTATGCTGGTTTTGCCGTTTACTGTTTCAAGGGCGACGTGCGGCGAGTCTATCAGGATTTCTTTGATGACAAGCTCGGAGTTGAAGATCGCGCCCCAGACGCTGTAATGTACCGAAAGCTGTTTAAGCTCAAACAGCGGACGCTCGTAGCCGCCTTGAGGCGGGCCGACGTAAACATCTTCCAAGTCGATTCCTGAAAGCGTTGCCAGCGAAAGGTCGCCTATGCGCACCTCAACGCCGAGTGTGTCCGAGGCGGCGTCGGCTATGGTGTCCTTGAATAGCCCGATTGGTGGGAACAAGACCAGTATAAGGACAATTGCCAGTATGAGGCCGATGGAAATGGCAAGCCACTTCAAGGTGCCCACTAG
>CAYTHG010000509.1:0-2704 GCA_964437525.1 uncultured Myxococcales bacterium | reverse complement strand
TGCAGCCGGACCTGATTCTGCTGCAGTTCAGCGTAAACGATGTACACGTAGCGGAGACCCAGGACTTGCTTTTAGAAAGTAACCTGTGGACAAAATCCAGATTGGCGCTGATGAAATTCACGTACTCAAGTACGCTGTTGAGACTTATCCGCTCGCGCTTCTACCCCGATTTCAAAAATGTAGAAACTCCCAGCATGACAGCCTTCAGCCGTCTGCCGGAAGTAGCTCGCCGCGAGCAGCAAAACCGCCGGGCCGTCATGGAAAAAATAATAGAAAAAGCCGCCACATCGAAAGCGGGGGTAATCGCATACACCTACCCCACCGCCGACGGCAATAAGCTTGAATTTTTGAAAGACGGCTTGCTTAAAGGCTCTCAGCCTGTAAAATACGTTTCAATTCCTCTACCGACGCGCACAAGCGAAGTAGACATGCCGCAAGGCTCCTGGCTGGCGCGCCTTTCCGAAATCGCCGAGATCAACAAAGAACATGCTCGGATTCTTTTCCCCTTCTGGAACTACTACGTTGACATGATCCACCCGGCGGAAAACATGCACGTCTGGACGGCAGAACATCTGATGCAGGCAATATCAAATGTTATCGCGACAGACATAAAAAAAGGCCCGCAGAAAGCGGGCCTTGAAAACGATCAATAAAACAAAAAGCTATTTCACCGTTTCGACCTCTGGCAAATCGCCTTCAGCCATCTCCAATTCTTCCTCAAGGTCACCATCGCCTTCTTCTTCGGTCGGATAGGGCTCGTTGAGGTTGAGACAGAAGTTGTGCCAAGCGTTGCTACCGCTGGTTTTATCATATTCAATTTTGAGTCTCCACTCCCCTTTCATCCAGACATCATTCAATTCAAAGACGGTGATGCTTTCAGGCAACTCGGTCACCTGACCGTCGGCTTCGTATATTGTTACGTAGCCATCAGGATAACGGGGCGGGTAGAGCTTTATAACCGGATTCAGTATGTATCCATCTATCTCGGCATCAATCGTCACTTCAGGATAACGCCACGTAATACCGTGATCGTCTACTGTCAATGTTTTGTCTTCATAGCAAGGCGGATCCGTACATGTGCCAAAGGACTCCGAACTCGAAGTGCTGCATTCCTCGACGTGCTGATCCCAGTCGATATTGGCCGTTATTGCCGGATCGACCAGCGTGATACAGACTTCAGCATATGTCGTGCCTGGACTCAATAGAGTAATTAACTTATCATAAACAGTGACGGTCCAGGTTCCCGGACCGGGAGTGTTATCCCAGAATTCATTGAACTCAATCGGCCTGGCGGTTTCTGCATATTGATCCCAGATTACCTGCTCGGTCATACCCGGCGCGGTGATACGTATTTCTTTATCATCCATGATGTCCGGCCCGGCACCTATACGGACATCCAGATTGACCATATGCACATCGCCCTGCCCCCCCTCGGGAATTTCAATAAAACCGGTTACAAAAGGACAACCGGTACCGGCCAGAGTACATGAAGAAAATATTCCCGGCTCGGGCGTGTAATTGAAACTGGAGGGGAAGGTGTAGCAGATCTCTTCACGAGGCAGATCGGGGATCTCGGGCTCCGGCTCTGGTTCGAGTTCAAGTTCAGACTCCGGCTCAAGTTCAAGCTCGGAGTCAGGATCCAAATCGTCATCGCCGTCTATGGGAAGATCGGGATCGAGATCGCCATCGGAGGAATCGCCGTCAATGTCACCATCAGAGGAGTTATCGGAATCGCTGCTTTCCTTGTCGCCATCGGGCTTATCGTTTTCTATGATGGGGAAACAGAAATGGTCTTCGCAGTAGTACCCGTCGCCACAGTCATCGCCGGTATTGCACTCCCCGACATTCGTATTGCCCTCATCTCCATCAACCCATCCACCGGGGACGCAACTGCCATTGACACAGGTTTCACCCTCTGGACATTCTATGGAATCACTGCAAGGCTTTTCTTCATCTTCCTCTTCATCGCTGCTTGCTCCGGTACTGCAAGCAAAAGAAAGCAAGAGTAGAAACATCGACAGTATAATAAGTTCCAGCCAGACAACTCTCCGCATGACTCCCTACCTTTTTTTAATGCTACTGTTCAACCAAGGTATTCTAAAACATACTCTAGCGACAGGTCAAGAGCGCATAAATATTGCAGCACATCAAATCATATATAATCGGGGATTTATTTCATTCCCAGAAGTGAGTTTTCGGCAGCCTGCTTAACTTCGGAAGCGCTGTCTTTAGAAGCGCTCTTCAAGACTTTCTTGACTTCATCCAACGGGAACTTACCCAATACCCAACAGACCTGGGCTCTGACACTTGCTGGCTTCGTGCGCTTCCTGCTCAAGATGCCTTCTTTTTTCAAAACACCAATAAGAGGAGAAACACAGGATGAGTCCCCGATTTTGCCCAATGCAATAACAGCTTCGACCTGCAGTTGCTCGTCTTCTTCGTTCTGCGCAATTGTGCGTTTTTCGAGAATACGAACAAGGTCGGGAATGGCTTCAACGCTTTTCATACCGCCCATAAGATTTACAGCGAAACGCTTGACGGACATTTCCTTATCCATCAGCATCGGACGAATTACGGGCTCTGCCATATCCGGGTTAAGCGCAACAATAGCCTTGGCGGCTTCTTTACGAACACGGGCGTCTTCGTGAGAGGAAAGCGGCACAATCACCTCAAACTCTTCGGAACCTCCAACCTCTCCCAACAG
>CAYTHG010000508.1:0-2716 GCA_964437525.1 uncultured Myxococcales bacterium | reverse complement strand
AAAGCCCTGATTTCATCGGCTTGTAGCTCTTTCAAATCAAAGCCTTTGAGATTCTCGTCATTAAAACGGTGGGCACATTCTGATGCTGTTTCTCGCCAATGGGAAACTGTATCAGGAGACAGATTCTCTATCCTTGCTGTCGCTAAAATATCAACACCTTCCACTGCCATTGCAGCCACTTTATCAAATAATAATCGTGATTTCTGAATTCTGTAGTATGGGGTTCCTTTTGTGGAACCAAAGGTCTTTTCGCAGACTTTACAAACGTATCTACGGCGACGACCTTGTTTGGTATTGTAGAACGAATGCTTGGTGATGTTTCCCTTGCCAAACTGACCATAAAGAGAACAATCGGGATTCATACAGCAACGATCTTTGATAGGCTTACGCTTCATCAAACATCTCTCCAGTATTCAAAATCACAAATAAAGCTGTATTATCCATAGCATAGATGATTGTAATCTGCAAATAACAACACTTGATTAGCGAAGCACCAAAACTTGACTAAATTGCCCACTATGATCGGCAGTTCAAAGCTTTGAGTTTAGTCAAGTTGATCGTGTGGCTAAGCTTGACTAAATCCAGACACTTGACTTCGGGATCAAACTAGTGTATTTAGTCAGGTATGAAAATGCCGTCTGAACAGATCGCGATGCAGCAAATCGCACAACGCTTGGCCGAATTGGTCAATATCCCTTCGAGCGAAATCCGTTTTAGGACTGAAGCGACGAACGTCGATGGAATCCTGGAGCTTGGTCCTTTCACTTTCGTAATCGAGTGGAAAGGATCGGGGCTGGCCGGACCGGTGGCGAACGCCATCGAGCAAGTGAAAAGATATGCCTCACAGTTCACTGGGGCTGTACCGTTGGTGGTTGTCCCCTACATGGGCGACACAGGTAAAAAACATTGCAAACAAGCGGATGTCGCCTGGATGGATCTCTCCGGCAACGCACGGATCTATGCTCCCGGACTGCGTATCCGGGTCGAGGGCAAGCCGAATCAGTTCAAAAAGCGTGGACGTCCCTCTTCGGCTTTCGCTCCCAAGAGTTCGCGGATTGCTCGTTGGTTACTCATGCATCCGAAAGAGGTGTTCACGCAACGTGAGATTGCCGTGGCCACTGGTACGGACGAAGGATACACGAGCAAGGTTATTGGCAAGCTTCGACATGACGGGCTGATCATCAAAGATAAGAGCGGGAACATAAGTCCCCGAGACCCCAATATTCTGCTCGAAGCCTGGAGCGAGTCCTATGATTTCTCGAAGCACAACATTATCTGTGGCCATATTGCGGCGCGTTCCGGTGAAGAATTGTTGAGAAAACTCTCGGATTCCCTGAAAAACGCTTCGGAGAAGTTCGCAGCAACCGGATTGGCGGCTGCCTGGCTCATGGACCGCTTCGCCGCCTTCCGTACCACGACCATCTATTTGGGTAAGGAACCATCACCTGAACTGCTCGCCTCTCTGTCCTTCCGCGAAGAGGAACGCGGCGCGAACGTCTGGCTGGTTGCACCCAAGGATGAGGGGGTCTTTCACGGCGCTTCCGAAATCGACGGCATTCGATGCGTTCATCCGGTCCAGGTCTGGCTTGATTTAAAAGGACATCCCGAACGCGCTGATGAAGCCGCAAAGAAATTACGCGGCTCTCACCTAACCTGGAGAAATGATGACTGACAAACCCACAACCGCCGCCGGTTACAAAAGCGGACAGGTCGAACTCGTCCGCGCCACGTGCCTATACATCGCAACCAAACTTGGCGACCTTATGGATGAACTGGTAGTCATCGGAGGTCTGGTGCCGTCATTACTCATCAAGCAAGACGAGCTGCCGGAGGACGCTGATGCCCATGTCGGCACAATGGATCTTGATGTAGGCCTCACCCTTGCCCTGCTGAACGAAGGCCGCTACAAGAGCTTGACCGAGAGATTGCGTCGCGCAGGCTTCGAACAGGATGTCAACGATGAAGGCAACCCAACCCGACAGCGCTGGAAATTCGAGCAGTTGGAGAAAATCACTATTGACTTTCTGATACAACCGAGCTTACCGGATGACAAGGGTGGTAAACTCCGTGACATCGAATCCGATTTCGCAGCTGTCATCGCACCGGGGCTGCACCTCGCCTTCCAGGACAGCGAACAGGTCACGCTGGAAGGAAAGACCGTCATGGGGGAACGAGCCAAGCGAAACATCCAGGTGTGCGGTCCCGGAGCCTACGTCGTTCTCAAGTCCATCGCCTTCCGCTTGCGCGGCGAGAACAAAGACGCTTATGATCTGTACTACTTGCTTCGCAACTACGGAACGGGAATCGTCGATGTTGCTACGAGGCTTAAACCTTTACTCAGCGACCCTTCGACGAAACAAGCACTCAAGTATTTGCGCGAAGACTTTCAGGAACACGACGGAATTGGTCCGCGTCGTGTCGCCGAGTTCATAGCCGCCGGACCTGATGACATGATCCAGGCCGACGTGGTCGGCTTTGTCCGGCAACTACTCGAACGCTGCGGCTAACTTGCTATGAGTTGCTTCTGATACGGATAGGAATAGATGAATCTGAAAAATACCCATATTTACGACCAGAAACGCGCAGAAATCTACCGCCGGTATCAGATGCAACGCCTGGCGCAGTCCGGACCCGCGTTGCGCAACGATTTTGGTCTCGATATTGGTGAACAAATGGCTATGTTTATGAAAATACCATCGTTCTAAATACATTCCCC
>CAYTHG010000507.1:0-2723 GCA_964437525.1 uncultured Myxococcales bacterium | reverse complement strand
ACGGCGACGACCCTGGCTGGTTTTGTAGAACGAATGCTTCGTGATATTTCCCTTGCCAAACTGGCCATGGAGTGGACAATCAGGATTCATACAGCAGCGATCTTTGACAGGCTTACGCTTCATCAGACATCTTTCCATACTTGACAATCATAAAATCAGGAGTAGGATTCATAGCATAGAGATTCATCTGAGACAAGAAACAACACTTGATGAGGGAAGCACCCGAATTTGCTTGATATTCAGGGCTGCCAAGACGAATCATCTCAAATAATCGGTCTATATTGCCAACCGATGGACTTATTGGGCTACATCGTGGAGGAATGCCTGGAAGGAAAGGGGCCTTGTACGCATGGCAGTTGCCAACCCAATGACCACTGTGAACCAGAACTTGGCGAAAATTGTGAGACCGCACCTGACGATTGTGAGTGCTGGGGGGGAGGCCTCCTACCAACAGATCCAAAACCCGAAGCTTGTTGTGAAGGTCAATGTGTAGAAGCGTGTAATCAAACGATATTTGGTCCCGACTATATATTCACGACCTATTCATATAATTATAATGAACAATCTGTTATTTCACATATATGTGAAAATCAATGCCCAAAACCAGTTGAGTGGAGTTTTGTATGCACTAAGGGCAAAACTTGTTTAGAATTCCTATATGGATCTGACGATATGGAGTCATTTGAATGTAGAACCCACCTTCGTTGTAGTGATCAAGACACGGATTGTATTGTTGAAGCCTGCCTGAATGATGAGCAAATTTGCTGTACTCCAATTGATAAACTATGTAATGTTGCTTGCAATGAAAAAGGCTATTGGGCTGGCTACGATGTATACCATACAGATTACCCAGGCAATGGAGATACTTTTTGCAAATGTGTAGACGAAAATAGCAGTTGCGTTCCAAACTGCTCGGAGCGTCAGTGCGGTCCCGATCCGAATTGCGGCTATAGTTGCGGTAACTGTGGAAATAATGAAAGATGTGTTAATGGAGAATGCCAGAGCAACGAGGCTAACAATGGAATAATTACAATAAATAATTATTGCAGTATATTAAATCACTATAATCAAACATGTAGCTATGGTGAATATGCTGGTATACCAGGTACTGCTGTAATGTGGTATCCGACTGTTTGGGCTGGGATAGACTGCGATCCGGTAAACGGTGGTTGTCAGAGCTTATATATTCCACCTCAAGGTTATGGCGTTTTTGTTGCATCACCGGGGCAGCATAATATTACTTATTATAACTGTACTGTAGAATATCCTCAGTGTGCTCTTCCTTCCTCTGCATGGTCGTGTGAGCTCCCCGACGGTTCTAATTCAACATGCGCCTGTGATCGATACCAGACTAGTGTTTCTGTATCGGAAGGTGGAAATGTAAATGTTACTGGTTGCTACTAACCACAGTGGCCCGCATTTATCGGATTTTTAAAAAAAGGAATCTAGAGTCTCGGACACCTGCAAAAAAATGATCTGCTTCCCGAATCCTGATCAATGCTGACTCTCATTAGGGTGGCAGGTCAGAGTGACATGTGCACTGTTTATTCAAGAATAAAATAAAAAGTAATTGAAATAGAGTTAATAATATATTATCATCTGATGAGTTTCACAATGAGGGATACCGAGATGAAAAACATGAAGAAGAAAGTTTGCTGGCTACTGCTGCTAGTTGGTCTCATCGGTATGCAATTAACGGTCTTTGAAAAGGAAGCCGCCAGCCAAGAAACAAAGTATGAATTTAAAGAAGGAACTACTATTGTGGGGAAAATCGTCCGCCCGGAATTAGCTTTGTTTTTCCAGCGAATGAAAGTGAACTATGAGGCACTTAAGTCGAAGGAGAGTTTCTTGCCTCGCATTAAACGCTCAGTTAGACAGGGTTCGTTTTGATTTTTCAGTTTCTCAAGGATAAGCATGAAGCAAATCATTGTTTCCATGGTCGTTGCCTTTGCAATCGGCATTGGAACTGGCTACGGCCTGTTTCATTCGGATCGGGATGAAAACCTGATTGCTTTGCCAGAAACATCAGCCCGCACCGACGCCATAGAAATGGACCTTGGGGCCGGAGATGCGGCCCGACCGACTTTGCAGACGGCGTTACTCAAAGAACGGGACTCCTGCATTCAGGAAAAACAGCAACTCCAGACCATGCTGCAGAAGATACCGGAACACCTTAATCTGAACCACGACCAGGCGGCGACCCTGAAAAAGGAATTGTCCTGGTCGCAGCACAACATTGCCTCGGTGGCTGGCTTATCATTTATTTGGTAACAAAAAGCATACTCCACGCATCAGTTGATAGAAAAATTAAGGAGGCTGCAATGATTTACAGGTTACATCTCATATCTGTGTTGTTCTTATCTATTCTCTTTCTTTCATGTGCTGCAAGCAAGCCTCTGTCATCCTCTTCTGCACCGGAGAAAACTCCTGAATCACAAGATTCAGCATTATCCCCAAAGCAGTTTCAATCATCAGTTGAAGATATTGACGATACTTTGAAGGAGTCAAATCCCCAGGCAGAGGAGTCTATTTTCCATATTGATTCCATTGCTTCCGCCAAGGGCCGTTTTGACTCGACACCGATTATCGGACCTGACGGTGTCGTGTATGTATTGTCAAACGGCAGAGAACTTCATACATATTCAGTAAGCGGAAAAGAGCAGTGGTCACTATCGCTGGGGAAAAGCCAGGTCGATGAATTGAAAATACCACAACCCCCACTC
>CAYTHG010000506.1:0-2734 GCA_964437525.1 uncultured Myxococcales bacterium | reverse complement strand
CAAGAAGCTTCCGGAATATGGAATCAAGGTCTTGTTGAACCAGCATGATTTCATACACAAAGACGGCGCGAGGCTGGCCATTGCCGGTGTCAACGATTACGACAGCGAGCGCTTCGGACGCCACCGGCACGATGTCGCCGCAGCACTTGTTGGAATCCCCGACGAGGATGTCAAGATATTGCTGGCGCATCAGCCGAGAAGCTGCTACGACGCTTCCAAATTGGGAGTTGATCTGCAATTGAGCGGCCACACTCACGGCGGGCAGTTCATGCCCTGGAAATATCTTGTCTATTTGCAACAGCCTTATATCGAAGGTCTTGAGAAATATAAGGACACATGGGTCTACACCAATCGCGGTACAGGCTACTGGGGCCCGCCTTTAAGACTTGGTGTGCCATCGGAGATTACCGAGGTGACGCTTGTAAGGGCTTGATTGTTCAGCGAAAAACCAGACGTTTCTATAAAACCCCTCTGATTTGAAGTCTGTACGCTTTTTGCGTTCACTGCTACTCGATTTTGTTCTCTTGATATGGCGAAAAACAATACTTGATTATATACTGCCGACGGAGATTGAAAAAAAATTGTACGGCTGAGGTGTGCTGTTAAATCTGAAACGGGAGATGGGTTCGATGCGGAAGATTTTCTTTAGCTTGGTGGTTATTATCGCAGTGCTTTTCCTGATGGCTTGTTCCGGCAAGGCACCTGCATCCGATGATGTCAAAAATTCGGAAGATGGCGATCATGAGGAATTGGGCGGAGATGCTTCGGTTACGGCAGACGGAGATAAAGCCATAGAGAAAAAAGAGCGTGAGATTCCCGTCAGGGTGGCAGAGATGAAAAAGCGCATTATCGCCCGCTCGACCACCGTCAGTGGCAGTGTCGTCTCGGATCTGGATGTCACGGTTCTATCCGAAACATCCGGGCGCATCGTCTCGGAAAAACTGGAAATTGGGAAAAAAGTCAAAAAGGGCGAAGCCTTGGTGTCCGTAGATTCCGAGCCTTATCGTATCCAACTCGATATAGCGCAGGCCAATTTTGAAGGAGCCGAAGCCGTTCTGGAGCAATCCAAGGTGGATTTCGAGCGCTCCAAAATTCTGCACGAAAGCGGAGATCTGGCCGATTCGCAGTTCGATCAGGTAAAGCTGGCCTACCAAAGCGCCAAATCCACCTTCGGCGTTGCCAAGGCAAATCTGGCAGCAGCAAAAAGAGCTTTGAGGCTTTCGAGTGTGAGGGCTCCCTTTGCCGGAGAAATCGCCTCGAAGCTTGTCAAGTTGGGCGGGGCTCTTGCTCCCGGAACTCCGGTGGCGCAGGTTGTGGACAGCGCTCACCTCAAAGTGGAAGTCGGTGTCGGCGAGGACGAGATAGGGGCTTTGGAAAAAGGACACCCTGCCAAAGTACGAATTCCCACCTTATCCAGTGAAGAATATCCGGCTGAGGTTGCAAGCGTCGGCGTTAAGCCGCTTCAGCCGACCATGACATATCCTGTGGAGGTTATTTTCAAGCAGGCTCCCGAAGGTATGCGTATCGGCATGATAGCCAATGTGGATTTGCAGGTAGGGCAGGAGCAGAATTCTCTGGCGGTACCTGTTGAAATCCTTACCGATCGTTTCGACAAGATGTATTTGTACGTGATCAAAGACGGCAAGGCAGAAGAAAGACTTGTCGAGCTTGGTCTAAAAGTCGGGCGTGATGCGGTAATCACTTCCGGTGTCGAAGAGGGTGAACAGGTGGTGGTGTACGGCCAGAGCAACCTTACAGATGGCGCTACAGTAAAGGTCGTGGAGTAAGACAATGTCGATACCGAGATTTTTTGCCAAACAGACCGTGCTGGTCAACCTGTTGATGCTGGTGATTCTGGTTGCCGGTATTTTCAGCCTCCGAACAATGGCTGTGGAGAACAATCCTGCAATAGATATGGATTCTGCGGTTGTGGTTATCGGCTATCCCGGTGCCAGCCCGGAAGACATGGAAAAGCTGGTTACCTTGCCGATGGAGGACTATATCTCCACTCTGCCCGATATAGATTTTTTAGTTGCTACGTCACAGGAAAGCAGGGCCAGCTTCTTTGTCCAGTATGAAGTCGGTTTAGACAATTTCGACCAGGCTTTTTTGGATTTGAGAGCAAAGATAGAAGAAGCGAAGCCGCAGATTCCCGAAGATGCTCGGGATCAGATTTATGCTTTCAAGATTGCAACTGACGAACTCTGGCCGGTAATCAACGTCGTTATCGGTGGCGATTACTCAGCCGAAGGAATAAACCGCATTGCCGATTCGCTCAAGGAAGATCTGCTCAAGATCGAAGATGTCGGGTCGGTAGAAATTTACGGCATCAGAAACCGCGAAATATGGGTAGAGGCTGATCCTTCAAAGCTTTCGGCCTATCAGGTTGCTTTGCAGGATATTTCATTGGCTTTGGAAGCTGCCAATGTCAATCTGCCAGCCGGACGAATGGAAATGGGCCGCGAGGAATTTCTGGTTCGTTCCATGGGCGAAGTTACCGAGCCTGACGAAATCGGCAAAATTATTGTCAAGTCCGGCCCGGTCGGACATGGGGTCAGGGTAAGAGATCTGGCCGAAGTTAAGGACACTTTCGAGAAAGACGAAATAGTTTCGCGTCTGGATGGTAACGCTTCGGTTTCATTGCGCGTGTTTATGAAGCGCGACGGTTCGGTGGTGGATATTGTTGATGAGGTTAAAAGTGCTGCGGAGGCATACGAGAAGAGCATTCCCGATA
>CAYTHG010000505.1:0-2735 GCA_964437525.1 uncultured Myxococcales bacterium | reverse complement strand
TTGTTAAAAATCAATCTTGCTCATCAAGCCTTGATACCACTAGCTTTGCGCCGTCCGATGAAACCACGCGCACTTTTTCTTCCACCTCGAAAGTCTCTTCTCCTTCGGCCACCGCGCTCCAGCGTTCGCCACCGACCTTGATCTGTCCGCGCTGCATTCTGCCTTCGATGCGTTCTAGGACAATGGCGTTCTTTCCTATCAGGGCGGCAATGCCGGTCTTGACTTGGCGCGACTCTTCGCTGGTCAGATATTTCTTGACGCCTTTTTGAATAGTGAAAAGCATGGCGAACGATGAGACGGCGAATATTCCTATCTGGCCGGGCAAAGGTACATTGAGGTAGGCAAAGATGGCCGTGAACAAGGCACCGATGGCAAACGGCAAGGCGAAGAACGAGACCGTCAGGATTTCGATTATGGCCAGAATAACACCGACGATTACCCAGAAATGCACCCAGCCGAAAGATTCCAGTATCGCTTCCACTTCCAGACCTCCATCGTTAAATTGATAAAAACAAAGTTCCGCCAAAGTTGTTGTTCTGTTTTTGCACAAAAGAATGATACCAGAATGGTTTCGGCAATGAAAACAAACTTGAAAATAGTTGTAAGTCTTGACCCGTCCCCAGTTTTTAAAAGTGCAGGTCCAAACTCAATCCTAGGCTGGCAATATTTTCCTCTCACTCCAAAAAGCCGAATGTCGCGGGCGGGTGGGTGGGAATTGGCGCGGCATTTGATTTTCGGACAAGGGCGCGATGAATCGTGCCCCTACGATATTTCTCAGGTTGGAGCAGAGCTTCCCAGCCTGCTCCAACCCTTACAAGCACAATCAAGAGAGATTACAATCTGCAAATGCCGTGTCAATTGGGAACCCGCGACACTTGAAAGCTTGGCAATGAACCCTTCTGAAAAATTCGGCGGTAATAAAATTCGTGTAAATTCCGGGTAGGCCGTCCATACAATCAGTTATAATTGTGAAGTCATCTCAGCACCCGCAAACCCAAAGGAGAACGCCCGCGAGAAACCATCTCGGACTTGACCCGTGCACAAGGCAAGTATGACGGTGATTGTTCTGGATGAGAACAGTAAACGCATTCAAAGTGTTGCAATGCAGGCAGACGCTTCGAGCCTGCAAGACCAAGCTGCATCCATCAAGCACACAAAGGTGGACTCCATCAAAGGCGCAATACGCGTTAACATACTGGAGTAGCTTGACATTCCCTTTCACAGAAGCATGAACGAGGTGGCCGTACGTTAAAGCATTAGGCATCAGCCATTAGCCATTCATCTCTTGTTTTCTTTGCTCCACTCGACAACCAGCGGGCATTCAGGATCGGGGTGGTCTATGTCCTTGTAGTAATACAGCGAAACGGCATGACAGCCGCCCTTGCATTGTTCGAGATAGCGGCACGAAGCGCAGGGCTCGGGGGCGTCGAGGTCCCAGTCGCGGAAGGCCTTGAACTGGGCGTTCTCTTGCCACTGATCGGCAAACTCGCTTATATCGCAGGCTTTTTGATGGATAAAGCTACAGGCCGTGACCGTCCCGGTGGATTTTACGCCCACCAGATGATTGCCGCCCTCGCAGCCTAAAACTCCGAAAAACTGCATGGCCTCTTTATCAGGGTAATGGCAGGCCACGTGGGGAACAAAAGAGCAATCGAGCTTTAAAGGCATACGGTATTTTTTTGCAAGCCCTTTTAAGATCGGGTAAAAGTTCCTGCCCTGTTCTTCTGTCAGGCGGTAATCCTCATAAACTGCCGAGGCGCGCCCGCCGGGTTTGTAGCGCAGAAACTCAACATCGTGCAGCTTGAGCTTTTTTGCAAGGGCCGTCAGGGGCTCCATCTGAGAGAAAGTTTTGCGCGAGACGACCGCATTGATGCCCGCCCGCACTCCGGCTTTGCGCAGACGCTTCAAGCCTTCTAAGGCCCTTTCGTATGAACCCGCACCACGATTGGCGGCGTAATATTCGCGCACACCGTCTATGGAGACATTGACCTGCCCGAAGATTCTGCAACGGCGGGCGATGTCTTCTGTCACCAGATGGCCGTTGGTGGTCAGGTTGGGAACCAGTCCCAGCTTGCGGGCATAAGCTGCGATGTCGAACAGATCCTCCCGCAAAATGGATTCGCCGCCGCCCAAAGCGACGTGAAACAAACCCATTTCTGCCAGCATCTTAAAGGCGTCTATCCATTGCTGGTAAGACAACTCACCCGAATCGCCCTTAGGACTGGAAGCCGTGTAGCAACCACGACAGCCCATGTCGCAACGGTTGGTAACCACCAGATGGGCCTCGGTCGGAGCCGAGAGATGCCGCTGGGAAGATTCCCAGATAGGATGCGGGCCGTAGCCCAGCTTTTTAAGATAGTCGCGGCTGACATAAGCCAGCATGGGAGGCTTTTCAAGCTCCACGATACCGCCGAATTGTTCAAAACGTACTTTCATGGCGGCAATAATGACATCGGCAGAGCGCTATGTCAATCGCTATAAGGAAAACCTGAGAGGTGCGGGTTTAAAAACAGGGAATATTTGGAGCAGGCTCTAAAACCGTGCTTTAACAGGAGGACTTCTGTAAAAGGGGCGGCCCTACGATGTTTTCTGGAACGCGCTGAATTTCACCTAAGAAGTTCACCTCAAGCTTTGACGCCGTGGGCCTCCGAACGGCACTCGCTTTGCACTTCGGGCCTTTGGCCCTCCGGCAAATCTCGCGCCGTTCTCCACCCACCCGCCCACGGCCCACGGCT
>CAYTHG010000504.1:0-2738 GCA_964437525.1 uncultured Myxococcales bacterium | reverse complement strand
TGAGCGACGGCGAACCCGCACAGCCGCACCTGGATGCGGATCTTGAAAAGATCGCCCCTGCCCTGCTCACGCCTGCGATTGATATC
Organism: uncultured Myxococcales bacterium; assembly: GCA_964437525.1. Classification (GTDB taxonomy): domain Bacteria; phylum Myxococcota_A; class SURF-8; order SURF-8; family SURF-8; genus JAKQSH01. The sequence continues at coordinate 2,652 of CAYTHG010000504.1, read as the reverse complement.
GTCGTTGCCCGCAACTTCAGTTCTATAGATATTGAAAGCGCCATTTACGATTCCGGCGTCAAAGCCATACAGGAAAGCGATGGCCCATACATCCAGTTGCGCGCCGCCGGTCTGACCACTCCTGATGCCATGAGGCGTCTGCATGAACAGATCGAACTGCTACCGACCTTCAAGGATGCATTTGGCAGAGTACTGGCAGCAACCGAGCTTTTGATCATCACGCCCAAAACCAAAAACGTAGCGAAGACCGCGACAGGACTCAAAGCGCTTAAACTTTCCTCCATAAGCAAAGTGCCGTGGTCCTCAAAGCTCTGGTTCGCGACAGCATCAAGCCCGGTAGAAGCTTTAAGACTTGCCCACAAACTAAATCAGGGCGAAGACTTCAAGGCCGAAATAAACTTTATCCGTTATTACGAAGCACTCTACGCTCCCAATGACCCCTACTACTCCAGCCAGTGGCATCTGCACAACCAGGGCGAAAACGAAAGCGTCAAGTACGTCGATGGCCGCATCTGGGAAGCATGGGAATTGACAACGGGTAAATACAAAACCGAAGAATTTGGCAGTGTCCCTGTGGAAATCGGCATCTTCGACGACGGTTGTGACTTGAACCAGCCTGATTTGAAAGATAAAATGCAGGACGCCATAGAGTTCCCCGCCGACTGGGAAGACCAGTTGAGCCAGATGTTCGGCTGGCACGGCACCAGCGTTGCCGGTGTCGCCGCAGCACAGGGCGACAACGACCTTGGCGTTGTCGGCGTCTGCCCGGACTGCACCCTGCGTTGCTCACAGGCTCTTTCCTCCACAAGCGCCTCAGGAATCAGCGATGCCGATATGGGCAACCGCTTCAAAGCATTTGCCGATCAAGGCAGCGCGGTAGTCAACAATAGCTGGGGCCCCGGCGGTGGAGATCCTTACATCTGGAACGACCACATGCAGATACCTGCCATGCCGACGGCAATCTCGGAAGCCTTCGCATATTGCGAAACACAAGGACGCGACGGCAAAGGCACACTGATAGTTTTCGCCGCAGGCAATTCCAATCAACCGATTTCGCCCAACGAATACGCCTCATATCTAACAAACGTAGGTGTGACGGCAGTTGACGATCAGGGCTTGAAGAGCATCTACAGCACTTACGGACTGCATGTCGATATTGCAGCGCCTTCAAACGGCGGCTTAAACGGCATCACCACCACAGCTTCTCGCGGCATGGGAGACTACCCGGAAGACGACAACTACACGCAAAGCTTCGGCGGCACCAGTTCCGCTGCCCCTTACGTGACGGGAGTTATCGCTTTAATAATCGCCGCCAATCCCGAGTTGACCGCCGCCGAGGTACGCGAAATCCTCTACAAATCCGCCCGTAAAATCGACAAGGTTTACGGCGAATACGACGATAACGGCCACAGCATCTATTACGGCCACGGCCTGGTTGACGCCTATGTGGCAGTAAATATGGCCAAGTACCCCGAGACATGCCTTGATCGCGAAAGCTGCCTGGGTGCAACCGACGCTTGTACCCCAGAAAAAGACGGAATATGCTCGCGGCCTGTCTGCTCGGAGTGTTCCGACGACAGCCAATGCGCTTCCGGCACCTGCCAGGCTCTGCCGCACTTGGGTCTGATGGTCTGCATCGAAGCCTGCTCGGATGTCGAAGACTCCGAATGCGGCGAGGGCTTTGAGTGCATCAACGATTACTGCGTACCGAGCCGCGATGCCTGCGGCCTGTGCGACGACGAACTTACAGAGACATGCAATGGTCGCGACGACGACTGCGACGGCACCATAGACGGCAGCGATGTCTGCCAGGAAAAAGAAATCGTACAGTTCTGCCATTCCGACGCCGACTGCAAGCCTCTCGACGACGGCACCGTAACCCATTGCGGCGCCCGCCAGTGTCGCCCGGAATGCAACAGCACCGAAGACTGCGCGGCATACGACGAAGAGACCGAATGCATCGAGCCCTCATATCGCTACGGCGCCGACGGACCTCCCGATCATAAGATCTGTTTGCAGACCAGCAGCATTACAATGGAAGAATGCGGCGACTGGTGCGGACTGTTCATATCGGACGAAAGCGACGAAGACATAGAAAAAATCGTCGAATGCGTGGAAGCCGAAGAAGAAGTTGAAGACGGCGAATGGGATTGCGTCGGACTTTATCTGCATTGCTTAGATATGATCGACCTTTAAAAAATCGACCATCATCGCTTACGGGGGAAACCACAGGGTTTCCCCCGTTTCTTATTTCCCTGATTATCTTGATGGACTTGACAGAACGGCGTCTGTTAATGTACTTAACTGTGGCTCTATAAAAACACTTTCACGGAATGAACAATGAAATTCGTATATGAAATAATAGTTGATAAACTCACCTCGGACTTACCTTTCGATAAAGAACGCCTTTTGGGCTTTTTCAAGACTCCCGACAACAGCGACAGAGGCGACATCGCCCTGCCCTGCTTTCCTTTCACCAAAGCTTTAAAGAAGAAGCCGCAGGAAATAGCCCAGGATTTTGCGGGTCTTTTCGATGGCGAAGAGGCTTTCGATAAAGTCGAAGCAGTCGGTCCTTTTTTGAACTTCACCTTGAACGCCAAGTGGATGGCATCCAAAGTACTGCCGCAGATCCTCGAAGAAGGCGACAGCTAC
>CAYTHG010000503.1:0-2753 GCA_964437525.1 uncultured Myxococcales bacterium | reverse complement strand
GACTCCGAATGAAATATATATTCCAGGAATTATCAATCCTCATGGTTATCAAGAGGCATCTTTCAGCATTATCAACGATAAAGATAATTCAAAAAGCATCAAAATATATGGAGTCTTTTTATATCCAGAGAATGTTTGGGGTATGTCGATAGATCATCTAGATTTCCCCATATTGTTGAAGGATGGAGAAAAAATCGATATCGATGTCGATTACCATATATGCGGAGCTAATTACACCAACATTGATTCAAATGTGGTTGTTGTTTCCGATGCATGTGAGGGCAGTGATCTTGGTATAGTAAAAGTCTCTTCTGAGAGTAATTATGTTCACCCTTACATAACATGCGAAGAGGAAGAGATTGATTTTGGAACAGTATCTCTCGGTGCTTCAGCCAGTTACGAATATGAGGTTTGGGCAGCAGGAGATAATGAATCACATGAGGTGCTGCTTATCTCTCATCTCAGTTTAGCTTCCGGTTTAAATTCCCCCTTCAGCAAAATTTCGAATTGGCCAAGTGTTTACCAAACCCCTATTGCTTTAAGTCTTGGTGATTTGCAACCTCTGCATATCACCTACAATCCCCAATACCCTACCGAGCTCGATTCCGCCGACAACGACATGATACTTATTTATAGCAACAGTGCCGATGGTAATTCGCCTTATCACATCAAGGTTTCCGGTCAGGCCGAGTGCAGTTCTCTTTTTGTAAGGCCGTATCCTCTGGACTTTGGCAGTATGCTTTTGACACAAAGCAAAAACATGCAGGCTGAAGTCGAGAACTACAGCGACCAGGCGATAACGATAGGTATGTTGTCAACTGTTGCCATGGAAGACGATGCCGGTTGCGACGAGTTTTCTCTCAGCGATGATTCCGGTTTGCAGGGCTCTACTTTACAGCCCGGCGAAAAGGGATTTGTGACGATTAACTTTGCGCCTGAAAGCATTGGAGAAAAAAGCTGCCACCTGAATGTGGCCTCTAACCTGCCCGGCGCCGAGAACATGCAGTTTCCGATGACGGCCAAGGTCAGAGCAGAAAACCAAAAGCCTCTTGCGAGCGTTTCGCTTCATAATTTCGGAGAAGAACTCATAGACTCTGTGTCGTTGTCTAAAACCAGAGAACTTATTCTCTATGGTAACATCAGTCACGATTTAGATACTGATCATTACTCCGGAAAACCGCCACTGACGCACCACTGGTCATGGCTGGAGAAGCCCGAGGGCAGCGCGGCGGAGTTCAAGAGCTATTCGCTTGTGGAGGACAGCTTTATCAATGTCGCCGTGACTTTTGATAAGGTTGGGCACTATCGCCTGCAACTGGTTGTCACCGATCAGGACAACGAAGATTCTTTCCCGCACGAGGTCTGGGTGGATGTGCTGGAGGATCAGGCGCTTGATGTCAAGCTCGAATATCCCAAAGACGACGGTAATTCTACCTTGCCCGAGTTGGTGTTGAAAGACATGAAAAACCATACCGTCTGGAGCAGCGCGCAGGCTCAGGGAGATGCCGCCTGCACTTTCTCCAAGAGCGATTCGGGAGACTCGTTCGGCATCAGCATGTCATGCCCCGAGATGGAGGATTCCATCTATCTTTTATGCGTCAACTGGTTAAGCGGCTGTCCTGATGGAAGCAACACTTGCTCTGAGGCCGGGGCGCTTTATGGCAATTTCAATATCAGCGATCCTGCAAACGGCGACCTTGAGCTTTATAAGCAAGTGGATTGGAAAATTCGGAAATTAGAACCTTCTGAATGTGTGGCGTTTCATAAGCACGATGGCTTGTGGCGTTTTCAGGTGGAGTGAAAAATTTAGCCTATACAATCCCATGCGCAGGTGCGATAATTGAGCGTTGATATAAAATGGCAGGTATCGTGATGTATAAATATGGCATGTTTTTTATGATATTGGTTTCTGCGTTTCTGCTTATGGCCTGCGGCGATGAAAGCGATGAGAAGTGCAAGACGGATGATGATTGCAAGGCTGGCGGTTTTGGCTGGGTTTGCGATGAGGGCGTTTGTGTCAAAGAAGAAGACGGGGATTCCGACGGAGATATAGAGGCCGTGGATGTCGTTCCCTGCACCGAGATAGGCAACAAGACAGACTGCGAAGTTGATCCCATGCGCTGTACCTGGGAAGATGATAGGTGCAAATATGCTCCTCCTATCGTTACGGACGGCGATTCCGGTAACGGCGATGGCGGCGGCGGTTGTTACGGGCTTGATTTCGAGCAATGCCGCGCCAGTTCTCCTTACTGTGTCTGGCAGAACAGCTTCTGTATCGAAGGCGATCCTGTAAATCCCGACGACTGCTCCAAATATAGAACCGAAGCCGAATGCGCTCGCGGTTACGGTTGCCAGTGGGCCAATTATCGTTGTGTGTCTATCTGGTAGCGAGAACTAGTCCCCGGTTTTGCAGAACACAAACTTGATTTTCAATAAAACATCTGGATTTCACCGAATAAGTCTGAGGAAGCTCAGATTGCTGACGAAGTCAGTTCTTTCAATAAAACAAAGGGTAAATTTCTGTCACCCCTGCGCAGGCAGGGGTCTACTCCGTTGATATTGTTCTGGATTCCCGCCTTCGCGGGAATGACAGGATTAGTGTTTTTTTACTCGAATGATGAAAACTATGCTTTGTCAATAGGCTCAAGCCGCTTTCAAGCGGCTGTCTCGAAGGGTGGATTTTGTTCTGCTTATTTGCCTGCGGTTTATTCGCTTTTTTCGAAATCTTTGCCGAACAGGCTGCGCGGTCGCAG
>CAYTHG010000502.1:0-2759 GCA_964437525.1 uncultured Myxococcales bacterium | reverse complement strand
GAATTGAACGTCAAGACCTCCGAAGTCGAAGAAATGAGCCAGCGCCTTTCTTCTGGAGATTTGTCCTTGAATCAACCTGTGACCGCCGATTCCGACGAGACTCACCTGGATTTCCTGGCCGACAAGGAAGAAGCGGTAGACGATCAACTGGCGGATGCCGAAATCCGGATGTTATTCAGAAATAAACTGGAAGACTTTGAAAAGCTTCTGACAGAAAAAGAACAATATATCCTTCACAAACGCCTTTTAGCGGAAAAACCAGAAACGTTGCGAGAAATCGGCGGCAAATTCAGTGTTTCCCGCGAGAGAGTCCGTCAGATGGAGGAGCGAATGATAAGTAAGATGAAAACGTTTTTCGAGGAAAACGTGCCGGGATTCCGTGAAGTCACGGTAGCGGCAACAAGCGATTGACATCAGGAAGTATTTGAAAAATGAAGGCATCGGAATTGAAAACAATCGAAGTAGACGGTAGAAAAATTCCAAAAAAACACGCAAGTTTTTACCGGAATTTTCGTGACGAAGTAATGTTATTGATAGAGTCAAAGGGAAAAGGCAAGATCGGCGAGTTCATTCTGGTCGGACCCGATCTGTTTCACCTGATGTGCAGACTGGTAACAGATCCCCGCGTGAGGATAAAAGACAAGGCCAAGTTGTTCGGTGCCATTGCCTATTTCACCTCCCCGGTAGATCTCATTCCAGCCGCCGTCTTCGGTCCCATAGGATTCGCCGACGACATAGCCCTGTCCGCTTACGTCATCAACAGTTTGTTAAGCAACACATCCCAAGAAGTTCTGCGGGAACACTGGGCGGGTCAAGGTGATGTATTGGAAACGATACAGAACATCATCGCCTCAGCAGACGATATAATAGGCGGAGGCTTTATGAAGAGGTTGATGAAGCTGGCCGATGGCGAAGAAGTGGAAGAGCATATCGTCTAGTCCAAACGACAAAGACTCTCCCCGATACGCCTTGGATCTCAGAATATATCCGAAGAAACGTTTTTCATTGAAAGCTGCTTTGAGCAATGCGTGTAAATGCGTACACTGTAGTAGTTGCTTTAGTATATCGATCTGAAAAAACGCAATGATGTTTTTCCGACTGCTTACATATGCATTACTCATACCGACCTTGCTGCTCGGAATGTTTACCTGCGACTTGCAGGCTGGTGAAACGACACTCGGGAACCTGCCGGGAAAAGAAGCCATACTTGGTCCCAGAGTGCAGAATGTCGAACAATTGCCCTGCGGCTTTGTACTCGGCACAGTGCAGATAGACAGACGAGGGATACTGCTGGAGTTGCAAAAAGACGGCAGCTCAAATTTCATCTACCTGATTCCCTCGAAAACAGAGACAATCGCCCCGCATCCCGCCTCATGGAAACCATGCGCAGAAACGCTTAATCTCCTGAAGAACATCATTTCACCCATTGACACTCCCTGGCAGTGGGACACGATAAGCTCCAAACTGGACGCGACAGCAAAAGGCGATCCTTGCAGGGATTCCTTGTGGAACAAATTCCCCAAAACATCCGACTGGCCGCAGGGCTGGCAGCCTCTAAAAGCTGAATGTAAAGACGAACTGGTGAACCTGCTTTTTAAAAGCGCAGACGGACAGGTTTTCTCACTCAAACTCGAAAAAGACACACCCTCCCCCTGGATAAAAAGCAGCATGTTTTCACTGGGCGCACCGCCTTTGCAGGTCAAGTCTCAACAAGAGCTAAACGAACTGAAAAAGGCGATAAACGAACTATACACCCTCTCTGATAATGAAACGCTCGAAGGCTTATGGACCGGAGAAATGGCATTTTCCTCGCCTTCACAATGGTACGCACCGTTATTGGACGGCAAAAACTACAGAATCTGGGGAGTGCATCCGACATATGTCATGCTGGCGCTGCAAGCTCTGTTGCTTCTCTGCTTCGCCATCCTTGTCCTTAAATTCAAAAACAATCGACGACTTGTACTGACGGGACTTGCCGTTTTCGGACTGGCGTTGCTTCTACGCGTATCGTTCGGAGCATTCGCCATCAGCAATTTCATCTCGGACATGTACGCCGGAAACATGCTGACAAACTTCCGCTTCGGGACCGCCTACCCCGTATTACAATCACTGCTGTTCTACATTTTCGGACGATCTTTGAATGTTCTGTATTTCGCCAACGCCATAATGGGCTCATTGGCGGCGGCTCTGGCCTTTGCCTGGCTTTACAAAATGCGCGGAGACTTCACCAAGGCGCTGCTGGCCGGACTTGTAATCGCCATCAGCCCGGCGGCATTATGGGTATCGACCACCGAAGCTCACCAGAGCACGGTGGCGCTGCTGACGGCTTTGCTGCTTTTTGCCAACTGGGAATTGATGAAACCCAGATCAAGCTTACTGCTCTGGCCCATTATACCGCTTACCGCATTTTTAATCATAGTCTGGCGACCGGAAGCCATCATCTATCCGGCACTTTCCTCTGGAGTTGCCGTTTTTTACTATCTTAAGCACGGCCAGAGAAAATTCTCATTCAGACTGATCTTCATTCTGGCGACAATAGCACTTGCAACGCTTTACGGCTTGTCGCTCAACATGGAACACGTCGGCGTGGGAGTGGTCAACCTGCGCCTGCAACCCAACTCTTTTTTGTGGCCGCGCTACGGCTGGAACAGCATTCTGGCGGGCTTGCCGCTATCGCTGTTTTTCTTTTACGGCATCTGGCGTTCGTGGAAAACAGACAGGCTCGCAACTTTGCTATTTCTGGCATTATGCACTGGCGT
>CAYTHG010000501.1:0-2762 GCA_964437525.1 uncultured Myxococcales bacterium | reverse complement strand
GCCTTCGCCTTCGCCTTCGCCTTCGCCTTCGCCTTCGCCTTCGCCTTCGCCTTCGGCTCCGGCATCATCGTCGTCGCTTCCGCAACCGACACTGAATACCAGGAACATGCTGGCGAGGATAACGAGCATAAATGTCAATGCACTTTCTTTTCTCATCCAATTCCTCCTTTAAGCGTTTTCTGTCAGGGTCAATACAACCAACCAAATAAGATACTTCGCCAATCATTCAAACGATTAAATCGATATGGTTCTATGCGAAAGAATCTACTCCTTCCCTTTGTTCTCTATAAATTACTGTTTTTGTCTACCTCAAAATCCATTCAATTGTCAACCTAATTAAGAAAAAACTGCCACCATGCTCATACATAGCACGTCATTTTTTCCTGTTATATCTATAAACGGAAACTCTTTCCGTCACGGCATCGGCTCTGTGCAATGGACTGCTGTTGAATGCAGAAAGGTAATCCAAGGAGATTCCCTCATAGAGATCCACGGCATAAACCGACATAGCCAGATCATAGGGATCTCCCTCAGGAGGTATCGGCAGAGTCAACTCTACCTTCTCCAATTCCTCCATGTTTCCGCCATCAACCAGAAGTTCCCACTTTCTTCCATCCTTTTCAAAGATGATCCTGAAAAAATCGGCTCCGGCGCTGGCATATACCGTAACGCCACGATCTTCTTCACTGATCGAGGCATAAGGAACAACATCGAGGTAATCAGGCATCTTGACTGATTCTATCTTGCCGGAAAATCTCCTGATAACAGCCGAATGCTGTGGACCGGAATCTGAGCCGCCTTCCAGAGACGACAGCGGCAAGGCATAAGATACAAGGACGTATTCGTCTTTCAAGCCACCATAGTAAGGAGCAAACGACAGATCTACACGCCCGCTGTTATCCTTGTCGCTCAAGTCATCACCCTCAGCTCCGTCGGTTTGCTGGTCTTCCAGCACGCCACCGACTCCTACACCCAAGGGTACGAATTTCCCGTTCGGGAAAGGAGAGCCAACCACAAGCAAGGTTCCGTCAAGGTGACTCTGACCGTATGTCGGCAACAGACCTGTTTCTATTGTCAGATGATGATTCATGGGGCGGGTAAGGTGCAAAGAATCTCCCAGATCTGTAAATTCGCCGTAGTCGGGGATATAGTCGTCGCTTAAACCGTTGCCGTTCAAATCCTGCTTATCATAAGGTGCAGAATTGAAACTGCCGTCATCAAGCACCATGGGCGACATTTCGAGGGAGATACCTTTTGACATACCGTGGAAAAAGTTACTGGAAAAAGACAGGCTGGAGAACAGCATGGCGCTCATATCGCTCCAGTCATCGGACAATCTTGTCTCCATCATATCGACAAGCTGCTCCGCTGGAAGATAACCGCCCCAAGCCCAGGCAACCGCATCTTGACAGCTTTCGCCTTCGGCAATATAGCCATCGGAATCTTCACCCGGCTCCATAAACTCCAGGTTTGAAGGCAGGATCATGGAATTGCGTTCTCCAACAGTTCGGGGCATCCGGGTTACTATAGGCATCGAGAAAAGCTGGTTTATGGGCATATCCAAAAGGCTGCGCTTGGAAGCAAGACCGACCATGCCGAACAGCATGTCTCCGTCTATCAACTGAGTAAGTTCCTCGAAGTTGAGTTTCCCTTTTATTCCCGCAGCTCTATGAGGACCGTAGTATTTTTGAAGGGGAATCAAAATATCCGCGCCTTCAACTCCCACAACGGAAAGGTAGTGGTAATCTTTATGGAAAACATGCAGCTCATAAGGAGGCTCAAGACCCTCGAACAAAGCCAGTCCTGCATCGATATCGGCAGAAGTGGTTTTGACAACTCCGTTCAGGCTTACAGTGGCTCCGCCTACAGGCTGGTTTGTTTCGGCATCGATGATTACAACTCGCGCACCGTCCTCGTATGCTGCAAAATTCTGAATGGAGATGGTATCGGACAACTGGTAGGGGGTGCATTCGGGGTCGTCGTACTCAAAACGCATGACAACGGTAGTGGTTCCACTGACACTTCCGCCAACGGCATCACCGCTTTGGGGATCTATCTCCACCACGCCGCTGTTCATGGATTCCCAACTGAAGCTCAAACCATCCATTTCGGGCAGAATCGTGCCAGATTCATCATATGCAACGGCTTCGAAATGCACTTCCTGACCGCTACGAATAAGGGGGAGTTCTACAAATATTTGCGCGTCCGCTATGCGATCACAAGTCGGAAGCGGTCGGCAATAACCCAAGGCACAATATTTATCGGAATTACAATCTTCGGATGAAAAACAAATTTCGCTGATGCAAATACCCTTATAACTGCAATAACTGCCAATTCCGTATTCGTCTACACAGAAAGCATCGCTCTCGCATTCAGGCAAACGACAGGTGTTTTCCTGAAGATCGCAGACTTCTCCTGTAGTGCAATCGGAATCCATCAAGCAACCATTTTTTTCGTCAGAAGACCCGTTGTTTTCTTCAGTGGAATCAAAATCACCGTCAAGACTCCCACTGTCACCAAGATCAGCCGAATTAGATTCACTATTATCAGGCGCACAAGCACCCACGTAAAAAATCAGTGGTAAAATCAACAGATATAAAAAATTGAAATGCTTCATCAAAAACAACTCCTTAATTGACCAAAGCTATAACAAGCAAGAATTGCACCAAAGACAGCAAACAACTGCAATAAGACCTAATATCGGCTACTTACGCTGCAGGTGTATTCATTTGAAAATTGCAGGACAAGCCCAGCAAGACAGA
>CAYTHG010000500.1:0-2768 GCA_964437525.1 uncultured Myxococcales bacterium | reverse complement strand
AGTGCGTTAACAACACTTGATCAGTGAAGCACCTGAATGCCTGGCGCAAGATAACGTCTTCAAGCATTTGCGTCATGCGATGATGACAAAGATGGGCGCCAACGGCAACGTCATAGCCTACAATTACTCGCGGGAAAATTTCAGATCGGAAACCTTTAGCGATTTGGGCGGTGACGTGTCTCTTCACGGCCATTATTCCTACGCCAACCTGTTCGAGGGCAATATCGTCCAGACGATCATGATCGATCATTACTGGGGTCCGTCCGGCCCGCTGAACACATTCTTTCGCAATCGCACCGAACTATACGGGCTGAATTTTACCAACGCCACAGGCGGTGCGCAACAGACCTCCGACCAGAATATTGTCGGCAACGAGATTACGACAAACAACTATAGTCTTTGGTTCAACGTTGCCTATGGCAGTCATTACGAACCGCGTGGCTCTGGACATTTCTCCCACGGCAACCTGGTCGATACGGATATCGAACCTTCCGGAACGAATACACTGACAGATGAAACCTACTATCTTAACCCGGACGCCAATACGTGCCTGTTGTCATCGGCCTGGCCTCCTTTCGGTATCCCCAACGGCCTGAACGACAACACCAATCGCGCCAAAGAACGCTGGCTATCAAACGGCTCGAAAACTGTTTATGATCTGACCGTCGATGCCGGGAGCAGTGAGCATATCGTGATCGGCAATTCGATTGTCTTGAACGGAGCTATTCGTGGCGGATATGGAACGGTTAGTTATCAATGGTCGCCGACCAGCGACTTGAACGACCCGAATTCACTGACTCCTACTGCAACACCCGAAGTGACCACTGTCTACACCCTGACAGCTACCGACTCCAACGGTTGCGACGTGTCGGACGATATCACCGTGTATGTCATTCCAAAGGTCGCAGATCCGATCTTCGATCCGGGCCCGGGCAGCTATGGCAGTTACCTGCAGATTACGATTACTACGGATACTCCCGATTCTCAGATTTATTATACAAGCAACGGCGACACCCCCGATCAAAGCTCCACGCTGTACACCGATTCTATTCTGCTCGATCAGAACATGACGATCAAAGCCCGCGCCTATCGGGACGAATGGGCGGACAGTGCTGTAGTGTCTGCTGAATACATATTTAGTGACGAGGATGAATGTGCCTCGGGAGTCCATAACTGCGACGAGAACGCCATTTGTACAAATACCGTCGGCAGCTATGAATGCGCCTGTAATAATGGATTCGAAGGCGACGGGTACGATTGCGAGCCTGTTTGCGGTGATGGCTCGGTGGTGTCAGGTGAAGATTGCGATCCTGAAAACGCGAGTCCCGACGATTGCTGCTCTGACGATTGTAAATTCGAATCTGTTGCGACTGTCTGCCGCGAAGCCAATGGTGCTTGTGATATTGCCGATTACTGCACGGGTGGATCTAAAGTCTGCCCGGCTGATAAATTTATGAATGTCGGTACAAATTGCGGAGACGGCCCTACCGAATGCAGCAGTCAGGACACATGCGACGGAAACGGCCAATGTCTGACAAACAATTTAGAAGCCGGTATCCCTTGCGGCGATGTTGCTGACGAATGCACTTATGCAGATGCCTGCAATGGGTCGGGGAATTGTCAGGACAACGGTTATTTGGCAACCGGTACATATTGTGGACAGGGACCGGAGACATGCTCGGGCCAGGATTCCTGCAATGGAGCGGGAAGCTGTCTCGCCAACGATTACTCGGAAGATACCGAGTGCAACGATGACAACCCATGCACGACAGATGACCACTGTATCGCAGGTGCGTGCCTGGGCAACAATCTGGTTTGCGACGATGGAGTGACATGCACTATCGACACCTGCGAGTCGGAAAGTGGCGGATGTCAGTTCATGCCGGAAGATTCGCTTTGTCCGTCAGATAACGACTGCGAAATTAACGTGTGCGATCCCACTCTCGACTGCCAGGCTTCAGCTGTTGAAGACTGGACCGAGTGCGAGGATGAGAATGTCAGCGAGAATGATTTCGCCTGCTTCGCCGGAATTTGTGAGGCTCTGGCAAGCAATGACACTTGTGATACTGCCGAAGAACTTGAAATAGGAGAGAGTATAAGCGCCTCTATCGATGTTTATCACGCCTCTTCGCCGATCGGTCCTCCATGCTTGGAGGAAGAAGTCATCAATCAGGATGCCTTCTATCGATTTACCGCCGAAGCAGGGATTGACTATGAAGCCATATTGACTCCAGTAAAGCCCTCGGGTCTTGCACTCGCTCTTTTAGGTGACTGCCCGCCGGATGGTGCATGTCTGGAGCTTTCAGATATAGAAACCGAAGGTGGCAGCCAAAGCATTTTTGTCCCGCTATCCGAGCAGGAAACCGAATGGATTCTTCAGGTAATTGATATGTCCGAGGGTTCGGAACAAGTGAATCAAGAATTTAGCTTGATTGTAAATATAAACGAATTGCCAGATGGGGATGAGGGTGGTGATGACGACATTGATGGTGATGCCGAACTAGATGCCGAACTAGACGCAGAACTAGATATCGAAGACGGTGAATATGAAGATACTGATGGCGACATCGATGGTGAATCTTTAGAATCTGCCGATGCCGATGTAGAGCTTGAAGAACCCGAGTCCGCTACCGATGGCGATGAGTTTGAAGATAACAACGACTTTGATTTCGAAGAAAATATCACTGAAACGGACAACGATCCAGATGGCGGTGGCACCGGCGATGGTGGCTGCCAGTCTACTGATATACCCGTCAGCATGATATCGC
>CAYTHG010000499.1:0-2775 GCA_964437525.1 uncultured Myxococcales bacterium | reverse complement strand
CTTCATACCCTTCGCCGCCTTCTTTGACGGCAACAAGTGGCTGGCGGAGTCTCGCAGCGTTCATTATCTGAGTTCGGTAAACCTGCTACGTTTCTTGAAGCATAGCAAGGCAGGCAATATCAAAGCATCCGAGCGCATAGCATTAGGGCGCTCCATTGCAGAAGGGCTTTCTGAACTGCCTCTGACCGAGCAGGAATCCAAATCTCTGGGATACACCTTTAAAGGTTCCGACGTGATACTTGATTCTAAAGCCACCAGGAAAGCTTTCAAAAAAGCCTTGAGCGAATATCGTCACGTTCATATTGCCACACACGCCAAAACCAGTGCCGCCGATCCATTCCAGGCCGCCATTTATCTATCGAAGGATAAAGGCGACGACACCTTTACCTTGCAGGATCTGCTCGGTTCCGATGTCAAAGCCGAACTGGTGACACTCTCAGCCTGCGAGACCGGCAGTGGTCTTTTATCCGAAGGTGACGAAGTAATCGCTTTGAGTCGCGCTTTCCTGTCCGTGGGTGCCAAGCAGGTGATTTCATCTTTCTGGCGCGTCAACGACCTGACCAGTGCCATATTGATGAAGCATTTCTTCAGACAACTCAAAAAAGGAGAAGATGTCGATGAAGCCCTGCGTCAGGCTCAATTGAAGGTAATGAGTGATTACCCTCATCCAGCTTACTGGGCTGGTTTCCGAGTGGAAGGAGCTCTTTAGCTCTTCAGCTTTTCTGAGACGTTTTTAATAAAACAACGCGGTCTTATGAGCGATTTCTCCGCTTTACGCTAGGTTTGTAGTCATTTTCACGATTTATCCACTAATTAGGGTTGTGTTTTCCTGCAATCTATGAGATTAATCCACACCTCTTTTATTACCTGCTTTTTGGATGTTATAGAATGACCGCAATAAAAAACGAATCGATTAGAAACATTGCCATTATCGCCCATGTAGATCACGGCAAAACAACTTTAGTAGACCGTATGCTTGAACATTCCGGCTGCTTAAAACGCAACGAAACCGGCATAGAACGCGCCATGGACTCAAACAGTCTGGAACGAGAGCGCGGCATTACGATCCTCTCCAAGTGCACAACCATAACCTACAAAAATTTGCATATCAACGTAGTGGACACTCCCGGACATGCCGATTTCGGCGGCGAGGTCGAGCGCGTCATGCAGATGGTGGACTCAGTTCTTTTGCTGGTCGATGCCTTCGAAGGCCCGATGCCGCAGACACGTTTTGTCACCCAGAAGGCTCTGGCACGCGGAATCAAACCTATAGTCTTGATAAACAAGATCGACCGCGAAGGTTCGGACCCGGAAGGTGCTGTAAACGAAGTATTCGACCTTTTTGTATCCCTTGATGCAAACGACGAACAACTGGACTTCCCCGTCGTCTACGCTTCAGCCAAGCAGGGCTACTGCATCGCTTCTTTAGAAGACGAGCCCAAAGACCTTGAACCGCTGTTCGATGTCATCCGCGACTGCGTATCTCCGCCCGAACCGGCAGAAACCGATGTGCCGGCCTTGCAGGTTGCGACTTTCAGCCACGACGACTACCTCGGACCTTTGGCAACAGGCCGCGTCTCCAGCGGTAATTTCAAACAGGGACAACAGGCTCTTCTGGTTCATCGTGACGGCTCGAAGGAAGAATTCAGAATCACAAAGATCCTCGGCTTCATCGGACTGAGCAGATTTGAGATTTCCGAGGCGATTTCCGGCGATATTGTAACCATCACCGGCATGAGTTCGTTAAATGTCGGGGAAACCATTACATCTATAGAAAACCCGCGCGTCCTACCCTTGCTGAAAATAGACGAGCCGACAGTCAGCATGGCTTTCAAAGCCAACAACGGGCCGTTCTTAGGGCAAGAAGGACGCTATGTCACCAGTCAGAACTTGAGAGACAGACTTGCGCAGGAAGTGCGTACGAACGTTTCCCTGCGTGTCGCTCCAACCGACTCGGCAGACTCCTTTGTGGTCAGCGGACGTGGCGAATTGCATCTTTCGGTATTGATAGAAACCATGCGCCGCGAGGGTTACGAGTTTATGGTCTCAAGTCCTGAAGTTGTTTTGCGTGAGGATGAAGACGGCAAAACACTTGAACCTTACGAGTCAGTAGTAGCGGATGTCAACAAGGAACATACCGGGCTTGTCATCGACGGTCTCAACAAGCGCGGCGGACGCATGATCAATATGCGCGACACTCGCGGTGGCCGCACACGGCTTGACTTCGAAGCACCCACACGCGGCTTGATTGGCTACAGTTCACAGTTCATCGGCGAAACCCACGGCCTGGGCATCCTTAACCACGTTTTCCTGGAATACGGAGAGTATATAGGTCCCTTGCAGGGCAGAACCAACGGCGTCATTATAGTACAGGACACCTGCACTACCATTACCTACAGTCTCTGGAAACTACAGGACCGAGGCATGTTCTTGGTCGGAGCAGGCGAGCCTGTTTACGCAGGACAGGTCATAGGCGAATGCAACCGCTCGAAAGATATTGTAGTAAACCCCGGCAAAGGCAAGAAACTCACCAACGTGCGTTCCTCCAGTTCCGATGAGAAAAACTTCTTAAAGCCTCATCGCAATATGAGCGTGGAAGAAGCAATCGAATTCATCAACGATGACGAATACGTCGAGTTCACACCTAAATCCATCCGCATCCGCAAACAGGAGCTTGTCCACACAAGCCGCAAACGCCTTGAGCGCGAAGTCTCCTGAGGTACAATTGAAAATGCAAAAGGCCGCGCTCTATCGAGCGCGGCCTTTTTTATTGAG
>CAYTHG010000498.1:0-2779 GCA_964437525.1 uncultured Myxococcales bacterium | reverse complement strand
AGAGCTTAAGCTTGAATTAGATATGCTCTTCTACGAAAGCTTTAAGCTGATCTTCGGATACCGCGCCTACCTGTGTGCCTACTACTGTTCCGCCTTTGATGATAAGCAGTGATGGAATTGCTCTGATTCCGAACTGGTTGGCCACCATCGGGCTGGCATCGGTATTCAATTTGGCGAATTTCATTTTGCCTTCATAGTCAGGTGCGAGTTTTTCTACGATGGGTCCGACATAACGGCAAGGACCGCACCAGGGAGCCCAGAAGTCTACCAGAGTTGGCAGATCGGATTCCATTATCTCAGCCTGAAAATTACCGTCGGTTGCTTCAATCAAATTGGCTCCCATTTTGTCCTCCCGAAAATAAAAAAGGGTTATCCTGTCTCTACTGGCAAAGTAAGTCCGAGTTGAAAGTTTGCAAGCCCTAATCCAATTTTGCAGATTAATCCGATTTTTTCAAGATTATTATAAATATATTTTAATAGCCGCTTAATTTGAACTGGAGATTCATGTTTGTTGGCAATTATCTAAAGATATTCACAGGATAAAGTTGACGTCAGTTGCGAAGGGAACTAAAATCAGCAAGATAAAACTAGGTCTTAATGCTTTAATTACCACCTTCTAATCAGAATCAGGGAAAATGGCTCTGAATAAAGAGAAAATTACCGCTGGGGCTTTGAGATACCTTCAGAAAGGCCAACTTGAAAAAGCCGTCCGGGAATATGAAAAGATTTTAAGTGTCGATCCTACCGATGAGCACGTGCTGCACAAAGTCGGAGATTTATATCTGCGAATGAACCGCAAGCGGGAAGCTTTGAGTATGTATCAGAGGGTGTGCGATCTGTATACCAAGCAGGGTTTTTATTTGAAAGCCATTGCGGTATTCAAGCAGATTCTCAACATCGACCCTTCGCGTGTCGAGTTACATGTGAAGATGGCGGAGATGTATCATCAGCTCGGCTTGTTGTCTGAGACTGTCAATCAGTATCAGTTTGTCGCCAGGAAATTCGAAGAAGATGGGAAAGCCCGTGAAGCTCTTGATATCCTTCGTAAAGTTACCCAGATTGATCCCGAGAATCTGCCCAATCGCATCAAACTTGCCGAGGGGCTGATTAAAGAAGGTTTCAGGGACGAGGGGGTCGAAACCTACGCCGGTATGGTCAAGGAGCTTAAAAGGCTTAAAAAAGATGATGAATACATTAGAGTTGCCGAGCGCTTTCTGCATCATAGCCCCGAATCCATAGATTTGGGTTGCGAGTTGGCGGAGCTGTGTATCAAGCGAGGTGAATACAAGAAAGCTCTTATGATTCTTCAGGGTGTTCTGAAATACGACCACCGCAACTTGACGGCGCTTGAGCTGTTTGCCGAAGGCTTCTTGAAACTCAAACAGTATTCCAAGGCCGTAACGGTTTTCAGAGAGATGGCGCAAATCCTTTCCAAGTCGAAAGGTATGCAGAAAAAGTTGGAGTGGGCATATGAGCGCATTCTCTCGATAGATCATCAAGACAACATCGCGCGTGAAAAATTAAATGAGTTGAGAGCCGGACAGGTAAAAGCTGCCGTTCCTTCTCATATTGCAGATGCTCACGAACTTGAAGCGAACTATGGAAAACCGGCTTCCCGGATTTCTCATGAAGAGGTGAAGCCTTTAAAACGCAAAAAGGTTGAAAAGGCCGAGTTGCCTCGAGACGTAAACAGGCTTTTGACTGAAGGTGAAGTCTTTGTCAAATACGGTGTTTACGATAAGGCAGAAGAAAGGCTAAACAGTATTGGCTCATCTGACATAGACGATTCCAATATGTTAAGTCGAGTAAAGCAACTTTGCCTTGCCTTGGGTAAACCGGATGTCGCTTCTGTGCAACTGTTCAAAGGTGCCATAAAGAAGCTGAAGGAAGGTGACAGGCAGGCTGTTATAGATCTTATGCAGGATTGTCTTGATCTTGATGTCGATTCAAAGCCCATTAAGCATATGCTTGGACATGTGACAGCCAGTGAAGTCACTGAACATGTCGAAAAAGAGATGCTGCGATATGTAGAAGGACATTGGGCAAGTCTTGAGCAATTTCCTGATGAGCAGGAGCCCGAAAGTCCAGCAACCGAAGAGGAAACTTTCGAACCGTCTGAAGCCGAAGTGGTTGATGAAGATGATATTGAAGAGCTTGAGGAGTTGGAAGAGCTTGAAGAGTTGGAAGAATTGGATGTTGCCGATGATTCCATGGAGGTCGCTTCCGAAGACGCCGAGTCCGAAGATGTGATTGAGATGGGGGCGGCTCCTCCCGCTCCAAGTTTGAAGGTTGATCCTGTGGACTTGGAGATTTCAATCGAGGATGAATCCGATTTGACTCCACCTGAGATGATGGACGATCTTGATATTGCCTCTGAAGACACTTTCTCCGACGATGAAAAGCTTGTTGAAGAGATTTCGATTGAGGGATTGCAGCCGGTAGAAATCCCCGAGCTTGAGCTTGACGACTCTATCGAAGAAGTAAAAACAGTCGGTGCTGAGGTAGATGACTGGATAGATGAGAATAAAGACAAATTGGAAGAGTTGGAAACGGAAAGCATTTCTGACGCTTTTGAGAACAAGGAGAGAGTGGATCGTACTCTCTTCGATCAAAAAGACTCGCTTGAGCTTAATATCAGCGATAGCGATATGCTGGAAGATGAGGCGCTCTCCGATATCGCCTTAGGTGCCGATTCTGAAAAAGAAAAACAAGAACAGGTGGATCGAGTTCCTGAAGATGTCGTGGAATTTGAAGATCTTGAACTGCCATCAGAGGAAGA
>CAYTHG010000497.1:2281-2788 GCA_964437525.1 uncultured Myxococcales bacterium | reverse complement strand
CTGCTGCAAACGAAGTTAATTGTCGCCGCAGCAATTCTTCTGATTGCATGGGTGCTCTTAGAAAGGGCGCTAAACCTCCAGTGGTTTCAAGCGTTTCTTATAGAGTGGCAATGCTTGTGTTTATCCTTTTCCTGGTTGCAATGGTTTACGGTTTATATAAAAGCGATTTGATCGGAGCCGAGACCGGCGACTTGCGCGATGCTTACCTGGAATATCAGGCCAACTCAGGCACTGCTCCTCAAGAAGAAGTCAAAAACTGACGGTATCTTACCTGACCGTCGACAACACAGCATAAATATGATATTTGCCGACCGCTTTTGTGTATTCGTGTATCCGAATGCAAGCCAGGAAGCTGAGTAGTGTCCTGTTTGATTGTTGGCAAAGCCCCGATGGAGCGGGTCTCCCGACCGGCTCCACACGTTTGTCCCAGTTTTGTCGGGTCGGGAGACCTGAACCAACTGGGGGGCGCGCCAAGCAGAATCGCTACATTATCTTCGCCCAATATTC
>CAYTHG010000497.1:0-2271 GCA_964437525.1 uncultured Myxococcales bacterium | reverse complement strand
CATAAGCCACAAGAAGGTGCCTTGTTATTGAATGAAAGCTGGATATAAATGGGCGGCCACAGTGGGCCGCCCTTACGGTTTTATTGAGGATGTAATGATCTTGTGAAAATTAAGCTTTGAAATTCGGTTCCAATTCCATCAGGTCGGCAACCTTGGCAGGTGGTATGGTGCCGTGGCTTAGAAGATCGTCGTGGAATTGCTTCTGGTCGAATTGTTTTCCTTTGCCCTTTTTGTAGATTTTCTTCAATTCGAGAATAAGGTGCTTGCCTATGATATAGCTCATAGGCTGGGTCGGGCTCTGGCAATAGCGGCGAACTTCGGCCTCGGCGTTTGGTTCTTCGAGGTATGCTTTTTCCACCAGCATTTTTACAGCGTCTTCGAATTCCATGCTGTCGGTGTGCAGGCCGACATCGATCAGGACTCTGTAAGCGCGCCAGAGATTGTCTTTAAGCTGCAATAGACGCTGTTCCGGGTCTGTGTAGAATCCGGCATCGTACATCATTTCTTCGCAATAAAGCGCCCAGCCTTCGGCAAACACGGAAGTTTCGATCAGGGAGCGAACGAGGTTTTTGTGTTTGTTGGCTGTTGTCAGTTGCAGGTGGTGTCCCGGGTATGCTTCGTGCAGGGCGGTGACGGCCAGTCCCCATTTGCTGTGACCTTGCAGTCTCTGTTTGGCTTCGGCTCTGGAAACATCGTCCGGGACAGTGACCCAGAAGGTTCCCTTTTGGGATTCTTCCATGGGAGCCGGGCTGATGTAAGCGGCGTAGGGTATCAGCATTTTTGCGAAGGGCGGAGTGGGTACCACCTCTATTGTTTCGCCTTCCGGGATTGTTACCAAGTCGTTTTCTTCCACGAATTTCTTGGCACGCTTCATCTCTTTTTCGTAGCTGCGGGTAAGAGACTTGACTGTGGGATGTTCAGTCTTCAGCTTCTCGACTATTTCGCGCCAGTCTTTATTTTTGTCTATGTCGGCAGCGACTTTCTTCATCTCGTTTTCGGTATGTCTGATGACTTTCTTGGCGATCTTGATGAGGTCGTCGCTGTTGAAGGGCAAATGGTGTTCGTGTTTTAATATTTGGTTGAAAAGCACCTTGCCTGTGGCGAATTTGCCATTGGAATTTTCGAGCAGTTCTTCGGAAAGGTATTTGCCGAATTGCTCCAATGCTGTGATGGCCTCGTCGTTTGCCTCTAATAAAGCATCACTCAAGGTGCCATCGATCAGCTTGGCAAACTCGACAATAGATGTTTCCAAAAACATCGTGGCACCCTGGCAGGTGTGAATGGCCGATTCTGTGAATACCTGCGGGGGCTTTTTGACATTCTTCTTGGCATGACGCAGCAGGTTGGGAACCTGTGCTAGACGCCTTGTGACGCAAATTCCGCGATTTCTGGCGCTGTCGAAGTCTCTTGTCACCAGAACGTAGACTCCGAACAGGATTTCATTCAGGTACAAATCGGGCAGAATCTCGTGCAGCGGATATTTTTTGAAGAATATCAGTTCCATCTCGATTTTGGACTGAATAAGCTCGTAATCGACCCTTTTCTCGGGTGACAGATAGCGCTTTTGTATTTCTTTAAGCTTGGTCTTGAAGGTATCCAGCTTTTTGACATGCTTTTTGATGCCGCTCGGCGAATAGTCGGTAAAGTCTTCGTCGTAGTCGTGCACTCCCAAAAATGAAGCTGTCACTGGCTGGCTTTTCAGGGCGTAATCTGTGTATAGCTCTGCGAATTTATTAAATTCCTGGTCTTTTGCGTGGGTCATCTATCCCTCCGGAATTGGTAGTGCATTCGGTACTAGTAAGGCAGCGAATATTAACATTCATAGGTGTTTTCAGTCAAAGAGAAAATCGATTTGATGTGCGATTGTGGGAAAATTTAAACAGGATACAAAAATTCGGATTGAATCACCAGCGGGCAATTGTCACTTGTCTTGATTTTATAGGGGCATTTTGTTATTATCACTGCAAATCTTCTCAGGTGGTGTTCGAAAAAAACAAGAGGTGGTATCGATGTCTTTTCTCACAAACAAATGTGCAGGCTCGCATTGTGTTGTTGTGCCTGTGTTTTTGGCATTTACTATGGCCCTGCTTTTGAGCGCCTGCGACATGTTTACATGGGACGATTCGGAATCCGGTAATGTTACGGACGGTGATGGGGAAGTGGGAGAAGGCGTGGATGGCGATCTGGATTCGGGCACCGACGGCGATGTGGAAGGAGACCGGGACGAAGATCGGGCGGAGAATGGCGACGACGACACAGAGCTTGAACGGG
>CAYTHG010000496.1:0-2794 GCA_964437525.1 uncultured Myxococcales bacterium | reverse complement strand
TATCGGCACTATTTCCGGTCTGATTTTGGGGCGTATCATGTGTTGGATGTCCGGCGGCAAGATCAATCCTCTTATCGGTTCTGCTGGCGTCAGCGCCGTTCCAATGGCAGCCAGAGTTTCCCAGAAGGTTGGTCAGGAAGCTGATCCCTTTAACAATCTGTTGATGCACGCAATGGGTCCGAATGTGGCCGGTGTTATCGGTTCGGCTATTGCGGCTGGTGTGTTGCTGGCACTGATTGGATAGCAAAAAAGATTCTTCGAATCAAAAGGCTCGTCGGGATTTCCGGCGGGCCTTTTTTATTACATGAGCAGCAACAGCGATAAAGCCATGACCGCCATTCCGCCTATAAGTCCGTAGATGGCGGAGTGTCCTTCGCCGTATATCCGGGCGGTGGGCAGCAGTTCGTCAAGGGAAACGAAGACCATGATCCCGGCGACTCCGGCAAACAAGATGCCGAAAACGCTTTCGGAAAAGAAGACCGAGAAAATGCCGTAGCCGATAATCGCCCCGGCAGGTTCAGCCAGGCCCGAAAAGAATGACAGCCAGAATGCTTTTTTACGGCTTCCCGTGGCGTGGAAGATGGGGACCGAGACGGATATGCCTTCGGGGATGTTATGGATTGCGATTGCGATGGCGATTGAAACTCCTAAAGTCGGGTCGGCTATGGCAGAAGTGAATGTCGCCAGACCTTCTGGGAAGTTATGGATGGCTATTGCAAGCGCGGTGAATAACCCCATGCGCATCAATTTCTTTTCGTGAGGTACTTGGGCAACCTCGCCGTTTTCCATTTCTTCGATCAAATGAGCTTCGTGCGGGTTTTCATATGATGGAATAAGCCTGTCGATCAAGGCGATAATCATTATCCCTCCGAAGAAGGATATCACAGTCACTATCGTGCCTGTGTTGTCGCCGTACACTATCGTCAGAGAATCGCGGGCTTTCTGGAATATCTCGATGAAGCTGACATAAAGCATGACGCCAGCGGAGAATCCAAGGGCCAAAGACAGAAATCTTTTATTGGTGCGTTTGAAAACAAGCGCGATAAGGCTGCCGATTCCGGTGGCTAAACCGGCAAAGACTGTCAGGCCAAATGCAAATAGAATATTATCGCTCATGCTTTTATTGTCCCGTCAAAAATTCTATTGGTCGTAATTGATGAAATCCAATATGGATATGGAGTTCAACATCCTTTGGACCAGACCTTCAAAGCCGCGATATCCCAAAAACGGTGTGGGTAAAAAATAATGTGCAAAGAAACTCGGTACACCGAATTCCACGAGCAGTAAGCTTGAATTTTTCATGCCAATTAATGCAGTACTTTCACCTATGAGGATATCCAGATTGTCGTTTCGTTCCAAATCTTCAAAGGTAGTTTGCATTTTTACAGCAGTGGGCTCGAAAATCGGTCAACTCCGAACTTTTTAGACCACTCGTTTTCGGCGTGTTCTGCTCTTGAAGAGCAAAACAGCGCCATCGCTTCGGCTCCCAGAAATTCGACTACATCGGCCAAGCCTTCGACGGTGTAGGGATCTCCTGAGATGGCTATTTTTTTGTCGAGGAATGTCTGCGGTATGATCCAGTTCAGTTTGGGAAGGATTTGCTTCTCTTCTTCCGCGATGAACCTTTCTGCAATATCCTGCTTGCCGCAGGCTTCTGCAATGATGGAGACAAACTCTTTTGTTTTATCTAGTCCTAAGGGCAGGGGGGCATCGATCAGTTTTGCGTCGTTGCGTCGGCTTATGATCTGTGCTGCTTTTCTGCCGTAGGGCAGGGATATGATTGTTCCCGCCTGTCCGATCTGTGCCAGTTTGTCGGTAGGTTCTCCGCAGGGCCAGACAGATACCAATTCCAAGCCGAGAGCCGAGATAATCCTTTTGAGTTCTTCAAGGTTACCGATGTGGTCGCCTTCGTTGCGGTCCATCATGTAACCGACGATTCCGACTTTGTTTGAGTTGTCGCCGCCGTCTTTTGTGTCCAGCGGCAGGTCTTTTGCCAATGCCGCCAGGGTGTCTTTGTAGCCGTCCAGCCAGTCTCCGTAAAGCTCGCGAGAAGGAACTTCGGTAATGGGGTGTTGGAGCTGGTCTTTGATCTCTTCGTGTATCATGTCGTACTGACGATCGGTGATGATCGCCATTGATATTGCCGTACTTACTATGCGCGATATCGTCGGGTTTTTGTCGGCTTCTTTTAAAGAGGCAACGTACTTGTCTTCTACTCCCATGGAAAGCGAGGACAAGTCAGCGCTGCTGTAGTACAGCCGGTTGTTTTTCAAAGGCGAAAGCGTTGCCAAGAAATCGTGGTTGCCCTGTACTCGTTCAGCTTTAAGTAAAGCGCAGCTAGGAGAATCTATTACTACGGCGAGATCGGGAACCGTATTTATTACCAGGTAAACTCCATCCAGGAATGGCAGGCAATGAGGTATCGTGAAGTCCTTTTGATTTCTCATTTGCCGACCTCCGTGCCGCAGGCTTTGTGCAAACGGGTGTAATAACTTTGATTACAACGCCGTCTGAGTCTCTTGAAGGTTCTAGTCGCTCCATCGAAACCTTTTTCAAAATCTGCCAGCGAGAATATGGCTTTGCCTGTTTCTGCGATTCTCAGGTCTGCGTAATACTCGCTGAATATGGCCTTTTCCGGGCCGTTTTCAAGCAGTCTGTACAGCTCTTCTTTTTTAGAGAAGAATATAAGCTCTATGTCGCTCCTGCTGTGGCCCCGCTTGACTAATGCCTCGTCGATAGCGGTTTCTATCCATTGTCTCGGCAGTTTTGCCCCGGATTGTTCGTGGCAGAAAAC
>CAYTHG010000495.1:0-2797 GCA_964437525.1 uncultured Myxococcales bacterium | reverse complement strand
TTTACGTTTCGGCATTCGGCTGGGAAAGCGTATACCATCAAGACTGGAACGGTGCTGTAAACAACCCCAAGCAGGCTACTACATATTCCGGCAATATGTATTACGACACCAGGATTAATGCCCCGCAGATTCATTGTAATACCAGCAGTCTCGCGCCATGTTCCGGGTGGTATAACACCAATCGCCCTGTCGGTGTTCGCGGTATAGACTGGGGTACTACCAGGTCCGAGATAGAGGGTATCGCATATATGTGGAAAACCACCAGCGGTGCGTGTGACAGCTTTACTGGAGATTTCGCCAGCAATTGGGATAGCGTTGGCTATAAATACATCTCCTGGACTGCAGGCCCCATTTATCACCCCGGTCAAGGGACTAAATGGCTTTGCGTCTTTATGCAGGATTATGCCGGTAATATCTCACGCAACAAAAAGTCATATTCGCGCGATGTAACGGCTCCCGGTTTTAGCTGGACGGGAATGGGTAATTATAAAAATCAATGGCAGAACCAGACCAATAAGATCAGCTTTACTGTCACCGACAGCGGCGGTTCCGGCGCGAAATGCGGATACTCCGCCTGGGGTAGTTGTAGTATGAGTATCCCAGGTTCCATTTCTTCCTGTAGTGGTCTGACGCACCCGTCCGATACAACCTTCCCCGGTTGTGGCGCTGGTATCCATATTAAGGAAGGACTCAGGTATTTCCGTTATCGTGGCGACGACAACGCTGGCAATACAGCGCAGAGTTATTTCTGGGTCGGATACGATAAGACTCTTCCGGCAACAGGCTCTTACGCTAATTGGGGTAGTGACTCATGCGTAAGGGATGGCTGGTATTCCGGCAATCAACCCATTACGGACAAATTCAGAGATTACTGGTCGGTATACGGTGCAAGATGCAAATGGAATTCCGGCAGTTATTCTGGCTGGCAGACTTACCCGGTGGACATTGACTGGGTTCAATATTTGGGTACCGCGCCTGGCACAGGGTCGAACACCCTCACGTGCGAAGTAAAGGACGATGCAGGAAACTACAATTACCTGAATCATGTTTACAGGCGCGACGACACAGCACCTGCTGCACCTACGATTGGCTCATCCACGCATTCAACTAGCTCCACCTGGTATCGAAGCAGGGATCCTAAATTTACAATAAGCGGTTCGGATGTGTCTGGTATCTGCAAATACGAATCATGGCTGTACTGGCGTGCCAACACTAGCGCTACTTGGGCGTATCAAGCCGGCAAGTACAGTACTAGCAGCACGTTTGAATGGACTGACTTGAAAGACGGCTATTGGTATATAAAATCCAGAGTGAAGAATTGCGTTTGCAATGCTACTCTTAATTCTTCATTTTCTTACAAGTATTTTCGTATAGACCGCACGGCACCATCGACGGTCATGCCTACCATTGCTTCAATGAATTCCGCGCACAGGCTTTCCTCAAGTTCCGTGGCTTTCAGTCTCAGTACTCTGAGTACCGATACTTACGCAGGAATGAAATGTTCGTCTCGCTACGAATATTGCTACTGGAAAGACGTCAGCAGTGCCAGTTCCGGTGGCACCGGTTATATGGGCACCAGCGGCGACAGCTATACGGGAGCTTCAAAGACCCTCGATCTCTCCAATGGCAAATGGTGGATCAAGGTTAGGGCTCGTGACAACGCCGACGCCTGCGCTGGCGGTAACGTCAGCGGATACGGTTCCGCCGAATATGTCATCGTCGATACCTCAGCCCCGACTGGCACAAGTATCCTTCTGGATGACGGAGCTATTAAAACTGCCGATACGACGGTAAGGGTCAAGGTTTCCGGTTCCGACACTTGGTCTCCTTTCAGTATTTATCTCTCCAACTCTAGCTCAAGTTGTTCAAACTATACTGGAAGCTGCTCTTATTCAGGTTACAGCTCGCTTCCCGCTTATCGCTACGATTGGATACTGCAGAGTTTTACATCGCCTGTTAACAGGTATGTGTATTTCAAAGTCGGTGACGGCGGCGGTAACTGGACTACGCTTTCCAGTGGCACCAATGATTTCATAATGCTGGACACAAAGGCTCCGACAGGCTCTATTGTCATCAATAATGGCAATCCGAGTCATACCAAAAGCACCAGTGTCAATCTTTACGTGACAGCAAGCGACGACTGGGCTCCGGTCGATGCACTCTTCAGCGAGAATTCAAGCTATGATCTTTATGGTCATACACGTTGGAACTTCGAGGATTCGCCTGTCGGCGATTTCTCAGGTTGGTCAGGCGATTGGGAACACTACGATTTTAGCCAATATTCTGGATTAGGGCAGGCGCGCAAAGATGTGCCTTATGCCATTGATGGTGTCGGCTTCTACATGGAAAGTAATCACGACAGCGATTACGATTATGTGCTTAGAGGCAATGTCCCCAACACACAAATCTCTGGAGCCGTAATCAGAGTCGAATTTGATTACAACTGTATTACCGCCACTTGTTCCAATGGCAATGGCTGGTACATGCGGATTTATAACTATGGAACCAGTAGCGGTCATTACGATACCAGTTTCCCGGTTACGCTGGCAAACGGGACAACCACTACAAAAAGCGGTACGAACTTTACATGTAGTGCCGGAGAACGTGGTCATGCGGCCATGGACATTCAGATGCCCAGTACTTCAAGTTGGAATAACGATTGGCATATTTTCAAAAACAGTTCTTGCAGCACCGGTGCAATCAAACTGTTCATAGATAACATCACCTTTGCGCCTTATGTCAATGGTACTGCCTTGTGAGGTGGATCTATCATCATGACGCTCTCAAGCGGTGACGG
>CAYTHG010000494.1:0-2822 GCA_964437525.1 uncultured Myxococcales bacterium | reverse complement strand
TATCGCTTGACCCGCCGACACCTATGCTCAAAGCACCGGGTAAGGATATGGCGAAATCCGTTCTTTCTTCCTCGACGTTAGGCAATCCAAAAATCAGCAGGGGCGCGTTATCGGTGGTTTCCCAAAGTCCCTCGAAGGCCGCCAGCTTGACAGGCTGAGTCTCTGCCACCTGCACAGCGTGCCCGTGACCGATGGGCCACTGAAGCAAAGCCGCAGCAAAGCCTATTATCAAGGCGATCTTCAGTGATTCTTTAGCAAAATCAAGATGCCTGTTTTTAAGCAGATACCAGGCAGAGATACCCATCACAAAAAACGCACCGGCGATCAAGGCTCCGTCGATAGAATGCAGGTAGCGCGGTATGGTCGAAGGATTGAAAACCGCAGCGAAAAAGTCCGTCAATTCTGCACGACCGTTGACAATATGAAACCCGGTCGGCGTCTGCTGCCAGGAGTTGGCAACGATAATCCAGAAAGCCGAAAGCGTTGAGCCAAAGGCCACCATTAAAGATGAGAAGAAATAGAATTTCTTTGAAACACGTTTCTTTCCAAGCAGCAAAACCCCCAGGAAACTGGATTCCAGGAAAAAGGCGAGAATGCCCTCAGCCGCCAATGGTGCGCCGAAAATGTCACCGACGAAACGCGAGTAATCGGCCCAGTTGGTTCCGAACTGGAATTCCATGGTGATACCGGTGGCAACGCCAATTGCAAAACTGACTGCGAAAACCTTGATCCAGAAATCAGCCATAACATCGTAAAGCTTTTTGCCGGTCCTGACGTATTTCCAGAGCATCCAGGTGATGACCCAGGCCATGCCTATTGTCAAGGGCGGAAAGATATAGTGAAACCCGATCGTCAGCGCGAACTGGATTCTTGCCAATATCACTGCGTCCATGATTCAACTTCTTCCACTCGAAGGTTCAAAGGGGTACATTGCCGCACAAGCGCCAAGGTATTTTTACATTGAAATCAGATTTATAAATTAACACCAAACAGGATTGAATATCAAAAGATGTCTGTCTTTTCTTCACCCCTCAATGAAGACAAGGCTTATCAAACCATTCCTGCAATCTTTTTAGCAACTCGTCTCTAACGAGCCTGAACTCCTTCAAGCGCTCCAAGTATTCATCACGACGCCTCGGATCGGGCAGCTCCCAATGTACGCGCAGCATATCGCCTGCCACCATGGGGCACTGCTCTTCGGCGCATAAAGTCACGACAGCATCGACCTTTCCCACTTTAAGGTCGATGCTGTCTATTCCCTTTGCTTTGAGGCCTTGAGAGTCGATACCCACTTCGGATAAAACTTTCTCGACCAGCGGATCGATATAAGACGGATCAGACCCCGCAGAGAAGACCGGGAACCCTTTAGGGGCCATGTGTCTGAAGATGCCTTCGGCAAGTTGACTTCTGGCCGCATTTTCCCGGCATAAAAAAAGGACGCCGTTTATATTATTGTCCTTGAGCAATATAATATCTTCTCGCCAGGTCTGATCCGTCTTTTCATTCATGGTTCAAGCTTTCCACAATCCATCAAGATTGCAATACGCCCGGACTGCCCCCGCCCCCGCATGAAGCGCTTCGACGCTATTCCCGCAGACTTCGCATTTATATATTTGCGAGCGCTTCGTCATTTTAATCTCCTAAGCGTTCTTCGAAAGATAATCTGCTACGCCGCTAGCACTGGCTACCATGGCTTCGTCGCCCTTGATCCAATTGGCCGGGCAGACTTCGCCGTGATTCTCGAAATGCTGCAAGGCATCCAGCATCCTGATAGCCTCATCCACATTTCGTCCCAGAGGCAGATCGTTTATGAGCGCGTGACGGACAATGCCTTTTTTGTCGATCAGGAACAATCCGCGCAAAGCCACGCTTTCATCAAAGAGAACCTCGTAATCTCTGCTGATGCTTTTTTTAAGGTCGGCCACCATCGGGAATTGCACATTGCCGATTCCCCCGGCGTTTACCGGCGTATTCTTCCAGGCGAAGTGAGAAAACTCCGAGTCAACCGATACGGAAACCACCTCTGCACCACGGCTTTTGAATTCGTCCAGCTTTTTATCGAAAGCTATAATCTCCGATGGACAGACAAAGGTGAAATCCAAAGGATAGAAAAACAGGACCACGTATTTCCCGCGCAAAGATGAAAGGGTGAAGTCCTGTATGGTGTTATCGGGCATAACTGCTTGTGCTGTAAAGTCCGGCGCTTCCTTGGTTACTATGCTCATTTCATTCTCCTCAATATTGATTTTAGAATTTTAACTGGAATTTACTCTTCCCACCTTCCGGCATTCTTGTGCTTGTCGCATTCCTCTTCGGCATAATTACGCAGCTTGTAGGCCATGTCTCGCAGAAGGCCGTACATTATCCCGCAGGAATCATCCAACCTGTCGCGGTCGCCCTCGTCCGCCAGAGCAAGCATTTCTTTAGACAGCCGGATAGTCTTTAAAATGTTTTCATTAGAGCGCTGCTCATTCTCGTTTAATTGTGTATTCATCGTTTGTTCCTCGCTCCGTAAAACATGCTTTAAACATATAGCAACAGACGTGCAAAAACACGCCGACGCCTGTTTACACTTTAATTACAGACACTTATGAAATCATGTGAGAGAAGTGAACAGCTTCGGAGCGTTGCGATCAAGCCCATCTGAGACGCAAATGAGACACAACGGAGACGAGCAATTCGCCTCTCAAGACTTAACTACTTGTTATCTATTAATTATTTAGTTCGAAATAAGTACATATACTCAGAGACATGTGTCTCATGCCATTTGAGACAGTGAGACAGTGAGACGGTGTCAATGCAGTGCTATGTGTGTCGACTTG
>CAYTHG010000493.1:0-2828 GCA_964437525.1 uncultured Myxococcales bacterium | reverse complement strand
CTGGAACCAGCGTCGTTCGAGGCCTGATAGTGCCAGCAAGGCTTGCAGGCTGTCGAAAGTGTGGCAGTTTTGATATCCGAAGCAACCTCGCAGTGTTTTGCTCTTTCCGTGCTGCTGGAATGCCAGTAGCTGCTTTAAGAGCGCACCTATCAAGGCTTCACGGTCATACAAGACCGCAAAACGCAGGGCCAGTGCATAGACGGCGGCTGAATCGAAATCGACGGTTGCCTCACCGTTGTCAGCATTGTAGCGACCCTTCAAGGTGCCGGTGTTGAAAAGCTCGTCTTCCATAAAGCGGATGACTTCCGATTTGTAGATGCCTACTTCTGCCAGATGAATAGCGCACAGGAGTTTGTTTATCAGGTTGTTCTCCACATTGTGGTAGCTATCGTCTTCGGGCACATATTTGTCGTGGAAAAGCCCGTTCGATGTAAAAGCTCCCAAAACTACCTTGGTGGATTTTTCAAGCACCGCTCTCCATTGCGGATCGGTAGCGGCCAAGAGTTCCATTGTATAAAGGTCGAGATAGCTTATGTCCACGCGTTTGGAAGACCCCGGATCTCCCTGCCAGGAGTAGAATTCCATGATATGGCCATCAACCACTTCGTGTTTCAATACCGATGTTCCCATATTTTTTGCAAACTCGAAATACTCCGGTGTTTTCCATTTGCGATGGGCCAGAAAAAGAGCCCGTATCACCCTGAAGTCGTCTATGGCCGCCGAGCTTTTGAGCGGCTCCCACTTTGTGGCATCGAATTTCCATGATATCAGTCCGTTTTCAGCCAACATGCGATTCTTGATGAACCACCAGGTTTTGGCGAACTGCTCGGGACGGTTGGTTTTAACAAAATACAAAAGCGCCAAACCCATGGACTCGGCCAGTATATCGTTAGGCCAGATTCCCATGTTGGGAGTGAAGGGCGGCTTGTCTGTGGGGTAGGTAATCAGGCGGCCATCATCGTTTATAACCTGTCGCATGATATAGCCGTAGGCTTCTTCTTCGCCGGGCTTGAAAGGCTTTGTGGTGCTGCAATTGAGCGTCATCACGATGAATAAAGCCAAAGCCGAAGCCAGCGCCGCGCTCCAGGTTAATCTGTACTTATCTTTTATTCGCATCAGAGTTTACTCGAAAATTTTAAATGCCGCATCCCGAAAGCCTGTTCCATTCAGTATTCCATAAGAGCGGCTTTGGTGTCAATGGAATATGGGGGAGGGCAGTTTGTGGCATTTTGATGTTTTAGCCTATGAGGGATTGTCCCGATTTAAAAAGAAATTAGAGCATATCCGGGAAACGGCTTTCTTCTTGTTTCTCAATTGTTTTATTGGACTCTTTATCCTTTATGGATTCAGTCTCTCTAAACTCTCTCGCTTCGGCAAGTCTGGTGAATTCGATATGTCCATGATTTTTATGAACAACATCTTCAATATTTTGTAGAGAGACCTTGAAGAATTCTTTTCGTTTATTAACCAGATTCAAACGGGCTCCATCAAAATTGTTGTGAAGTTTACTTTCCATGCTCGGAGCATCATCTGAATAGATCATCGCATGTACATCGAATGCAAATGGCACAGAAGCGTCACCCAACTCTTTAACTCTATCGAATGGATCAAGTCTTCTCGTCATTCCAATCTTATATATGTCTTCACCAAATGAACCAATATTTGAGATTACATATACATGACCTGATTTTGTAATTTGCGCTCTTGATATTGCTCTCTCTTTTTGTTTTTGGACTTCAGCAAGCCTTTGCTCCATTAAGGCTATCTTATTTCTCATTTTCTCAAGTTTAGCACCAGTTGTTTTATCAATTTCCGATTTTGCTTTATCGAGAGCTTCTTTATATTTACTCTCTTCAAGTTCAGTGTCTTTCTGTGCTTTTTCTATTTCTCTTCTAGCTTTCTCTTCTTCTCTCATTTGCTCACGAATTTTTCTTTGCTCTTCTTTTTCAGCGTATTTTTTTTCTTTCATTTCGTGAGCTAATCTTAACTCCGTAATTTTTAAATCAAGGTAAGAAGTAGATATATTAATAAGTTGGACTTCACCCATTTTGTTTATAGCCGCAAAAGCTTTTCTTATTCGTTCTTCCATCTTATTTGCGTTATTCCAGGAAACCTTCAGGATCGCGGCATCACATTCCCCGTTAAATGCTCTCAGCATTAATTTTATATTGCGTTGAGTCATTTTCTTTCCTTCTTGCTTACTCCCGCTTACAGTCCACTCTTTTGCACAAGTGGCAGCTCGATTGGATTTGATGAGTAATTTCTGCTTAGTTCTTACGTCGTTAGTTTTTTCTTTATATAAATCCGAAGTATCAAAATCATAGTGTGGTTGATATATTCCAAAAGAAATATAATCCAAATCTTCTTCTAATACACTAATCTCAGTTCTCAAGTTTTCATAAATCACTTTTTTTTCTGAATAATTAGTTTTTAGCTTGTTTTCTTTGTTTTGGAGATTCTTTTTTGTTTTTTCAAATTCATTTTGGGCTTTTTCTGCTTCGGCCTTGATTTTGATGGTTTCCCTTTCGATATCCACAACATCCTTATATCTATTGTAGATGTTTTGATAGGCGAGCCTTTTCTTGAAAAAAAGAAAGACGGAAATAATTGTTGTTGTAAGAAGAATTCCAATTATGATCAATAGAATGGTTATATTCATTGTCGCCCCATTTTCTGCACAATGTTTTTGTCATTCAAATATTTGGATGCAAACTTGGTGAAAGACATTTTAGTAATGTTACTAAGATTATCATTGTGTTGATCAATAAGTCAAAGCAAATAGTGAATTGTTTTAGAGAATAAGCAGTTGTTTTTCCCCTTCGAGATAC
>CAYTHG010000492.1:0-2851 GCA_964437525.1 uncultured Myxococcales bacterium | reverse complement strand
CACGTACTTGGCGCGCGGCTCTCCGACTTTGCCTTCCAGACTGCGCATTAATGCGGTTGATTCGCCGCAGACGAAAGCGCCGCCGCCGCGATTGATCTGAATGTCGAATGAGAAAGCGGAACCGAGGATGTCTTCGCCTAAAAGACCTTCTTCGCGCATGGTCTCGATTGCTTTTGTAATGCGACTGACAGCCAGAGGGTATTCGTGGCGCACGTAGATGTAGCCCTGCTTGGCGCCCACCACGTAAGCGGCCAGCATCAAGCCTTCTATCACTGCGTAGGGATCGCCTTCCATGATGGAGCGGTCCATGAACGCGCCGGGGTCGCCTTCGTCGCCGTTGCAGATCACAAAGCGCTCGTCACCCTCGGCTTCGATGCAGGAACGCCATTTGCGGCCAGCCGGGAAGCCCGCGCCTCCGCGTCCGCGCAGATTGGCGTCATCGACTTCCTTCAAAACCTTCTTGGGCGTCAATTCGAACAGAGCCTTTTCCAAAGCGGCAAATCCGCCGTCGGCCAAGTAGGCGTCCAGGCTTTCCGGGTCCACCTCTCCGCAACGACGCAGGGCTATTCTGTGCTGCCCGGCGTAGAAGGGAATGTCGGCCCGGCCTTTTTTGCGTTCTTTGGTGTTGGGCTCTTTATACAAAAGCTTGTCTATCACTTCGCCGCCCTTGAGCGTTTTCTCGACGATGTCGGAAACGTCCTTGGGCTTGACGTGACAATACAGAATGTCGTCCGGCATGATGTGAATCAGCGGACCTATCTGACAGAAGCCGTGACAACCGCTGGTGGCGATGTACTCGGCACCTTTATATGCATCCTTTTCGTGGTGGCCTAGTTCGACGACCACCGGCAATTTGGCTTCTTTGGCCGCTTTGAGCAGTTTGTCGTAAACTTCCATGGAGCCGTGAGCGACACAGCCTGTTCCGGCACAAACCATAATGCGACGCTTTATCGCCTTGGCGTTTTTCTCGGCGGTTTTGCGACGCGCTTCGATATCTTTATGTGTTTGTAAACCCATTACTTTATCCCCAGCATCTTGCGCATCTGGCTCGGTTTCACCTCACCGTATATCTTTTTTCCGACCATCACGACCGGGGCCATGGCACAGGCTCCGACGCAGTTGACGGCTTCGAGAGTGTACTTGAAGTCCTCGGTGGTCTGACCGGGTTTGATTTCGAGCAGACGCGTGATTTCATCCTGAATCTGCTGGGCTCCGCGCACATGGCAGGCAGTGCCCTTGCATATTTTGATGATGATCTTGCCGCGTTTTTCGAGGCTGAAGGCCTTATAGAAAGTGGCGACGCCGTAGATCTTGGCTTTAGTGAGCCCCAGATGCTCGGCAACTTCTTCAAGTGCCGGACGGGGCAGATAATTGTAACGGTCCTGAATATCCTGCAATAACATCACCAGGCTGGATTCGGCCTGTGGATAATTCTTGAGAATATCGTCTATCTTGAATTCCTGTTTCTTATGGCTCATCGCCTACCTCTATCTCTTGAAATTCTCGGCGACTTCGGCACCTTTATACAAAGCTTCGAGGTTGACCGGAATCACTTTGGGCTTGCGCTCGAATTCGTGCTCGACCGATTTTTCAATCTCTTTCATGTCGAGTACGCCGCTACGCTTTACAAATGCGCCTAAAGCCACGATATTGGCAGAGCGCGGCGATTTGAGGTTCATGGCGATTTCGTTGCAGGGAATCAGAATCTCGTCTATGTCGTCACGCCCGCTCGTGATGGGGATCAGCGAGCTGTTGGTCATACAGACACCTTCCGGCCTTATGACGGAAGCGAATTTTTCCAGAGACGGCCTGTTCATCACGACCAGATGTTCCGGATTGATGATAATAGGCGAACCGATGGGATGATCGGCTATAACTACCGTGCAGTAAGCCGTTCCGCCGCGCATCTCCGGTCCGTAGGACGGAATCCAGATCACTTCGTATCCGGCGTTCAATGCGCTGTATGCCAGCATTTTGCCAGCCAACATGATCCCCTGGCCACCGAAACCGGCGAACATTATTTCAGTTTGCATGTCTACCTCTCGTTTCTTGGGCCTTGGTTATTTCTCGTCATCTGGGGTTTTGAATTCGCCCAGCGGAAAATACGGAATCATGTTTTCTTCCAGCCACTGTGTAGACTCGACCGGCGTCTTGCCCCAGTTGGTAGGACAGGTCGAAAGAACCTCCACCAGCGAGAAGCAGCGGTTATCTACCTGATATTGGAAGGCTTTCTTGATAGCCTTCTTGGCTTCGATTGTATAGAAAGGATTGTGAACCGAAACGCGGGCGATATACGAAGGCGTACGCAGCGTTGCAAGCATTTCGGATATGCGCAGCGGGAAGCCGACCTGATCGGTGTCGCGTCCCATTGGGCAGGTTGTCGTTACCTGTCCCGGCAATGTCGTCGGCGCCATCTGCCCGCCTGTCATACCGTAAATGGCATTGTTGACGAAAACAACCGTGAATTTTTCGCCACGGTTGGCGGCATGAAGGATCTCGTTTCCGCCGATGGAGGCCAGGTCGCCGTCACCCTGATAGGTAAAGACGATCAGGTCGGGGCGAACGCGTTTTATGCCGGTTGCGAAAGCCGGAGCACGACCGTGGGCCGCTTCCTGAAAATCGCAGTTGAAGTAATTGTATGCCAGAACCGAGCAACCCACAGGCGCAACGCCTACGGTTCGTTCACGAATCCCAAGCTCATCCAGAGTCTCGGCCACCAGACGATGAGCGATTCCGTGGGTGCAGCCGGGGCAATAGTGCGTATGATTCGTTGTAAGCGATTCGGGCCGCTTGAATATAGTTTCCATTTTCAGCTCCCTTTTCTTATCAGGCTTTTTTCTTGCCCTTGGGG
>CAYTHG010000491.1:0-2853 GCA_964437525.1 uncultured Myxococcales bacterium | reverse complement strand
GTGACATATTTTTTTACAATATAATCATCCAGTGAATCAAAGCCGGGATCTTCATCGATGATTAGCTTGGAATCCTGTAAAAAGACAGATAAAACAGCAGAGTCGGCTCCGCGGCTTAACGCCTCAATTCCAAGACTTCCGCTTCCGGCGAACAGATCCAAAACTTTGGCTCCTGCGATTCTGTCAACCAGTATGCTAAAGACGGCTTCCCGAATTCTATCGGAAGTAGGCCTTACTGACCTACCTGACGGAACCTTCAACCGCCTTCCTTTTGCCTGACCGGCAATGATTCTCATACTCTATGCATTTCGAAAAGTTAATCAAGCCTTATTTCGAAAACTCCTCAAGGATACTGCCCTAATTGCAGCGGAAATTCAACTTTCTTTTTTGCATATTCGACAACAAGCACCACAAGTCGCTTCGGGTCGAAGTTTTCGTAGTAAAAACCTGCATAAATTTCGTTTTTCCAGATGCAGGTTTCTTTCTCGCAAAAAAGCTTTTCCGGCTTATCCACAATCACCTTTCCGGCCTTGACAGTCTTCATGCCTTGACGAACAGAAACCTTGATGCCACCAAAATCGGCAGCCGAAAGACCCAGCAATGTCACGGGAAAAAGCAGGTAATCTTTTTTCAGTATTTCTTCAATCTTGGCAGTGTCGAGTTTTTTATTTTTACTGGCCAGCGTCGCCGACTGCTGGGTTATCTCAAAAAGCTTTGTCATCACCAAACCGTTTATGTTTACTCCGGAATCGCCGAAGCTATATTTGCCGTAGAGAGCCTCAAGGTCAGCATTTGCGCTTCGCCCTTCTGCTATGGCCTTTTCAACCTGCGCCGGTGTGGGCTTTACTTCCACCGCCCAAGATAAAGACGAGAAGCAAAATACAATCGAACTGAAGAATGTCAGAGCGACAAATAATTTCAGTTTATGCAACTTATCTCTCATCAATAATTTCTCGCTAATAATCACGGCATGTCCTGTTGCCTGGATTTCCGGTTGTGAAAGAAAACGCCGAAATGGTCGAGGTGAAAGCGAAGCCGTCTATGTCCCTCAATGAACTGGTGAAATAAATATTATAGCGAGTGTTTGGATCAAGTGGGGTCGTCGGGTAGTAGGTCACGACTCCTCCCTCGTATGTCATATTGCCCTTGACATGATGCCTTCCCGATCCAAGCAATATAGAGTTCGGGTTCACAGTTTCAGGTTCCAACTCCTTTAGAAACTGCATCCTGATAATCGCGGAAGTCGAGACATCTTCCTCCCCGATATCGGGGCAATGGGAAACAAGCTCAAGCCCGCCTCGTTCTTTTTGAGGATAAATCTTATTTTCGTCGTTTATATCCCCGCAGGAAACACAACACAAAGACAATAATGCTCCCAGAGCGAGTATCAGTCCTGAAATTTTAAGCTTACAGGTTTTCATGGCATTTCTTGCAAAGTCGCGGGTTACGATTCTGCATCCGCGAGAGTTTATCATTGCTTAAATGCCCGTGTATCTTTACGTTTCCGCCGCAGGGCGAACCCGACTTATGGCAACGCAGGCAGTCGGCTTCTCTATGACACGAAACACAGCCTGTCAAGTTGCGCTTGGCCTGATAGCCATGGTGTGTGGGAGTCGGCTTGCAATCGCCCCAGCCCTGAGGATGATATTGCACTCGGGCCGGCCTATGCTCGGCTTCAGGAGATACCGCCAGCTTACGATGGCAGTCTACACAGAAACTTTGCAGACGGTGGCAGCTCTGGCAATTGGGCGTGTTTTTACGAGCATCTATAGCGTGCAGGGTTGCGTAATCATTCGGATGAATCTTATAAGGCCGCATGACGCCATCGTGACAGGTATTGCAATCCCGCTGCACATGACAATTATCACAGGTCTTTTTATCGACTTTCGCTTCCTTGGCGTGGCGTTTTCCCCAATCGAGATGATGGTTCAATGTCCCGCTGGACGGCACAAGCTTGACCCCATTGAAACGGGTTTTGATGATCGCCCCTGAAGGCTTCGAGACATGGCACAAGGTACAGGTGTTTTCTTTTCCGTTCAACTTGTGGCAAGAGGTGCAGGTGCCCATATGCGGCAGATGCCTGCCACCGGATGAGTCGCTTTCTTCCACCCCTGCATGACATGTTGAACAGGCAATCATGCGGTTCACATGAACCTTATGGTTGTATTTGATTTTGCTTTCCGGCCAATGGCTGCGAGCGGGAAGATTTTTTAAGGAAACATCGTAATCGCTATGGCATAGCGAGCATTTAGCTTGGCTACCGGTGTCGCGAGGAGATGTGCGCGTGTTTTCTTTGTGGCATTCCTGGCAAACGACTTCGGCAGGCAGATTGCGGTCGCTGGCTTTGTCGCTTTCAATTATATATTTATGGCAGGTTTGGCATTCCTGTTTGGAATGCTTTTTGTGACTGAACTTCAGCGTCGTCAATCGTTTGGGATAAACCACGTCAAAGCCGTAAACGATCTCACCGACCTGCGCCACGGCAAAAGGCGCGACAAGCAATAATCCCAAAAGCACAAGCAAGTGCTTAAGGCTCCACGATTTGTTTCTATTTAGAGCCAACTATGCACCTCCAAGACCGCAAACATGGAATAAAGCGGCGAAACATATTGGTTGGAATTGACCTCGCCTATCAGGGACAGAGCAACGTCTTCGTGCATCTGGAAAAGAGCCTTTGCCCTGATTCCCCACGAAAAGCCATCGTTGTCGGAAACCTTCAGCAAATCGCTGTACAGCAATTCGTTGAACCACATACCAGACCAGTCCGCCTGCAATTTGATCCTGTGATCAAGAATATCGCTCCCGCCTCCGGCTCCGACCCAATGATAATCGCCGCCCCAACCGTATTTCAGG
>CAYTHG010000490.1:0-2865 GCA_964437525.1 uncultured Myxococcales bacterium | reverse complement strand
AGTTCAGGACTTGGATACTGAACTTGAGATGGAGCCGGGAGTTGTCTTTTGCCTACACAGTGAAAACGTCAAAGTTGGCATCGATAACACCTATGCACTTGCCCCGCACTATTTGGTTTATGTTTCAGATTCCGGTGAGGTTCGGCTGAATTTTACTCAGGCCAAAAAGGTTCTTGATCTGTTCAAAATACTAGCGTTTGAAAATTCTGAGCCAGATGAAGAAACCATTGCACGGTTTAACAAAACTACTCGAAACGGTTCTGAGATGAGTCGCTATCAGCACCTACTCGGTAAAGCCGTTACTGCTATCAGCGGCAAAGCGGAAGAAAAAGGAGTAGAAAGTCTTTTCCAACGTGGAGGTACGGTACTTAGCAAAGAATCTTTCCAGGGGATGGACGACTTTGAAGTTGTCTCGTATCTGATCATTCTTGGGGAGGACTAGCTGGAATGATTGAGCGGTTGTATGAAAACATGGCTATCCCCGATTCTTGCCAGCTTGGCAAGCGAGTATACAAAAAGCTCTTTCATGAAAAAGCAAAACTTGGTGCAACTGATAAACGCGCCTTTAGTGAAGATATTGATCTTGTCACCTGGGCCTACACGTTAAAACCAAACACAATTCCGATATTGCCCTACAAGGACGAGCAACGTGAGTACCTGGAGATTGCAATTCTTCAAGTAGACTTGAAGACACTCAAGCGGACATCCCGTATTGCAGAAGTCATCCATCGGGCAATTCCCTATCCGCTCATCGTTGTTTTCAATTCTGATAAGACTTGTGCGTTGAGTCTTGCTCATAAGCGGTTCAGCCAAGCAGAGAAGGGTGCGATTGTAGCGGAGGAGTTTTTAATAACTGAGTGGATAGATCTTGCAAAACCTACTCCTGCACATCAGGCGTTTATGGATAGTCTGGCAATATCCGAACTGCCACAGACTCACTATTTTGCCTTTTACTCGGCTTTGGTGGATCGGGTTATTGCCTTAGACTGCTCTCGCTTAACAGGAATGTATAGTCTTGAATCTACCGCTAACAAGAATCAGCAGCGTCGTGAACGCTTGGCTGCATGCCATGAGTTAGAGCTTCAGATTTCAGATCTCAAGACAGAGATTAGGAAAGAAACCCAGTTCAACCATCAGGTAGAGTTGAATACTAGAATAAAGAAACTTGAACAAGCACTGCAAACTGAAAGCTTACGAATATAATTGATAAGGAGGCTTGCGTTGACAGCCAACACACACGCGAATGAAAATTCAAATAAAGCCAGGTACGAAGAATGCATCGTTGCTTTCCTCGATATTCTGGGATTCAAGAACAATGTGTTGAACAGTCAGAATGATCTGAGCATTCTTGAGAATATTGTTCAGTCACTGAAGATTGTTAACGCCATTCCATCTGGTGGCAAGAAAGTAAGCAACAGTTTAGAAGGAGAACGGACTATCAAGATACGTAGTCGTTTTTTTTCTGACTCTCTTGTATTTTTCTTAAGGAAGAAACCTGAAGACATTGCTCACCTATTTTTTATCATACGATATCTTCAAGATCAGCTCTGGCATAGAGGAATTTGCCTGCGTGGAAGCATTAATCTTGGGGAGATGTATTGGACAAGGGAAGATGATAATGTAACTGTTGGAAAAGGACTCATCGATGCTTACGAAACAGAATCAACAATAGCTATCTACCCGCGTATTATAGTTTCTGAAGAGTTACACGCTTTAATTGAGCATGAAAATGCCAACTCTGTTCCGTTTGGTGACGAAAGAGTTACTTCTTTGAACCAGTGTATCAATAAAGATGCTGATGGATTATATTTTCTAGACTTGTTGAATCCACGAATTAGACGAGCAGAAGATGAATCTCTTGAAATTCTTCCCAATGGTAATGAATTCTCAATCCGCTATACGCCATATTCTCCTGGTCAACTTCCCAATGTACTTCAATCCATTGACAAGATCATCGAGGACAATATCAATACTAGAAACGCAAAGGCCAAACAGAAGTATAGCTGGCTGAAAACATACAGGGGTAACTTCAATGGATAAACTCGATCCCAAAACCGATGGCGCGACAGTCAACATCGTTGAGCAGAATGTTGAAAAGCTAAAGGAGCTTTTCCCTGATTTGTTCACCGAAAACAAGATTGATTTCGGTGCGCTACGTGAAACGCTTGGTGATTACATCGATGACCGACAAGAACGCTATAGTTTTACCTGGAACGGCAAGAGTAGAGCCAGACGTATCGCTCAAACGCCGTCTACCGGTACATTGCGGCCTTGTCCTGAAGAGTCGGTCAATTGGGATAGTACGCAAAACCTATTTATCGAAGGTGATAATCTGGAAGTGCTGAAGCTTTTGCAAAAGAGCTACCACAAAAAAGTGAAGATGATCTATATCGATCCTCCTTACAATACGGGTAAAGATTTCATCTATCCCGATAACTTCCGGGACAACATCAAGAATTATCTGGAATTGACGGGCCAGACGGATGAAGGCGGTCGTCGCCTGTCTGCCAATGCCGAAACCAGTGGGCGTTATCACACTGACTGGCTGAACATGATGTACCCACGCCTCAAACTGGCAAGAAATCTGTTACGGGATGATGGTGTGATATTTATTTCGATTGATGATTGCGAAGTGGCAAATTTGCGAAAGCTTTGTGATGAGATTTTTGGGGAGGAAAATTTTGTTGCACAACTAATATGGAAAGGAAGACAGTTTCCTGATTCAAGATCATTGACTCACGTGTCAACTGATCATGAGTACATTCTAATTTACTCAAAATTCGGATTGGGTGTGCTCAGAGGTGTTGAACGAGATGAATCTAAATTTAAGAACCCTGATAATGATTCACGCGGACCATGGATGAG
>CAYTHG010000489.1:0-2886 GCA_964437525.1 uncultured Myxococcales bacterium | reverse complement strand
GACGGTTTATCTTTGAATCTAGTTGTCAGCTGCTCGTATGTAAATAAACGTCGTTATTGTTGATTACTGCGCGGAACTGCCGTATTTTGAATGCAAAGGTTCATTAATTCCCAAGTAAATGCAGATCGGAGCAAAGAATGGCTGATAAAAGCTATCAGGTGTTCAGAACTGAAAAAAAAGGCCAAGTCTTCTGGATCACCATGGACAACCCATGTAAGCGCAATGCCTTGGGTGCAGAGTTCTGGAAAGAACTGCCACAGGTATTTGAAGAAGCCGACAAAGATATGGATACCCGTGTAATCGTTCTGGCAGCCGCCGGGCAATCCTTTTGTGCAGGGCTGGATTTGATGGCTCTTTCTGCCGAATTGCCTATGCTTATAAGCGGCGAAGCCGGAGGCAGGGCCAAGCGCAAGTTTCTGGAGGTCATCCGCGAATTCCAGAAAATCACTTCCCTGCCGGAATCATGCAGAAAACCTGTGATAGCCGCCGTCCAAGGTCATTGCATAGGAGGCGGGCTCGACCTGATCGCTTCCTGTGATATCAGACTGGCGACAGAAGACGCTTCTTTCTCTTTGCGCGAAGCTGCAGTTGCCATGATAGCTGATCTGGGAAGCCTGCAAAGGCTGTCGGGCATAGTCGGAGAAGGCGTGTTGCGTGAAATGGCATACACCGCAGGCAACATCCCCGCCGAGCGAGCTTTGATATTGAATCTTGTAAACGAAGTCTACCCCGACTTGGAGAACCTGTGGGAGGCGGCACAGCATATGGCGGAGCTAATCGCTGCGAATTCTCCCATAGCGGTAGAGACTACAAAAGAAGTTTTAAACTACAGCCGCAAAAGGACTGTGGAAGAAGGCTTGGAATACGCGGCGGTGCGTCAGTCCATGCTGTTACCCAATCCCGACCTGATGGAAGCGATTACAGCCTTTGCAGAGCGCCGCAAACCGGAGTTCGGCAAGGACGCTTGATTCTAGTCAAAGAGGATTTAAATCTCGATTTTCAAGTCCTTCAAGGGATAAGCCACGCAGGAATGGACATAACCGTCACGTTTGTCCATCTCGCGGACACCGTTGCCGTCGGGCATAAAGACTTCGCCTTCCAGCACTTTTATGCGGCAATAACTGCACTCTCCTGCACGACACAGACTGCGGACCTTGAGCCCGTTTCTCTCAAGCGAGTTTATAATAGGTTCTCCCGCTTTGACCTGTATGGTCTTGTGCCCTACGACTTCGACGCTAAAAACCTGCTCGGCATCGACGCCTGCAGGCCAGCCTTTTTCGCCCATGACCTGCTCCGGCGGGCCGTAGATTTCTCGACGTATCCTGCGTCCAGGTACTTGCAATGTTTTTAGAGCCTGCGACACAAAATCATACATGGCATTGGGGCCACAAATCATGAATGTCTTTCCTGCCGGATCGCCTACGTGATTCTTTACCAAGTCTGCCGTTATAAAACCGCGCACTCCCCGATAGTCATCGCCGGGCTCGGATACTACCAGCGCATAATTGAAATTGGGGTTGTCGGCGGAGAGTCTGTTGAGTTCTTTCTCGAAGATTACGTCGTTTAGATGACGATTGCCATACAGCATATGAACTTTTTGCGGCCAGCCCTGTTTTTCGAAAGTCTTCAATATGCTCATAAACGGCGTTATGCCGCTGCCGCCGGCAATAAAGACGAGTTCTTTTTTGTCAATAAGCGATTCATAATAAAACTGACCGGCGGGGCCACTGCTGTCGAATTCATCGCCTTCACGACATTTTTTATGCATGTAGACACTGACAAATCCGCCTTCTTTGTACCTGATGGTCAAGTCGATGTGAAGCTCGCCAGACACAGAAGAAATACTGTAAGCTCTGGCGGTGCTGACACCATCGATTTCCAGATAGAGCGTTATGTACTGCCCGGCTCTAAAAGGCGGAAACTTGCCATCTATGCGACAAAAGCGGAAGGTCTTGGTGCTTGGTGTCTGCTGAATGATTTTGTCAACCTTGAGCCTCATACTGGCCGGATGCAGCCTTTCTACTACCGAACGAACGAGATTGCGATATTCGTCTCCGGTGTAGTCAAAACCTTCTTCAGAAGATTTTCTGAGTTGCCTGCGTTGACTTATCTGAGAAACGTAGGCGCTGACATCTTT
This sequence comes from uncultured Myxococcales bacterium, assembly GCA_964437525.1. Lineage (GTDB taxonomy): Bacteria > Myxococcota_A > SURF-8 > SURF-8 > SURF-8 > JAKQSH01. Next base: position 749 of record CAYTHG010000489.1, on the reverse strand, counting down.
ATACAGTTTATAAATTTCCAAGCCCATCAGTTCCTCCCAAGCGATTTTTTATATCTGGCACTTATTATCTCGCCTGCAATCTGCCCCGACATCATGGCCGGAGAATAACCTCCGCCCGGCTGGACCCAAGCTCCCACAAAATACAAGCCCTTCAATGGTCCCAAGGCACTTGGCCTTAAAATAGTGTGGTTAAAAGGTGTGTTGTTGAATCCATAGATACTGCCACCCATCGTGCCTGCATATCTCATGTTGGTCAAAGGTGTCGAGACTTCCACCACTTCGATTGCATCTCTCAGACCGGGCATAATAGTTTCGGCCATATCTATCATCTTGTCGGCAATTTCGTTTTTTGTATCGAAGTATTTCTGCGGATCGAGATCGTACCAGATATGTCCGTAACCGAGCGTCGTCAAAACCACCATCGAAGTTCCCGGCGGCGAGATTTCGGGCAGGACAGCATTATAGCAAGTAACTACCATTTGGTCGGGAGCTTCGAACTTGAAGAACTTTTCGTAATGTGAATCGTGATCGTAATTGGCATTCATAAAGATTTCATGCTCTGTAGCGTGCAAATCTTCCGGCGATTTATCTACTCCCATATATACATTGAAAGACGACGGCGCCACTTCGCAGGAGCGCAGCTTTTTGAAATATGAAGCCGGAACCCTGTCCAGACCGATCATGTCTTGGCAGGTTGTAATGGGATCTGCATTGGATACAACGACATCCGCCGCTATTTCCTCTCCGTC
>CAYTHG010000488.1:0-2911 GCA_964437525.1 uncultured Myxococcales bacterium | reverse complement strand
GTAGCAGACGCCTTCACAGCTTTTGGTAAGGCGGGGATCTTTCAGCCAGTCGCCGCAATACCAGAGCGCGTCGCAGTCGTCTTCAACCGATGTGCAACGGCGGAAGTAATCGTCCGATTCGTTGCTGCCGCCTATGGGGAGTCTATCCGCTGAGTTGCATAAGGAAATGCAGTGATCGTAATCTTCGATCAAGCTGTAATCGCTGCCCAAGTGACCGCAATCCAGCATTCTCTGGCAGCCGACTTCACAGGAGACAGAGGTTTCGGGCAAGTCGTCTATGCTGCCTCTGCGCGCTCCCTGACAGTCTTCGGGACAGTTCTCCTCGCTCTCGGTAGGCTCGCAGATTTCGTTGCCGCAGACATATTGGCTTTCCTCTTCATAGTCGCCGTCCATCAAGTCTTCGTCGGCGGGTAACTCTTCCTGATCTCCGTCCTCTTCCGCTTCATCGCCGTCTGTAGATTCGGCAGCTTCCAAGTCTTCATCCCCATCAGCAGGTGCGCTATCGCCCGAGCCGGATGAGTCGTCGCAGGCAGTTAAGAGGAGAAAGAAACTTAAAAGAAGTGTGCAGGAAAGTAGCGAAATACTTCTGATTATCATTGTAATTCCTTAGTTAATGGAAATTAATTCAAGAACTCACTGGACATCTTTTGTATCTTTAGAATGAACATTTGTCAATTCAATGTCAGTTGGTGGAGTTGCGAGCTTTGAGTTTGTTTTGCAGCCAGTATAGGTGACGCAGGAGTTCTTCGTCGCTCTCTTTCTCTATAGCGCTAGCAATGAAGGTTTTAACTCCCTCTTCACCCGAGTTGGCAAGGCATATGGCGCAGTTTCTCAGCAGTGCGGTTCGACCGGCGCGATTGATAGGGGAACCTTGGAATCTTTCTTTGAATTCTTCGGCTTGTATATCAAACAGTGACGGGATATCGACCCAGCTCTCGATTTTTGTCTCGCGCAAATCCGGCTCGGGAGTCTCGGGAGCTTTTTTGTTGTATGGGCAGGCTTCCTGACAGGTATCGCAGCCGAATATCCAGTTGCCTTTCCAGTTTTTATATACGTGTTCGGGAATGCTGCCCTTGTTTTCTATGGAATGATAGCTGAGGCATTTGCGCGAGTTGAGGATGAAAGGGCGCTCCAAAGCTCCGGTGGGGCAGGCATCCAGACAGGCGCGGCATTTGCCGCAGTCACGTTGCATGGGTTTGTCCTGCTCTATTTCCAGGTCGGTGATAATGATAGCCAAGAAAAAATACGAGCCCCATTTCGGGTTGATTAGACAGGAGTTTTTGCCGATGAATCCAAGTCCGGCGGAAACGGCATATGCGCGTTCCATAACAGGGCCATAGTCTACATATGCTTTGCAACGGGACTTTGAAAGCGCTTCGATTTCTCGGCAGATCCTTTTTGTCTTTTTCTCCATCAGCCGGTGATAGTCGCGTCCGGTAGCATACTGACTTACACGCCCGGCGAACCTTTCGGGCTTAGGTGATTGTGGCTTGGAATAATAGGGCAGTCCCAGCACAATGACCGTTTTTGCCTCGGGCATTATCTCAAGTACGCTTTTGCGTCTTTGGGGGTCGCGGGCAAGATAGTTCATATCGGAGTGATTGCCGTCTTTCAGCCAATTCAAGTAATTCTCATATTGTTCAGGTGGTAAGTCGGGTGAGGCAAAGCCAACCAGAGGTATGTTCAAGCTTTCTGCAAGCTCGGCTATTTGTCGTTTTACATCCATAGTGCTTGAACTGTAGTTGTCTATTGTCTGGTTCCGATTGATTGATAGAAGTTTTTTAACATGCTGACGAGTTCGTTGTTGGCGATGCCGCAGGCTCCGTCTTTAAGGTAAGGTTTGCCTTGGAAGTGCGGATTTAAATCCGATGGCTCGTTGTCAGGCAAAAGACCCCTGCGCTTTGTGTTTTCATATAAAGGCGTTCCTGGAACGGGAATGGCGAACTGTATCCAGGGGTTTACTTTGTAGTTCTCAAAGAGTTTGCGGGCCAAGCTGAATGTTTCGTTTATCTGCTGGGCTGTTTCGGTGGGAAAACCGATTATGAAATGCGCTGCCAGCGGAAGGCCGATTTCTGCACAGTCCTTTGCAACGCGCTCCACATGGTGCAGTTTTTGTTTTTTGTTGATGCAATGGTCCAGCATCAGTTGGTTTCCGCTTTCGGGAGATATGGAAAGAATTGAGATCATGTGCTTCAATTGTATCAGCAAATCCCGATCTAAAAGATCGGCTCTCAGTCCATTAGGTATTTCTATTTTAAATCTGTATTTGGATGCCAGTGCTAAAAAAGACTTGAAATGCCTTCTGTTGGAATTGGCCGATTCATCCAAAAGCACCAGTTTTGCGTTCGGTTTGATTTTGCTGAGGTAGTTTAGTTGTGCCTCTATGTCTGAGGTGGAGATTCCACGCCAACCCTTGTCGGCGGAGTCGCCTGCAGCTTGGGATGAACAGAAGCAGCAGTTGAAAGGGCAGCCGCGAGAAGCCTTGACTGCTATGCTGTCACCGTTGAATCCGAATGGGTCGTTGCGGTTGACTTCTTTGTAAAATCTATCTGCGAAAGTCGAAAAAGCATCAAGGTCTACCATGCGATATGGTAAATCACTCAGGTCTGGCAATCTCATTAAAGCTTTTCCGTCGATGACTTTTTTCTTTATGTGAGAGTCCGAACCGAGTTCCTTCAGTAATTCCGGCAGTTGTTCTTCGGATTCGTAGCGGACGATAAAGTCCAGAGAATGCTCGCCTTCGATAAGCTCCTCGGCTTTGTAGGCGATGTAGTTCATGCCACCGATATATGCGTCTATTCCGATGACCTTCTTTTGAGGGTGGGCTAACTTTATTCTTTTGACAATTGAATTTAAAGATTTCCTGTCCGGCTCCTGGATAATGAAAGGAGTCAGATGGATTATTACGCAG
>CAYTHG010000487.1:0-2914 GCA_964437525.1 uncultured Myxococcales bacterium | reverse complement strand
ATCCACTTTTAGAAGATGCTGAAACAAGTTCAGCATGACAGCGATATCTTATTTAACTGTTTAATCTTTCATGTCTTGAAACCATATGGTCAGGGAGTTTCCGATGAGTTTCACTATGGCAATCGAGTTAATGGGCGGTCTCGGGCTGTTCCTTTACGGAATGTCTGTAATGAGTGAAGGTCTCCAGCGCGTAGCCGGAGAAAAGCTGCGCGGCTTTCTGCGCACGCTCACCAAGAACCGCTTTGCGGGAATCTTCACCGGCTTCACTGTAACCGGTATCGTTCAGTCTTCAAGCGCTACCACTGTCATGCTGGTCGGTTTTGTCAATGCCGGACTGCTGGACTTGACGCAGGCCGTCGGCGTTGTCATGGGTGCCAATATCGGAACCACCGTTACCGGCTGGCTGGTCGCTCTTTTAGGATTCAAGATCAAAATTGCCACTCTGGCGCTGCCTGCTGTGGGCGTCGGATTCTTTGTCCGCTTTATCGGCAAACAGAAATTGACCGACTGGGGTGCCGTCCTTTTGGGATTCGGTATTCTCTTTTTAGGTCTGACATTTATGAAGGACTCGGTCGGCGAGTTGCGCAAGAGCCAGGAAATCATGGAGTGGCTTGCAGGCGTTCATGTGGGTGGCTTGGGAACTTACCTGATCGCCGTCGCCATAGGCTCGGCAGTGACAATGGTGATTCAGTCTTCAAGTGCCACCATGGCCTTGACCATGACCATAGCCCAGCAGGGCTTGATAGATTTCCCGACAGCGGCGGCTTTGATACTGGGTGAAAACATCGGCACGACCATCACTGCCAACCTCGCGGCAATCGGCACCACCCCGGCGGCCAAAAGAACAGCTCGAGCGCATCTGGTATTCAATGTCAGCGGTGTCCTGTGGATGATGGTTCTGTTCTGGTGGTTTACGGATTTCATCGACTGGCTGGTTCCCGGTGAGGTTTTCTCCGAGGACATCGCCACCCGCGCCAAGGCCATTCCCGATCACATGGCCGCTTTCCATACCGTCTTCAACTGTATAAACACACTTTTGTTCCTGCCTTTGGTGCCTATCTTAGCGATGGTGGCCCGCAAGATGGTCAAGGATAAAGAAGGTGATGAGAAGTCAAAGCGCACGCCTTTGAAATTCATTCATTCCGACATAATCGGCACCAGCGAACTGGATATGGAAGAGGTGCGTCAGACGCTGGTTTACATGGGCAATCGTCTCATAAAGGGAATAGATATTCTTTTCGATTTAGTCACGAACCCCAATGACAAGGATTTCGAGAAGAAGAGCGCAAAAATCATGGAGATCGAGCAGGAAAGCGACGACATTGAGGAAGAAATCACCGATTTCATCATCAAGCTCTCACGCAGCAGGCTTTCCACCAATTTGAGCCAAGAGATAAACGCTGTCACCGGCAGCGCCCACGACTTCGAGCGCATAGGCGACCACCTGCGCACCTTGCTTGCTCTGGTGCAACGCAAAAAAGACAAGAACTTCCAGTTTTCGCAGGTGGCAATGGATAGCTTGCGCGAGATGATGGAGAATGTTCAGAAACTCATGGAAATCGTTACCCAAGGCATAGTCAAGCCTTACGACCACCTGCGCAGAGATGCCTTGAAGCTTGAAAAATCCATCGACCTTGCCAGAAAGAGAATGCGCGAGGATCACATCCGCCGCCTGACCGAAGGGTCCTGTGACGTCAAGTCGGGAATACTCTTTGTCGAACTTCTGACAAGCTTCGAAAAAATCGGCGACCACGCCTTCAACATCGCCGAGGACTTCTCCATAGAAACCGACGAAGAAGAATAGCGGCGAAGGAAATATAATTACAAAAGAAACGGCCCGGGCTGAATGCTCGGGCCGTTTTTGTATTTGCGTGTTGTTTGAAGTGATTACTTTAACTGTCGTAACTTCTCAATAAGTCCAGGTAGATTGTCATCCTGAGCGTAGTGAAGGATCTCCAATTGGTTGAAAATAATAGATTCTTCGCTGCGCTCAGAATGACGGCTCGTGGGTTTGCTCGGACTTGTTGAGAAGCTACGCAACAAGTGCCTAAGGTGTCGTCTCGGTACTGTTTTTATCCAGCAATTCTCCGAGCTTCGAGTTTATGCTTTTGGCTATGAACTTGGCAAAGCGCAGGTTGCCTTTGGCGGTGAAGTGTCCGTCTATGTTGTTGTATATGGCCAGCCGGCTTTTGTCGCCCAGCGATTTTTCCCATGCCAGCACTTCGGGCGTGAAGTCGTAGTATGGCAAACCCTGCTGATGAGTGAAGGCTTTAAGCAGTCTGCCTTGATTGGAGAACTCGACTTTGCGGTCGGTTTGCATATCGAAAGCGGCCAGGTATTTTGCGAATTCGTCTTTTTTATCCAGCTCCACCACCCAGGGATAATCCACCACGGCAAAGTCTATGCCCGCTTTTTGCGCGTGTTCGGCGATCATGCTCAGGTAATGAAAGGACAACTCGAACTGATTCCGCCAGCGTTCGGGCTGGTAGTGATGCTGATAGCGATTGCGGACCTGTGCGTGGTATTCCCAGAGTTCCCCGCCGTTTTTGGCCATCTGCGCCAGAGTTTTTATAAACCTGACAAGTTTTGAAGAATCGAGTTGCGAGCGCAGGAACTGCTTGCCGCTGACGCGCTCGGGATAGCCTTCTTTGGTGAACTGTGCCAGCTTGGAATAGCAATGGTCGTCCTGAGCATCGGAATCGTCATAGAGGTACAAAATCAAGTCTGGCCTGATGGGTTCCACCAGATTGTGGTAGACGACGGCCTGGATTATGGGCGAATAGGAAGAAATGCCGAAATTGAGAACCTCGAACTTGCGATCCGGGAATTTTTTCTCCAGCACTTCCTGCAATCTGTAGGGAATCGTGTCTTCGACTTTATCGACGAACCCGAAAGTGAATGAGTCTCCCAAGAC
>CAYTHG010000486.1:0-2922 GCA_964437525.1 uncultured Myxococcales bacterium | reverse complement strand
GACTTCAACATCACCATCAACAGCTACATCACCGTCGACTTCAACATCACCATCAACAGCTACATCACCGTCGACTTCAACATCACCATCAACAGCTACATCACCGTCGACTTCAACATCACCATCAGGAGCGACATCACCGTCGACTTCAACATCACCATCAACAGCTTCGTCTCCGTCGGCTTCGTCACCATCTGTCGGGGTACTTGCAGGATCTCCGTAGGGTTCCAATGTGCAGTAGCACATGGAACCAGCATTCATTTTGTATGTAGCAACTCCATCTACTTCAGGGCAGGTGCCATCATCGTTGCATTCGATAGAGCAAACAGACATTCCGCAGTGGTCACTTACGCAAGCGGCATTCGGTCCCCAAGGACTTTCAGGACAATCCAAAGCGGTAGTGCAATCGTCGGTGGTATTATCGGCAGCTATACCCAAGCAGTTCAGTCCCTGGACACATCCCATACCCTGTCCCGCATTTACACTACCAAATTCACAAGCTTCTCCGATTCCCTGTTCGCCCGGGCAAGGGAACAGAATTCCTGTGTCGCAATAGCAGTTACCGCTGACAGAACCCGAACAAAGTTTGATTTCGCCTTCCATTGAAGGACATTCGCCATTCAACAGGCAGGGAGTGACACAGCCAGCGACAGCACAAGAACCGTCTGCTTTGCAGTATGCGATGTCTGAGTATCCAGCCAAATCCGGGCTGGTGGCGCAATCAAGTGTGGTAGAGCAGGTAACTCCCATCTCGTTGATACCAACGCAGGTGTCACCAGCAGCGCAAACTCTGCCCGGCCAAATGTCGGGACCGAATTCACAAGGAGCGCCTGGGAGAGCGCCAACTGTGTTATTCTGGCAAACGGCGGTCGGGATGCAACGTCCAGAAACGCAGTTGAAACCGGCATCGCATTGGCTTGCCACTTCACACTCGCTGGCACAGAACTTCATACCATCGTTGGGGTTTTCTCCATCAATAGTTGTGGGATCTATGCATTTTTTGCCTTCGTAGCAGTTGCGGTCATCTTTGCAAGGACGGCAACTAATCATTTCGCACTGGCGAGTATACGGATTGCAGTATTCACCGATTGCGGTAACACATTCGATATCGCACTTGGCACCTTCGTATTCCGAGTATTCACCATCTACGACTTCGTCCTGATCATCTGTACTGGAATCGCCATCCGGGACAGGAATATATTCTCCATCACTGTCATCGCTACATGACACAGCGAACAACGCCATGGCAAATACGGCGATCAGAATTATTAATGAATATACACTACGTTTCATTGACACTCCTCCTTAAAGATCCTAGTCAAGAGGCAATAATGCCCCATAAGTGCTACTTTCATTTCCGACCAACTATGCCGAGTGGCCTATTGATTGTCAAGAGAAAATAGAGCTTTATCGCCTTTTATTCGTTCACTGAAGTACACAAATTCAAGCGTAAATATTTTGGTTTTAAACATAAACCAGCGATAACTCTACTGAATGTAGAAACTCCTGTCTAAATAAGCAAAAAGCCCTATTATTCCAATAATTTTGCGATCATTGACGATCCCTATGGTAAATTTATTTAAACATAGAGAAAATGTTAAGGATGAAAGGCTCCAGAATGAAATACAGAAAGCTCGGCAAGTCCAATATAGAAGCTTCAACTATAGCACTCGGCACTTGGGCCATTGGAGGCTGGATGTGGGGCGGCACTGACAAAAATCAAAGCATCAAGGCAATACACTCAGCTTTGGACAACGGCATCAACCTTATAGACACCGCTCCCGTCTATGGTTTTGGAATTAGCGAAGATCTGGTTGGGGAGGCTGTCAAAGACAGACGAGACAAAGTCATCCTGGCCACCAAGTGCGGTTTAGTCTGGAATACGGACAAAGGCGAGTTTGTTTTCTCTTCCAACAATCAAAGTATAAGCAGTGAAAACAACGCCCCACTTAAAGTCCACCGCTATCTAGCTCCACAATCTATAAGAAAAGAGGTAGAAGACAGCCTGAAGCGCCTAAATACCGACTACATCGACCTTTACCAGACACATTGGCAAGATCCGACGACTCCGATTGAGGACAGCATGGCAGAATTGCTGAAATTGAAAGATGAAGGCAAGATCAGGGCAATCGGAGCTTGCAACGCAAGTGTAGAAGAAATCGAAAAATACAAAGCCACAGGCCAATTAGACAGCGATCAGGAGAGATTAAGTATGCTTGACTTGGGGCAAAAGCAGGGAAAACTGCCTTACCTGATTGAGAACAAGACGGCTTTTCTCGCATTTTCGCCGCTGGCGCTGGGACTTTTGACCGGAAAAATCGGGCCGAACACAAAATTCGCAACTGGCGACCAACGCAACTTCAAAGAGAGATTCCATTCTGACAATCTGCGCAAAGCCCAAGTTTTTATCTCCGAACTCAAATCCATATCCGAAGATCTCAAAATCCCATTGACGCAAATGGTACTGGCATGGACCATAAATCAACCCGGCGTTACCCATGCGCTTGTCGGAGCCAGAAACGAAATACAAGCCCGCGAAAACGCGCAAGCCGCAGATATAGAACTTGACACGGAAACGTTGGCAAAGATCAACGAAGTTGTTGATAAATATTCGGGAACGATAGTTTAGAGCGGTTCTTATTTGGTTTTGGCGGAGAATTCGGCATGTCATCCTGAGCGTCAGCGAAGGATCTGACTTATATCGTTAAAGATTCTTCGGCTTCGCCTTAGAATGACACAACGCTTCAATGACTGAAACCGTACAAGAACCATTACAACAGGCAAAAATAATTGCCTGCCAAAGTTTTAACCTAAAAAAAGGGGCTCCAGACGGAGCCCCTTTTTTATTAAGTCAAATTCAGGTCCGACTTACAAGCCGCCCTGACAAGAACTGCAACCTTCGGGATCTCCCCACCAGTCGAC
>CAYTHG010000485.1:0-2922 GCA_964437525.1 uncultured Myxococcales bacterium | reverse complement strand
GCCGCCGAGAGCGAGAAGCAACTTATGGACTCGGCTGAGTTCATGCGTGAGTCGGGCGTCAAGGTCTTACGTGCAGGACTTTTCAAGCCGCGCACGTCAGCCTATGCATTCGACGGACTTGGGGACGAAGGTGTCAAACTGCTGATGAAAATCAAGCAGGAATTCGGGATGAAAATCATCACCGAGGTCTACGACTCCGAACATTTCGACCATATAGCCGAAGTTGCCGATATCATTCAGGTCGGCTCCAAGGCCATGTTCAATCTTGCAATACTCAAACGTTGCGGACAAACACAGGCCCCCGTGCTTTTAAAGCGGAATTTCTCGGCTACTGCCCATGAGTGGATCAAGGCTGCCGAGGTTATTCTTGCCGAAGGAAACCCTAATGTCATCTTGTGCGAACGCGGCATAAGGACATTTGAAACCAGTACCAGATTCACTCTCGATTTAAATACTGCCCTGTATGCAAAAGAATACTCCCACCTGCCCGTGCTTTTAGACCCATCTCACGCTTTTGGACATGCTTATGGAGTGCCTCAGTTGGCTTTAGCGTCAGCGGCTTTGTCCGTTGATTCCATTATGCTTGAAGTCCACCCTTGCCCGAATGAAGCTTTGTGCGACAAGAATCAAGCTCTATCACATGAAATATTTTCAAAGCTTGTTTCCGACTTGCGCGATGTCTGTCAGATAGTTGGAAGAACCTTAATTTAGATTGGAAGTATCATGACATTAAATAAATATTTCCTGATTTCGATTGCTCTATTATGTCTTTTGCTTATCTATTCATGTGGTGGAGACGAGTCATCCGACGACGATTTCATTTCCGATGGAGACGACAGTACAGATGAAAACGAAACCGATGGCGACGCATCGGAAAGCTCTTCTGAAACGGATACCGAGACAGCCCCGGATGGAGACAAAGGTCAGGAGTATCTTTGCGATCCGGGTTGGTGGACGTGCTTTGATGAATATACCGCCGGATTATGCGACGAATATGGTTCAGGATATGTTGAGCATAAACAATGCGGTCTGGATGAGATCTGCTACCAGGGCGACTGCATCCCTAGAGACGAATACCCTGAAGACGGCGATATCGACGAAGACACCTACGAAGATGATGTCGATTACGGTCCGGAATTCTCCCAGTGCAACGGCGACACGAATACCGCTTTGATAAACTGCCTGCATAACGCCATAGATAACCACAACAGCCTTGGCTACGATGGTGCCCGAAATGCAATGTTCTTGGACATTGACAACGAAGATGACCGTGTACGTTGTGTTTATACAGGAACCTGGGTCGATGTCCCCGGTCCCGTGCTACCGAGTTCAACGTTAATGAACACCGAGCATACCTGGCCACAAAGTTTGGGCGCAGGATCTGGAGATCCGAGAGCCGACCTGCATCACTTGTTCCCAACACTGTCTGACATTAACGGCTGTAGAGGCCATGAGCCATTCGGCTATGTAGTCGACAATGTAAGTGATAGCTCAATTTGTGTTCCAGGAGGTGGCAGCATGAAGGGCGACGACAAATACGATAGTACAGTCTTCGAGGTCCGTGACGACCACAAGGGCGACACTGCACGGGCGATCTTCTACATGGCTGTCCGATATGATTGGGACATCTCGGCTCATCAGGAAGAAGCCATGCGCCTGTGGAACGATTTCGATCCGCCGGACGACTACGAAGAAGCCCGCAACGGCAGAATCGAAGATTACCAGTACAACAGGAATCCATTCGTAGACAGGCCGGACTTTATAGACAGAATCAGCGATTTTTAATTTACATTAAAAGGCCGCACCTCTGACCATAGACAAATCTTTTGTTTTAGAGTTATTGAAAGCGTAGAGTCCGTCATTCCCGCGAAAGCGGGAATCCAGAGTGATTCGGAAGTGGATCCCCGCCTGCGCGGGGATGACACGTATCGGTGGTTTTTCCTCAAAAATACTAGTGTGTCAACAATAGCAGGCGCGGCCAAAGGCCGCGCCTGCTATTTTCTCTTATTCAACTACATCCTGCTAACTGCTGACAACCAAGCCATCCACCGCCACGGGCCGCCCGTCTACTACCAACAGGGGGTTGACATCAACTTCGTCTATCTCGGGATGCTCCATAACCATATCCGACAAGGACACAAGCGCTTTTGCCAATAGATCGCGGTCAAGCTCGGCCATGCCCCTGATGTTGCCGAACAGCTTTTTGAGCTTTAACGAATCCAGCATGGAATAAGCATCAGCATAAGACAAAGGTGCCGCGCGCATGGTGACATCTTTAATGGCTTCTGTGAATATGCCGCCTGCTCCCAGCATGATAACCGGGCCGAAGCCGTTGTAGCGCGTCATGCCCATCAGCAATTCACGCCCGCCATCAAGCATTCTCGCAAGCATTTTAGGACATCCTGCATGGTTGCTCTCAATTTTTGACCAAGCAGCTTTCAAATTTTGTGCAGAAGCGATATTCAAATGCACCAGTCCTGCTTCGCTTTTATGGGCAACGCCTTCGGGTAAGCCTTTTAAAACAACCGGCCAGCCGATCTCGGCGGCAAGCTCCAAAGCGTCATCAAGGCTTTCAACCATGCGCTCCTGACTGGTTTCAATTCCATATTTACACAAAAGGCGCTTGGATTTGTATTCGTTCATAATCCCGCCCCGCAGCTTTTTAGACTGAGAATAATCTTTAGAATTGCCACCGGCTGTATTGCGCTCCAGATCGCACTTGATTTCCCCATAGCGCACAAGCGCCGCCATTGCATTGACGGCATCTTCCGGTGCCGGGAACAGAGGTATACCTTTTTTAACAAATGCATCGGTGGCGTGATCGTTCCACATGAAAGTCGAGGCTATCATGGGTTTTTTGTATTTTTGGGGGACATCCACAATGGTGTCCATTTCAAAGTTGACCTGCTGCAACATGTCTTC
>CAYTHG010000484.1:0-2924 GCA_964437525.1 uncultured Myxococcales bacterium | reverse complement strand
ACTCTTAAATGTAGGATGGGCAATTGTTTTGCCCATCATCGAAGAATCACGTCGGAACAAAGAGATGGGCAAAACAATTGCCCATCCTACTAAACTTGTCATCAAGCCAAGCCAAGTAGGTCAGATAAATTTTTTATCCGACACCATCATGAATTGTTGGGTGAGGAATCACCGGACCTCTAAGTCCGGGGTGACAGGCAAGTCGATAACCGAAAACATCACGACCCCGACAAGAGGGGGGGATATGTGCCGCGCCGGGTCCGGGAAACCCGGCGCTAATGGCTAAGAAAAGTCTCTAATGAACGATCACGCCCCATTCCACAGCGGCGAAGCCGTCGCGGACGAAACCTTCGACTTCAGGCTCGGGAATGACCACAGGTTCATCAATAGCCTCAATCACGAACCACAGGCGCAACAGAGAGTCAGGCACGGGCTGGATATCCAGGCCAACCATGTTGTCTATTTCACTTTCTAAAAGCGGATAGATTCCATAATGGGCGGCCTGCGGCAGGTACTCTATCCAGTAGCTTACGAAGTCGTAGCTTTCGGTCTCGTTCAAACCGTATGCGGCCAGAATGTAATCAAAGAAACCTTCCAAATCCGCCGCCTCAATCGACCAGCCATCGTCTTTTTCGTACAAGTGCGGAACCTGAGCTTCGTAGAAGAGATAGCCGTACTGCTCGTCTATCATGCCATCGGGCGTGACGTTGACATGCCAACCGTCGCCGTATTCTGGAATGGAGACAACGATGTTCTTGTCCGGGGCAAGTGCAAGCGTCACATCGACATCGGTGGCAACTTCGGGATAGAGGTAGATGTTCGGTTTGTCCACCATCTCTTCCACTATCATCAAAAGATCGACTTCGCGCTCATCGCCAGCTTCCACCCAGCCCAACTCCTGAATAGCCGGTTCTGCGTAATAGGGTTCTTCGTAATCCGCCTTGATATAATAGGTGCCTCGCGGAATGTGCAGGCTGTAATAACCTTCATCATCGCTTACGGTCTCGGCTACCAACTGATCGGGATTGCCATCGCCGGAGGTGTAAACCCTGACCCGAGCACCAGTAGCCGGGAAAGCCTCTCCTATACCGTCTTCTTTGTATTCTGCGTATGCCATATAAGTATGTCCAAAAACATGAGCCAGATTTTGAGCTTTGGACAGGCGCGAGTATTCCACCATCACGCGCACACGCTCGCGGGGAGCGGGTTCTAGCAGCATGGGCAATTCGGCTTCGTATTTATCCTGATCCCAGCGCCAGATGGCGAAAGCACCGTTCGAGTATTCCGGCATGAAGTAACCGACATCTTCGCCGTAAAGACCGAAGAATATCTTGCTCCAGGCGTGCATGAATTTATCGGCTTCGGCTGGAGTCAAGCCGGCGGACTCTATGTTTTCCTTCAGCTTGCCGGGCAAGGCCAACCAATCGGCGGGCGGAGTAACGCCTTCCCACTCAGCCTCGGATTTCAGGTGAATCACCTCAGCCGTCACGCTACTGGACTGACCCGCCTCAAGTTTTTCGATATATTTCCAGGCGATATCCGCCGCCGTCACCGGACACCTCGAAGGATCGACACATTCAGACACGGTGTCTCGATAAATCAGGTAAATATCATGCATAGTCTCGGTGCCGGTATTTTGAAGTACGAATCCGGCCTGACCGTCTTCGAGAACGTATGAAGCTTGCAGGGGGCTTTGGTAGTCGGGCATTTCTCCCGTGTAGAAAAGCAGCCTTGAGGAAGTGTCGCCGTAAGTCAGACAATCGGCCTCCTCAACAATCCAGTCTGAAAGCTCCCAGATTTCTTTGGCCACCTCAAGCGGCATCATTTCGTCCTGCCAGTCAGGCAGCGGTGTAGGTGTCAGTTCGCATTCGCCCTGCGTGACCTGAACATTGTTCCACTCGACAACTTGTCCCAATTGAATCTCGGGCCAGGTTTCGGTACTTGCGCCGTTTTCGGGAAACTGAACCATTGTGTTCAAGGTGAAAGGCTTATCGCCGTAGACATAAACCACCGGCTTCGCAGGAGTCGCGCCGTAAAAACCATAAGGCGTCGTGCGCACGCTTGAGGAACCGTCGGCTTTTACCTTGTTAACGCCCCACTCGTGAATGTCGTAGAACAAATCTCCTGACGGTTCACATTCTCCGCCGCACTCGGGAAGATCGGATCTATAAGGGACGCAGACATCGCCGTCGACACAATCGGCATCCGACATGCAGGCATAATCACCTATACCTATACACATGCCTTCGCCTTGAATCTCATGGCACAATGAACAACCCTGGCAATCGGCCCAGGTTTCGCATTCTCCGCCGCCGCAGTTATCTTGGGTGAATTGCGTGATGCCGCACCAGTTGCAGGCCACACTGATACTGGGTTCATTCTCAATTATCGTCACCGAGCATCCGACAGCTTCAAGATTGAAGATGTGCTCGCCTGTCAAGCCGTTCCAGTCCATAGTCACAGACGGCCTGTCTTTCATCTCGAAGGTCAACTCGAAATCGCACGGCCCTTGCTGTATAACCTCGATTTCAAGAACTTCTTCACAAGTGTTTTCCACATCGAGGCAATATGTTCCCTGGAAATCCGTACCCCAGGCACAAACCAGATCGGGTTCTAAACAATGGCTGGCAGTATCATCCCTGTATATACAAGGAGCACCCTCTGTACAGCCCTCGTTTGAGCAGCAGAAAGGAGTCCCCAAAAGGCCGGTTCCATCTTCACAGATTCCTTCATCGTTGCAGAACCATCCCTGCTGACAATCGCAAAGGTGTTCACACTCGCCCTCGCCTTCTCCTTCGCCTTCGCCTTCTCCCTCACCTTCGCCCTCGCCCTCGCCCTCGCCCTCTCCTTCACCGCCTGTCTCGATCTCGGTTGAGTCCAGACATCCCCACATAAGAAATATCGAAAGCAGCGCTATTAAAAAC
>CAYTHG010000483.1:0-2930 GCA_964437525.1 uncultured Myxococcales bacterium | reverse complement strand
GTTTGTCGCGTCGCTTTATCGCTTGGCATTTTTACCGGAGATGTTGGAGCAGATTAATCAGGCTACCAATGCTGCCGGTCAGGAGCAGCTTGTCGATGCCGATACCATCAAGACGGTCGCCACGCTTTCGGTGTTTTTAAGTCCGCTTATCGCCGGTCTGATGCTGTTGTTTTACTCTGCCCTCTATCATGCCACGCTTAAGCTTATAGGCTCTGCAAACAGCAGCTTTACCGGTACGCTCAAAGTTGTCTGCTATGCCGCTTCGCCCATGATATTTATGGCTATGCCAGTTATGGGCGGTTTTGTGGCTTTTATCTGGAATATGGTGCTGTGCATTACCGGGTTGAGTATGGTTCACAAGGTCGGGCAAATGAAGGCCATGCTGGCGGTCATCTTTCCGCCCTTGGTACTGTATTTCATTGCGGCCTTATTGCTTCAATTCTCTTAGCCCGGATTCTTCACTGGGCTAGAACTTCAGAACAAAAAAAAACGGGTCGAGCTTTTGCCCGACCCGTTTTGACTTTAATGATCGTTCTTACGGTTTTTCCATGCGGCGTTTCAGTCCGGCATTCATGCTGTCCAGCTCCAGCGGATCTTTCAGGTAGAAGAATTTCTTGGCTGCTTTTTCCTCGACCTTGCCACATTTAGCCAATTCCGACTTCTCGCGGAAGGGCTGGCTGAAGGCGTCGATTCCGTTTATATGCTCGCGGATCAAGGGGTCTTTTTGTGTAGCGTCTTTCAGGTGTTTTTCGCAATCGGATTTGAAAGAAGAGTACGAGACGTTCATGTTCTGCAAGACTGCGTGGAACAAAGCCGCTTGTGCCGGCGGTGCGCCTTTGGAGCAGGGGCTACCGAGTTTCTGAATATGTGAAACCTTGTCGAAGGCGACTTTATAGACATTCATAAAGCCCTTGGTCCGTTCGATCAGCCATTGGCGGTTCTCAAGATTAGGGTCTTTTGATGAGCAGCCAAGCGACATGATTAAAGCCGCTGCCAAAATGGTAAATACGATTCTTCTCATTTTTTACAAACCTCTTATGCTTCTTAAACTATGGGCAATAGATATTTATTGCATTAACAATTGCTTGGCCTTTTTTACAAAGGCAGCTTGATCCGGTCTTTTTTCTACTTCAATGTACTTTACAAGATAAGGACGGGCGGAATCTTTTTCGCCCATGCCGATATAAGCGAATGCTGCGCTGTAATAGGCGTCTGCGAAAGCTTCGTCCTGTTCGATGGACGTGTCATAGGCTGTGATGGCTTCGTGCGACATGCCGCATTTTTCGAGCATTCTGCCATGATTGAAATGGCAGGCCGGACAATCGGGCATCAACTCTATCAATTCCGCATAGCAGGCAGCCGCTTCATACCAGTCTTTCAACTTTTCGTAGGCTTCCGCCAGAGCGGGATAGAGCGAAGCTTCGGAAGGCGATATGTTCTTTGCTCTTAAAAGTGCGTCGCGGGCGTTAGCGTATTTTTTCGCTTTCAAATACAGCTTACCCAAGTTGATATAGATTACGGCATCGTCCTGCTGCACGACCTTCAACGCTTCGAATGCCTTGATGGCGTCGGAGGTTCTGCCGAGTTCGTCTAAAATCTGCCCCAGCATAAAGTAGGAACGTGTCAGTTTCCCATCAAGTGCAGTGGCTTTGACGAATGCCTTGACAGCCTGTCGCTTTTTGTCGATCTGAAGGAGGATTTCTCCCTTTGTTTCGTATGAACTTGCATCTTTGGGAGCGATCTTTATGGCCTTGTCTATGGATTGCAAGGCACCTTTTGTGTCACCGCTTTCAAGCTTGGCTTCAGCCATCCGACGCCAGGGAGTCGCCAACTCAGGTGACATCTTGGCAGCTTCTGCATACAGCGCCAGAGCTTCTTTGGTGTTGCCTTCCTCCAGCATTTCGTCACCCTTTTGAATGCGTTCGTCGGCTTGGGTGCTGGTGACTGCATCTTCGTCGTCCAGAGAGATAGCTACGCTGTTGCCGTGGCGGGAAAACTCCTGCTTGAAGAGGTTTTCAATCACCGTCGGCATGATGTACTTCATTTCGGTGGGCGAGCCTCTTTCTGTGAAAGAGTAGGAAAACAGCGTTTTTCCCGTATTAGAAAGCACTGCGGCATCTATGACGTAGGTGCGACGCTTTTGTTTGGAGACTTTAACGTAAACCATCCGTTTGACACCGCCTGATCTGAGATGAGGCAACACGCACTTGGCTGATTTGCAAGCCTTGATGCTTGTGGCTTTGGCGGAACCTGTCAGTTGAGAGATTTCTTGTTGATCGTAGACTTTGAGCCACTGATAGGCCAGCATTTCTTCTTTGTAAACTTCGGCTACATAGCCGCGTTCGGTTTCCGAAACGTCTTCGGTTTTGTAAACGACGGGATGAATGTAAATTGCTTCGGCAGCCTCGCTTGTGCTCAAAAAAGCGGAGGAGCATAAAAGCAGCGTTACCAGGATTGAGGTAATGTTTATCTTGAACATGCCTGAGTCCTGTTGTTCTTCAAGGTGCGAAAACCAGTGGGTATTCCACTGTCACTCGTTTGGCTTCGGCAGGGGCCGGGAAGCGGATTCTACGCACGACTCTTACGAGGCAGTCGATTGTCTCTTGATAGGGGAAATTGCTTTCGACCACCGATACATTGGAGACTCTGCCTGTCGGGGTGATATTGAAACGCAGCTTGACCTGTCCTTTGGCTTTTTTGTCCTTATCCAAAGCCTTTTTATAGCAGACTTTAAAGGACGATTTGCGTTTGCCCATGACCCGCTTGAAAATTTGAGGATCGAGTTCGCCTTCGGTTTTGAGTCCGGCAGGCTCGAATTCCAACAGGTCTTTATTGAAGATGGACTTGGGCAGAAGCTTTGTTTTTTCTGCTTTGGAGTCGTCTGTAATTTGCAAGGCTTGGTTCTCAGGGGTTGCCTGGGTAGAACAATC
>CAYTHG010000482.1:0-2935 GCA_964437525.1 uncultured Myxococcales bacterium | reverse complement strand
TGAATCCAACCCAAGTAGAGCAGCCCGGTTGCGGGATGCACTGGCCTGCCGATTGACGATTGCTGCTGATCCGGTACTGAGCAGGCAGGTTCTCATTGATCTTGCCGATGCCCTTAACATTCCAATAACCATCGTTGACACCGATGATCTCGTCAAGAATACGGATTGATGAGTGAAGCACAGGTCGGAATCGTTTGCATGGGCTGGGAATGTCGAGCCGACTTGTAGGTATAAACTGGTTTAGATAATCCAGAGCATGATTGACAATGTTGTTGATGAAATCAGGGTGTGCTACTAAAGGCACATCTTCGATAAACAGTCAAGTAGCTGATATTGTTGACGTATGAATAATGGAGAGGAACAGGTGTCAATTAGGTCTTGTCATGCAATTGGCAAGTCTTTTATCTTTAGTGCCGCGACTATGGAATTACGATCTTTTCAGTTGCAATACAACCGGACACATGGTTATGATTTCGGGTGTAGAATAATCCACATACAGCATGGGATGGCTTCGGAAGAAAGGCCAACGACGTTCTGGAGATATCAGCGCTGCGATGGAAAGAGAGTCTGTTCAACCCGTCAATCAAGAGGTCTAAAGGATGACGACTACCATTTCAAGGCATGAATTCCGTTTTCTGGTGCGGGTTCTGATTTTTTCCATTGTGCTTTCAACCCCAGGCGGCCTGCTTGCCCAAAGCGCAAAGGCGAACATCCAAGCGGGCCAAGTTGTTGTGATACAAGCCACGGGGGTAATTGCCAGCGTTCATCAAAACGTTTTCGGGTCCGATGGTAAGGTGGTGATTCGTGGTGGTACGACTGTTTCGCTGAATGCCAGAAAGTATAGTCCGGGTTCTGTTTGTGAACCGGGCGAAATCACTTATCTAGGTGGAACCACAACGACTGTTGACGGTCAGAACGTCCACCTAACTGGTCGTTACGTTCACAAAGGCGAAAGCAATGTCGGCCTGTGTGCTGGGTTAACTGTTGGGTTGTTTTTCGTAATCGGTCCGTTCTCCTTTTTTTGTCTGGCAATTAAAGGAGAAGAAGTCAAAGAGGAAACCATTCTACTACAGTTCGTGGTCAACAATGCCACAACGGCAGGTGCAGGTATGCCGGGGAGTAAAAAAACTTCTGACCAAGATAAGAAAAAGCAGTCCAAACTCCACTTTCCAATTTTCAATCCAAATCTGAACAACAAAGAGGCCGAGGAAGAGGAAGTACCTTATCAGGAAATAGCCCCGGACATTTTCTCTAAGTAGATTGGCAATTTAAAAATAAAAATCCCCGCCCACCCGACAATTACATATTAGGGAGCCGGAAGCGGGATGGCACCCGTCCGGCGCGAGCGGTCGGAAAAGATTTCCCATGTAGACTGCCTGCCCCCACGCCGAACCGGATCGGAAGCGATACGCCCCGCCAATGATAAGGAAGTCACCACTAGGCATTTCGAATACTTGGAGCGTAAGGGCTTTCAGCAGGGTTTGAATTGGAGCTTTCATGGGTGTATTCACTCCGTTTCCGCCTACAGGTTGTCCAGTGAGGGCACCCAGCAGATGCTGAACGCGCTGGCTGTTTTCGGAGATGCCCAGAAGGCCTGGACCGGGAAGAAAAAAGACTGCTATCTGGCCAAGGTTTCCTACAACGATTTCGGCGTGGGTGCGAAAGGGGAGGACAGCCATCTGAGTTCGGTGTTCTCCAAACTCAAAGAACGGCTCTGGGAGCATCTGCACGAGTCGATTCTGATCTGCAAGCGTGGTGAGTATTATCTGGGAGCCGTCGTCAAGAATCGTGATCGGGCAGAGCGATATCTGGAAAGATGACAAAGCTCCCGGCACTCGCCTACGGCTCCCTTTTCAGAAAACATAATTCAGGAATCCAGAAACCAGAAACGAAATCAGGGGGACGAACGAACACAACGAAACCCGTTGAAGCTGCTCCTACTACCAGGATTGTACATATGGTGCCCTGCAGCCCGCAAGTTGTACAGATAGTTGTTGTACCAAGACCCACCGCGCAGCACACAAGATGACCCTTCTGACGAAGATGTCCACTCCCACACATTACCGCTCATGTCGCATAAACCATTGACGCTGTTACCTTGCGTTTTGCTGCAAACTGGCCAAGTTCTACTCTTACCACAACCCTTTCCGCCATCATCCATGATCACATATGAACAGGATGCCTCCTGGCTGCCCCAGGGATACTCACGACTGCCGCCATTGCTGGCTTCGGCATACCATTCATCCTCCGTGGGAAGGCGACCTCCTGCCCATTCGCAGAAATTTTTTGCTCCATACCAATCTACGCAATTCATCGGGTGATCATCTCTATCACTGTAACCCCAGTTGCAATTTTTGTTGTCGCTTTTCATCCTCCGATTCTTCGTCTTGCAGGCTCCAGCATTTACACAAGCTTTGAACTGCCCCAATGTCACCTCCGTCTTCATGAATTTCAATCTTGCAGGTTTACTGTATATCCACTCGATGTTGTGAATGCCTAATGCCAAATTCTCGTCATTGATCAGCGTCATCAGTTCGTGCTTCCCGGCAGCTACTTGTTCCAATTCGTCCTTGATGTCCCGGTACGCCCGGTTGAATTCGTTCTCGTAGGCCTGCTTCTGCTGTGTGGACACGTAGCTTTCCGGGTACGAAAGGATTTTGGTCAGTTTAGACTTATCCCTCTGGTAATGGGTGTAGGCCTTCTTCAAGGCAATCGCCCGTTTGCCACTCGAATCACGCCAGTCCTGCCATTCCTTGATTCGGGACTGCGCTTTTTCCTTGGCGAAAGTCTTGCGCGAATAGTTCGACACCTTGTGCCACGCGGTGATCTTCTTGTCAACCGCTGCCGTGTCGCTCTTGTCCGTTTCTCCCGCCGCCACGAACAGATCCATGTAATCCGTATCGAAGTCGTCCAGCCGTCCACGAGGAATGTCCAG
>CAYTHG010000481.1:0-2936 GCA_964437525.1 uncultured Myxococcales bacterium | reverse complement strand
AAGATGGCGCTTAATATCCTTGAAGAGCGCCACAAGCACGTTTTCGACGAAAAGCGCGAAGTCGATCTATCCTACGGAGTTTCCGGCATCGGGCGCTTCCGCATAAACATCTACCAGCAACGCGGAACTATCGCAATGGCGGTCAGGCCGATACCCTTCGAGATACACGGCATAGAAGAACTGCAACTGCCCAAGATAGTCGAGCATATAGCCAACAACGAACGCGGGCTGGTGCTTGTTACCGGCACAACATCCAGCGGCAAATCGACCACGCTGGCCTCGATGATAAACCACATCAACAACACCAGAAACGTACACATAATAACCATCGAAGACCCGATAGAATTTTTAATCAAAGACAAGTACAGCATGATAAGCCAGCGAGAGCTTGGAGTTGATACCTTCTCGTTCTCACACGCGCTCAAGGCATCGTTGCGCCAGGACCCTGATGTCATCCTGATAGGCGAATTGCGCGACCTCGACACCGTTCGCACGGCACTTGCCGCCGCCGAGACTGGCCATCTCGTTTTCTCGACATTGCATACGCTTGATGCAAGCGAAACCATCAACCGTGTTATTTCGCTTTTCCCGTCAAACGAGCAGGCCAGCGTTCGTCTGCAACTGGGTTCGATATTAAAAGCCGTCGTTTCTCAACGCCTTGTCAAAAAAGCGGACGGCAAAGGGCGCGTTCCAGCCGTCGAGGTTCTTCTGGCAACCGAACTCGTCAAAGAAATCATTCATACGCCGGAACGCATCGTCGAACTTCCCGACCTTATCGCCAACGGCCACAATTACGGAATGCAGACCTTCGACCAGTCGCTGATGGATCTTTACACCCGCAAGCAAATCACCTATGACGAAGCGATGCGAAACGCCACCCGCCCGGATGATCTTGCACTGCGCTTAAAAGGAATCGTATCTGAAAGCAGCGACCGCTGGCAAAATTACGACAACATGCAGGACGATGATTAATAATTTCATATCCCCTGCCCTACGGATATTCACATGAAATCGCCAACCCACAGAAACGCCTATGACACAGCATCCAGGTTTCTAGCAAACCGCGAATACAGCAGCCAGCAGATCCGCACAAAACTCAAACAGCGCGGATTCACTCAAGGCGAGATTACGGAAGCCTTGGAAAAACTCATCAAGCACGATTACCTGAACGACTCAAGGTTTACACGCAGCTTGATAGAGTTTTACGCCTTCAGACGCCTGCGCGGACCGATGGAAATCAGAATGCGACTGCAAAAAGCAGGCATAGACAGAGAGCTTGCAAGCGATACAATAGCGGAGATATATACTCCGCAAGTCGAAAAAGATCTCTGTTTACAGGATGCACGAAAAAAAGCTGTTGCATTAAGAGAAGAAGACAGGCAAAAAAGATACGCTAAACTTGTAGGATATCTGTCACGACACGGCTTTTCGTCCGACGCCATCAGATATGCAGTAGATAAAGTATTGAACAATCAATCAGAGGTAGATGACAATGACTGACATACTGAGCTCCCACGAGATCAGAGAAATATTCCTTAAATACTTCGAGCGCCACGGACACGTGCGTATGCGCTCTGCTTCGCTGATACCAAAAAACGACCCGACCCTGCTTTTCATCAACGCAGGTATGAACCAGTTTAAAGAGATATTCACAGGCGCCAGCGAACGCCCGACCCCATGCGCCACCACCACGCAAAAATGTATGCGCGTTTCCGGCAAGCACAACGACCTCGAAAACGTGGGACGCACCGGACGCCACCACACTTTCTTCGAGATGCTGGGCAATTTCTCCTTCGGCGATTACTTCAAACGTGAAGCGATTAAATACGGTTGGGAATTGCTTGCAAATGAAATCAAACTTCCCGAAGAAAAACTGTGGATCACAGTATTCGAGGAAGACGACGAGTCCTACGACATCTGGGCCAAAGAAATCGGCATAGACGAAAGCCGTCTGGTTCGCATGGGTGCAAAGGACAACTTCTGGTCCATGGGAGAAACCGGCCCTTGCGGACCCTGCTCGGAAATACACTTCGATCAGGGCGACGGCCCCGGTGGAATCTGGAAGAACGACACCATACACTCGGATGAATCCGACCGCTTCTTAGAGTTGTGGAATCTCGTCTTCATGCAGTTCGAGCAACACGCAGACGGCACCCGCAGCAATTTACCCAGACCATCCATAGACACGGGTGCGGGACTCGAACGCTGGGCGGCGGTTTGCCAGGGAGCCTACACCAATTACGGTTCCGACCTGTTCCAGCCTTTGTTGAAACTGATCGCCAATGGCTGCTCGAAGACTTACGGCGCAGACCGCGAAGACGACGTTTCCATGCAGATCATCGCCGACCACGCACGCTCGGCAGCTTTTACCATAGGCGATGGCGCGCTGCCTTCCAATGAGTTCAGAGGATACGTACTGCGCCGCATCATGCGCCGGGCGATTCGTCACGGAAAGCTTTTGGGCTACAACAACGTCTTCATGCCGGAAGTATGCGACAAGGTCATCTCGGAGATGGGCGACGTATACCCGGAGTTGAAACAGAATCGCGACTTCATCCTCAAGGTCGTCTCCGAAGAAGAAAAAGGCTTCAGGCGCACACTGGATACAGGTCTGGCTCTGCTTGACAACGCCATAGAAGACATCAAAGCAAAAAACGGCAAATCACTGCCGGGCGATGTTATCTTCAAACTTTACGACACCTACGGTTTCCCGGTTGACTTGACAAGTCTGATAGCCGAAGAGCGCGGACTGGCTCTGGATGAAGACAAGTTCAAAGAGGAAATGGAAAAACAGCGCCAGCGCGGCCGCGCCTCATGGAAAGGCGGCAACGGCGATAACGGAAAAAGTGCCTGGCCCGAAGTCCAGAAGAAACTCGGAAAAGAAGTCGAGTTCTGCGGCTACGAGCTTGATACAAGCGAATCCAAGCTCATCGCCA
>CAYTHG010000480.1:0-2937 GCA_964437525.1 uncultured Myxococcales bacterium | reverse complement strand
CATCCGCCAGATTCAGTCGCCAAGCAGCAAGCTTAGGACTTGTCAGAAGCCCAACGAGTACTTTCGTCTTGTCGCTATCGCTTTCCGTTTCGGCCAGTGAAGCGTTCAGAATTCGACGAAACATCTTCAGGTCCTTTGCCTGCTCCAGCTTCAGAACGATCGGATGGACGGCATTCTCTCGTTTTGTTTTTGCTGAATAACGTTTTGCTTCCGCATCCAGTATCGCTTCCTGTTCGCTATAGCCGGGGGGAAGTGCCACATCCCTTTCATCATCGCAACCTGCTGGAATCAATGTAAGGAGCAGACAGAATATTGTTGCACAGCAAATGCTTTGAAAGTGAACCATCATTTTTCCTTCAAGTTTATTCGCTTGCCGAGGTCTCGATAGCAGTCTTGAAATTCACCGAAGTGGACAGTCTTTTCAGCGGTGCATCTTCACCATCATAGGGGAAGACCTGGATGGAAAAGACACAGGTTTTGATTTTGTTTTCATCCATCGATATTTCTTTCGAAAAG
Source organism: uncultured Myxococcales bacterium (assembly GCA_964437525.1). Lineage (GTDB taxonomy): Bacteria > Myxococcota_A > SURF-8 > SURF-8 > SURF-8 > JAKQSH01. The sequence goes on along the minus strand of CAYTHG010000480.1, from coordinate 2,421 downwards.
ACGTAGGTCTTGTCTTCACTTTTCATTTCATCCTGCAAGGCAATCGTTGTTGGGCCGCCCAGAGAGCATCGGGCTGTTAAATTCAAATCGACCGCCTTCACCTCCTCCGAAGCGCGGTGAACGACTTCAATACGATAAAGCCCTAGTGTTTTCTTACTCAGACTCAGCGAGATGCCCATACTGTCTTTGCCGAAGAGATACTCGCTCTTCAGTTCCGCCGCCTTTTGTCTTTGCCCTTCGCCATCCGCCGCAAGGACGGGGCTATTAGCGGCTTCCTTCACCATTCCGGTATGCGAGTCTAGAATCCTGTTGATCACCAGGCGCTGCGTCTCGTTGGCATGGTCTGAAAAGGCGATCAAATCATCGTGTGCGAAAAACGACCGTTCCTTCAGTGAAGCGAGCAGCTTCAATGCATGATCCACATCTGCCCCTTCCAGGTCTTTCAATTTCCTTCCAAGTCGATAAGCCATGGATTCGTTGAAAATCCCATTCCAGCTTGGGCGATTGATCAAATCTCTTTCATTGTCTTTGCCGAAGACCCGTTTGATAAACAATTCACAAAGATCGGCGTCGTATTTGGCTACTTTTCCCAGAGTGGAAATGACAGCCTTGATGATTCGAAATTCGAAGGCGTAAAGATATTCGTTCAGCCTGGAAGCCTCGCTTGACCCTGCGTTCGAATCGTCCGATTTCAATTTCTCAAGCTCCCACATGGCATCGATGGCTTTCTGGTAATCCTCACTCTTCAGCATTGAAAGCAGCTTATCCTTGCTCACCTTCGCCGATACACCTTTTCTTCCAATAACCTTCAGTGCGTGCAGTCTGACTTCAATGCTTGAATCCTCCATCGCGATCTTGATCAGCAACTCGATAATCGCCGGATCCTTTTCCGCCATCGGAGCAAGTGCGTTCAACATCACTTTTTGCACTTTTGGACTGCTGCGCTGGGCGATCTTGAAAAGCATGTCTCTTATTTCAGGCCAGGCGCTTTCATGGATCGTCGATCGGCCATCTTGAAAGAACGCGGCGATGCTGAGATCCAAAGCCATTTCATCATCCGCTTTCAACATGACTTCTGCAATGAGCGTCTGCAGCTGCCGCATCTTGTAATCATGAAATTGATCAAGTTGCCTCGACTGGATTCGATAAGCCTTAGCGTGGTTGATTTCATCCTGCTTTTGCGCTTTCTTGATCCGATACGCCTCCTTGCATTTTCTGTCCCTGCAGTTCTTCGCTGAATATTTATCAAGTGCTTCCAGTGACGCGACCAGGCGATCAACTTTATGGTCCTCACTTGCGTACAAATCACTGCTCACCGGTCGCAATACCCGCTCACAGCTGCGATGCAGATTCTTGATGACATTGGCCGCCTTCAAATGATCCGGGTTCTTTTTGTTAAGCGCCATGGATTTCAAAGCATCCAGCATCTCACTGCTTATTTCATCGATAAGTGCGATATTCCCATATTCCAGAATTTTCCGGACTGTGGCCGTCCGCTGCTTGTCGAGCTTCCAGTCTTTGTTCAAGAGCTTGGAAACGATGCCATCATTCTTTTCCCCATCGCCCTTTTCGAATTCTTGCCGTGAGATAAAGGTGCCTCTGTCGTCTCGGCTGATCAGCATTTCGGGGCTGAAGAACTCAGGTATTCGAGTGATGTAAGAAGCCTCATCCTCGCCAAGCAGGCTGCTTAACATCATTTTTATCGAACGGGTTTGGAGTTTTTCCATCTTTACGATAGCCGCCTGGCATTTATACTTTTTCTGGCTGTATTTGAGTTTTCCATGCTTGATGTCATCGCGTTCAAGTTCACTCAACTTTGTCTTCGCCTTTTCCAGCACCTTGTAGACATATGGCGTCGCGGCCTGCGCCTTTACGCCACATTCATTGAAAACGTTCAAAAAATCTGTCTGCAGTTCATCATCGGCCGTCACGAACTGTTCACCCATGGCTTTCGCCTCTTCATCATTTCCGGGGCAAATTTTTCGATATGCTTTAAAAATCAATTCCCGGTTTTTCTTGTCTTCTTCGGCGATCATATTGAGCAGCGGCCGGGTTTGATTTCGGGCTTTCTCCCCAGCATTCAGTATCGTTTCGTAAATCGATGTCCGAACAGCCTCCGGATGATCCGATAGATTTTTTGTCAACAGTGCGAGATGCTCGCCACCGGCTTGCGACATACATCTGCTGGCATTGCTTTTTACCCACTCATTCTCCGGATGAAATAAGGCTTCCGCGACGAGCACCATCATCACCGGATCATCAACGTGAACCATAAGCAGATAGCCCAATATCGCTTCTCGCGTTATTCCTTTCTTTTCACCCTTCAAATACGGAGTAAAAAACGGAAATAGCTTTTCACCGAAGGGCACGAGAAACTCAAATGTATAGAAATTATGCCTGAGCAGCGCTTCGTCAATTTCT
>CAYTHG010000479.1:0-2952 GCA_964437525.1 uncultured Myxococcales bacterium | reverse complement strand
AAGGTGGGAAGCTTGGCAAGATGGTCAAGAGCATCAACCTTTCGGGTAACCTGTTTAAAACTCTGAAGAACATTCAGGCGGTGGGAGACGATCTCAGCTTCCGTGAAGTGGGAGGCTGCGGCAAGGGAGGTCAGTTGAACCTCAAGTCCGGCCTCGGTGGTCCGCATGTTCTGATCGATCAAGTGACGATAGGTTAAGGAGACTGAGATGGAAAAACTTCTGGATCTCGCCCGGCAAAAGGGCGTCAAAGCCGAAATAATAAAAGTTGAAAAAGACCGCCTGCCCGTCAGTTTTAAAAACGGCGAGCTGGATATTCTCTTATCCGAGCGCAGCGTGGATTACGCTTTGCGTGTAATCAAAGACGGCAAGCTGGGTTTTGTTTCCACAAGCAGTCTGGATGATCGCCGAGGGCTTCTGGATAAGGTGCTTGCCATGTGCATTCACGGTTTCGAGGCAGGTTTCGATTTTCCCGCTGTGGAAGAAATCGTCAAACTTGAAACGGTTAATGAATCGCTAAAAGATGTCAGTGCCGGGCAGATGATAGAAGAAGGTCGGCGGCTGATAGATTATTTAAAGAGCCGTATTCCCGATAAGGTATCCGTTTTTGCGGGGCTTTCACGGGTGATGACTTCTGTCAGGATCGCCAATACGTCAGGCATCGATTACCGCCAGGATTTCACGGTTTTCTCGGGAGAGGTGGGCGGCGCTTTTCCCGGGTCGGGCTCCGGTCCGTGGACCGAGCAGCTTGCACTGGGCTTCAAGCCCGTCTCCGATAAAAAACTGAACGATGTTGTCAGACAGTTTAAATGGGGTAAAGAAGACTCGACGCCTGATGGCGGCAAGATGCAGGTTCTGTTTGCACCTTCGGCTTATTATGCGTTGGACTGGCGTCTGGCTGCCGGGATTTCGGGGCGTAATCTTATGGACGGCATCAGCCCCCTAAAGGGCAAAGTTGGAGAAAAAGTGCTTGATGAACGGGTGACGATCTGGGATAAGGCTCATTATCCCAATCACCCCATAGCGCGTTCCTTCGACGATGAAGGTGTTGCCACCAGTGATAGAAAAATATTTGACAAGGGAGTCTTCACCGGATTTTTGCACAGCCTTTACACCGCTTCCAAAGTTGAAGGCGCACAGCCGACCGGCCACGGTTACAAGCAAGGGCAGTGGCAGTCGGGGATAGCTACGCCGCCCAGTCCTCAGACCTGTCACCTTGCATTCGAGCCGGGCGAGAAATCTTCGGAAAAGATGATTGCGGACATGAAAGAGGGCGTCATTTTGTATGTGCCTTTAGGTGCGCATTCGGGAAACATTCCGGTAGGACAGCTTTCCGTCTCGGTCGGAGTAGGGTATCATGTCAAGGATGGCAAGGTTCAAGGTCGCGCTATCGATACCATGTTCTCGGGCAATGTCTATGAAATGTTCAAGCGATTAGGCGGAGTATCCAAAAACTTATCCGATGGCGGTATCCCGTGGTTGCTCTTCGATGATGTCGATGTAACCGGGAAATAAGCGCGATTGTCGAAGCACCTTGAAAAAGTGAGTATTCGATGCATAAACTGGCATATTCGATTCTATTTGTATCCCTGATTATCTGGTCGGTGGCCTGTGGCGACGAGGACGATGACTGGACCTATATTCCTCCTGAAACGGATGGGGACGTTGCTGTAGACCAGACGAATCCTTTTATCGTTCAGGGAGGAGATCAGGATAAGGTCGAGGAACCTCAGGAAGGGTTTGGCGGGTTTGTGTGGGACGATTGCTCTCTGTATATGGACGGCAGCGGACCCGCCACAAAATGTCTGACCATGCAGGTTCCCTTGAACTACGATAATCCCGAAGGACGTCAGATAGATTTTTATATCAGGCGTTATCCGGCAGAGGTAGGTACTCGGGAAGGGCAGATCTGGCTGCTTCAGGGCGGACCGGGAGCTTCCGGTTACGATTATGCGTCTTTTGCCGAGATGCTGCACTCATATTATCCGACTATGGACATACTTTTCCCGGATCATCGCGGAGTGGGTTTCAGTACGCGCCTGGGATGTCCTGAGCAAGAGGGAGCGGAAAGTTCATTGGGTCAGGTGATTACAATGGAAGAAATGCCCGCCTGTATGGAGGCGCTTAAGTCTGAATACGGCGAAGACCTGAAGGGGTTTTCTGCAACCGGTGCGGCTCTCGATGTGGGTAACGCAATAGACAAGCTCATGGATCCGGATCAGAAGCTTTATGTCTATGGAGCTTCTTACGGCACATACTGGGCTTTGCGCTATATGCAGTTATTCCCCGAGCAGGGTGCCAATGTCATTCTCGATTCCATTTGTGCATCCGGTTACTGCTTCTTCAACGATTACGATCTTAACTACAATATGGTCGGGCAGAATATGATGGCCCTTTGCGCCGAAGACGAATTCTGCACCGGCAAGTTGGGCGAAGACCCCTGGGGTAAACTGGGTGAAGTTCTCGATAAAATAGAAAGCGGACATTGCAGCCAGATCATTGATGCAGAATATGGCCGGGATTTTTATCGCAACCTGTTTGGAATGCTGGTGATGTACTGGGATCTGCGGGTATTCATTCCCGCTATCGTTTATCGCTTAGACCGCTGCGAGCTTGCCGATGTACAGGCTATAACGAAGATGATGGACGTACTTTTGGGAGGGGCCGAGAAATCCACAAAGGGCGCTCCGGGAGCGGAAGCAGTCAGTCAGGATATGCTGTTTTCTCTTGCCTTGAATTATCACGTGGGTATATCCGAGTTGTGGAAGGATGAAGATTTCGATTATAACGCTTTGAGCGAGAGTGTGGCGAAGACTTATATATCAAGGGATGCGTCTCTTGGTATCGGATATTTCAGCCAGGAATGGCCTGGTTACGAGCATGATGAATACTGGGGCGTGATGGGCGATTTTGCAGGGCCGGTCTTGATGCTTAATGGAACTCTCGATCCGCAGA
>CAYTHG010000478.1:0-2953 GCA_964437525.1 uncultured Myxococcales bacterium | reverse complement strand
AAGAGATCTTCCGTACGGCTATCAATTATTACGATGAGGTAGACCGCGATAACGTGCAGTGGTTCGAGGCTTTGTTCGAAAAGACCTGGGCTGCTACCATGATCGGTCGCTACGATGTTTCTCTGGGAACCAGTTTGACCTTGACCTCGCCCAAGTTCGAGACAATGTTCCTGCCGGAAATTCACCTGATCGAATCCATCACTTGGTACACTCTTTGTAAGTACCCGCAAGCTCGTACCACACTTGACGATTTCATTGGTCGTTATGGCGACATGCACCGCAGTATCAAGAGCTATATGAAGCAGGATGCTCCGCGCATGACTCCGCAGCAGATTTATGAAGATCTTCTCGAGCAGTATTTCTCCGCTTACGAAGGCAAAGATACCAAGTTGCCTATCGAAGTTCTGACACACGTATTGAATGACATTAAATTCCTGAATTTCTACGAGCACGTCAGAGAGCTAAACGGCGAGTTTGACAAAATGATGGAAGCTCCGGATTATTTCCGCAGCACCAAATTCTTCGCATCTACTCAGAAGAAGATGAACAGGCAGTTGGTCAACGTCAAAAAGAAAGCCGGACGTTGGGCTCTTTCCGAGATGAAAGATGTCGAGATTTCCTTGAATCAACTTCTTGGAAACGCCAGCAACATCGACTTCGAGTTGACAGACGCCGAACGTAAACGCCTTGAAAAAGCTACACTTTATGGTGTGGAATTCAAGAGCAACGTTTCGCTGAAAGAAGAAGAACTGCTGTCTCCGGCAGTACCTGACAATTTCCTCTACTGGCCCTACAACGGAGAGTTCTGGGAAGACGAACTGGGATACTACCTGATGGCGGTTGAGCAGGAATGTCAATAATTTTTAGCATCAAATAGAACGAGGTTCTCTCGATGGATAAGTTGATGAGCCGCAGCTTGATAGTAATGATTGCACTTTTGCTGGCTCTGGCCTTCATGGCCGGTGAAGTTGTGATTTCGCCACAAAGCCATGAGGCTTTTGCGCAACGTAAGAAACGCAGCAAAAAGAAGAAAAAAGCCCCGAAGAAGACCAAAGCTCAGAAAGACGAGCAGAGGGAAGCCGGTGAGCTTGACGACATCCTCGGAAGAGAAGAGGAAAAAAGCGGCTTGGATATGAATGAGCTGCGCGTTGAAAACGATGTCAAGCTGACTTCAGACGTCGGTGTTAAAATCGACGAATCCATTGAAAAACTTCTCATAATTCTGCAGCAGTACCAGGATCCGTTGAGCTTGCGCCGCTTGGCTGAGTTCTACTGGAAAAAGGCTCATCGTCTGAATCTCGATTTGATGCGGATCCACCAGAAGAAAATAAACATTTGGTTCGAGGCTGGCCAAAAAGGCGATCCACCCAGAGAGCCGGATGCGGAAATCTGGCATCTTTACAACCGTCAGGCTGTAAAAGTCTGCCGCATTATCATCGACGGATTCCCTGAGTTCAACGGTATGGATGAAGTTTTCTATTTCATCGCATACAACCTGAACGAAATCAGCAAATCCACCGAGGGCGTCAAGTACTATAAGCGTTTGGTTCGTGAATTTCCCGATAGCAACTATGTTCCCGATGCCTGGATGGCCATCGGTGACTATTACTTCTCAAACAACAACGTATACGAAGCCTTGCCCGCATACGAAGAAGTTCTCAAGTTCGATCATTCCAAGGTATTCGGTTACGCCAAATACAAAATCGGCTGGTGCTACTTCAACCTGGGTAAGAGCCGTGAAGCCATCGACACCTTTAAAGAGGTTGTAGGCTGGTCGCAGAGACAGGGCGAAGGCGCCAAGATCACCTTGATCGAAGAAGCTTTAAAAGACCTCGTTATGGCATATGCCGAAGCCGGTACTGTCGAAGAGGCCGAGATTTACTTCAAGAAGGTCGGTGGTGATAAATACTTCCGTATGATGCTGGTCCGCTTGGCCAACATTTATACCGACCAGGGCAAGATGGGCGAATCCATCGACGTTTACAAGCGTTTGATCAAGGATTACCCGCTCCACAGAGACAACCCCGATTTCCAGATCCGCATCGTCGAAGCCTATACGAACAAGGGCAACAAAGACATGGTCACCAAGGAAATCCTCAACATGGTGTACTATGCCAAGCCCGCCGCCGAGTCCGAGTGGGTGGCCGCAAACATCAAGCTGGAGCCTGAGGGTGTCGAAGAAGCCTGGATTTCGTCTGAGCGCATGTTCATCAAGACCGTTGTCGATTACCACAAAGAAGCACTGAAGACCAACGTGGATGAAACCTGGGCCAAGACCAGAAACCTCTACGAAATCTACATCAAGTACTTCGAGAAGGCCGAAAACTACTACGATGTCTGCTTCAACTACTCCGAGCTTCTCTACAAGCGTGGCGAGTGGAAGCTGGCCGGTGAATGGTACACCAAAGTTGCCGAGCTGAACCGCAAGGGCAAGCATTTCGAAGATGCTTCCTACTCCGCGATTCTCGCTTATGAAAAACTTGTCCATAAAGAGATCGACAAGTGGATCAAGGCTACCAAAAAACGCTCTTATCGTAAGGAAAAAGGCTACAAGCTGGCCAAGACCGAAGCGGAAGAGAAGAAGCAGGAAGACGCACGCCAGGGATTCTCGGAACGTCCTCTTTCAGAGAACGTTCAGGGATTCATCAAGGCTTGCGAGCTTTATACTCAGGAAATCCCCAAATCCAAATATCGCGTAGACATCATTTACAAAGTCGCCATCATCTACTACGCACATAACCATTTCGGACCTGCGGTTACGACCTTCGAAAGAATCGTAAACGAGTATCCCACTCACCGTCTGGCCGAGTTCTCCGCCAACTTGATTCTCGACTCCTTGAACATCAAGAAGGCATGGCGTCAGTTGAACGCCAAGGTTCGTGAGTTCCTCAAGAATCCGCGCCTGGTTCGCAAGCGCGTCTTCCGCAAGGACTTGCAGATCCTGAATGAAAAG
>CAYTHG010000477.1:0-2955 GCA_964437525.1 uncultured Myxococcales bacterium | reverse complement strand
TTAAAAATATTTATATACAATGAATGCCATTGGGGGGAGTGCTTTATCGTAATTTGAAGAGCTTTGATATCGAGAATTTCTAATTATGAATGTTTTATAAGTACTTGTTAAGCTAAAGTAAATTTAAAATACCGCAAGTCTTAGTTCGAGAAACCTGGAGAAACTAGATGTCCATTAGTAGTTCTATGTTATTGAATTTAAGTGAGGATGATCGCAAGCGTTTCCAGCCCTTTCTTGATAACGGCTTCCATATCAGCTTCCCCTATAATCATGATCCTGAATTTATTCAAAAAACTTCTCCCTATTTCAAATACATAGGAGAAGTTTTCTGTGCTCTACATCCTCAAGTATTTCCAAGCGTAAGAATCTGGGACAAAAATGTTACGGCAGATGCTTACCTTGAAACAATATGTAATCTGGCTGCCGAGCTTAAAAAACACAATATCTGGCTGAATGTGGCGCTGAATTGTGGTACCAGAACCGATATTGCCGTTAAACCGATCTTAGATTGTTTAGCTGCTTTGCTGGATGTAGGTTTGATAAAGGTTACTGTTTCGGATCTCTATTGGGGAAAGTTGATAAAAAATCATTTTCCTCAAATAGGCCTTGGACCATCTGTCAATTCAAACGTCGAGTCGCAGGCGACTGCCTATACTTGGAGGGAGTGGGCCGGTGCCACCTTTATTGTTGTTGGCAATAATATCAACAAGAGATTGAAAAGGATCGAGCAGATAAAAAGGCTGGGCGTTGAGATTAAGGTAGTCGTGAATGACAAATGTATACCTGAATGCCAGATGTTGATGCGACACATAGCCTTGGTCGGAAATCAAAACAAAAGCTGGCGTGATGAGCCTGAGACAATGCATTCCAGTGTTCCCTGTCTAGAGCTTCGTCACATGCTACCTCCCTGGCACTGGATCAAAAAAGAGGTTCTGCCGTTTTCGTTGCCGCATTACAAAGGGATTGTAGACTCCATAAAGATTACCGACCGTCGTGCTTCCAGCGAAGACAATATCGCCACTATGCGGAATTACCTTGCAATGGAGAGTGATGTTCACCCTGTTCTTGGATACAGAGAGACGGAGGAAGCATTTGAGCGTGTCACAAAATGTGATTGGAACTGCGTGGATTGCCAGTGGGGAGCAAAAAATATTGAGATAATTCATAAGAGAAGTGATTATTACAAGCAGGAGCTGATTGATGCTGAGCGCTTGAACAATGTTGCTTCCCCGCGTGAATATGATCTTGATTTTAAAAAAAGACGAAGCTGGGAAAGCGTTAAAGAAACAAGTAAGGTGGATAAGCCTGAAGTTCCGTCGGTAAAAACAGTTAATTCTCAAGTTGAGCAGCCTGAAAATTCTGCAAAACTTGAGTCAGGTTATGTGAATCCAGAACATTCTAAAGAATGTGCTGAGCTTGATAGTGTTGAGCCGAATATGCACGAAAATCGTATCGAATGCCCCGAAAATTTGTCTGGCATTGAAAGTCTTCGCTGGTGGCAGGATAGGCTTGCCGGTGATCTTGGAAGCAGGCATATTGCTGATGCTTTGATGGATATGATGAATATCCTTGGCGATATGATTAGAGACCCTAAAAAATGTGGATTGGAATTGAAGCGAATCTTCCAGACTGAAGAAGGTGATATTGCTGTCTCATTTTGCAACAGCAAACAAAAGGTAGTTCTGTATATGGATGATGTGAAAGACCTTCAATCGGAGCATGATGCCAATCTTGGCATTGTCAAATTTCATCACTTCACAAATGCCGACGAGTCCACTTTGAATCTTGTCAAAAACTATTTGCAGCAGGCTTTATAAGTTTATGCATGAATTTGTATTATAACGGGGAGTCAATCGACTCCCCGTTTTTTTTGTTGCAATGTATTCAAACTACATCATATACTAAAGTTGCTTTCCGGAAAAGGTCGACCCTACTACTTGAAAAGAGGAGGTGGGGATGTCTAATTACAAGAAAATGTTTCTAATGTTGTTGGTGTGTGTATTTTTGAGTTTATTTGTGGTTGCCTGTGACAGCGATGATGACGGTACCGGTGCCGAAGGTGAGAGCGAAGGCGAAGGTGAATGCGAGGGCGAATGTGATAGGGAAGCCGGAGATTTCATCAAATGCATTGAAAGCTCCGTTAACGTATGTGTATGCGACGGCGGACAGTGGAAGAAGTACGATTGTGCTGCCATGTGCGAAGCTGAGGCTAAAACTTCAAACGGTTGCGGCGATGCGGGTTTAGACTACGATTACTGCATCTGTGTATTCGAGGGCGCTACCGATTGTCAGGGCGCTTGTACACCGGAAACGGACGAGCAGTTCTGCAACACCCAGAACGAGAATGCTTTATGCTTCTGCGATCCTGATTCTAATGAGTGGGTTTATCTCGATTGCGTGGATTCGTGCATTGATCTGGGTTTCCTAGGTTCGGACGAATGCGCCTTGGGAGACATAGAAGGCGGAGGACAGGCCGAAGTCTGTATGTGCGACCCGGGAGTGTGTTTCAACGACCAAGAGTGTGTAGACAAGCAGCTAGGCGATATTTGTGTCATGACTGCTACCGAGGGAACCGTCTGTGCTTATACCTGTGAGTTGGCTATGTGCGACTGCACGGCGGGTACCGAGGCTTGTGTCTGCGACGATGTCAATCTTGCCGATGGTCTTAAAGGTGCTTGCCTCGATCTGGACGCCACTGATCCAAGTTGCACGGTCGGGGAAGGTTGCGGCAATGAACCGGATGACTGGATTTGTCTGACAGATCAAAGCAGCAAAAAATACTGCATGGAATACTGCACCATGAACGAAAATCCCTGCGAGGCGGGCGAGTCGTGCCATGCCCTTGTAGACCAGCAGGACAATATTGTCGGCGGCGTTTGTCTGGCCGATTGACAATAATAAAAAAGCAGGGAGAGCTTGTTCGATTCTCCCTGCTTCGGAGAATTGACACACCTC
>CAYTHG010000476.1:0-2955 GCA_964437525.1 uncultured Myxococcales bacterium | reverse complement strand
CGACTCGTTTGGCATACTGAACCGGGATACGTCGCTGCCCCCTCTCAACGTAAGTGATTACGCCGATAACCAGAACAACCATAACCGCGACAAAGAGGAATGCCAGCGGAGTCATCTGACCGCCGCGTATGAAGTCGAAGGTATTCTTGATTGCACCTGGAATACTGGAGACGATACCGGCGAAGATGATCAGGGAAATACCGTTACCGATACCTCTTTCCGTGATCTGTTCACCCAGCCACATGATGAAGGCTGTACCGGCAGTCATCGAAATGACTGTCGTGAAGCGGAATCCCCATCCTGCGGTGTCGGGATCGACAACCGTAAGCTCACCCATCTTAATGGACTCAAGCCACAAGGAAATCGTGAAACTCTGGATGACCGACAGAACAACAGTACCGTATCTTGTATACTGCGTGATCTTTCGTCGCCCCGCTTCACCTTCCTTCTTAAGTTGAGCAATCCAAGGCCAGACTACCGTCAACAACTGGAAGATAATCGAGGATGAAATATACGGCATGATTCCAAGTGCGAACACTGAAACCTGCTGCATTGCGCCACCGGTGAACATGTTGTACAGTCCAAACAGTCCACCAGCCTGACCCATAAACTCTCCCATGATGTGTCTGTTGACACCGGGAGTAGTTATGAATACGCCGACACGATACACCGCGAGCAATGCGAATGAAAACAGTATGCGACGTTTCAGCTCGGGAATTCGCGCAATATTTGTGAAATGGGAAGCCACTTACCCAATCTCCTCGAGTTTACAGCCAGCTCGCTTCATTATTTTGCGAGCATCGCGTGAAACCCTGACACCCTTGATAGTCAAATTCTCGCGCTTCAATTCACCTGCGGCCACGATACGGACAACCTCTGTGTCCTCAGGTACCACACCGGCAGCCTTGAGAACCTGAAGATCTATCACGTCGGCTTCCAGCTTGTTGAGTTTGGAAATCTTGACGTTTACTGGAATCGGGCGTTCAGGAATCAGTTCAACTTCACCACCGGCAGCATTGATTTTCTCAATTGCTCCGGCAGAAGCTTTATTGACGACAACCTTGATAGCCTTTTCGACTTCGCCGGTAGCCAGCAATTTGATTCCGTCTAGTTCTTTTCTAATCAAACCGGCTTCCACAAAGCTATCGAAATTGGCTACATCGCCTTCGATGCGAGCGAGGTCGCTCAGTTTGATCTCGTTATAGACCTTTTTGAAGATCGAAGTAAATCCGAACTTCGGCAGGCGACGATTCAAAGGCATCTGACCGCCTTCAAAACCCGGGCGAACACCGCCTCCGGAACGTGCCTTCTGGCCTTTATGACCCTTGCCCGCAGTCTTGCCCCAACCGGAGGCGTTACCACGACCAATACGTTTTCTATTTTTACTCGCTCCCTTGGGAGCTTTGATATCACCGAGCTTCATCATTCCTCCGACTGCGATGCTTTGGGCCGGCGACGGCGCCTAAGAGTAGGTTCTTCTGCAACTTCTTCTACGCTGAGAAGAAAGTTAACCTTGTTTATCATGCCTCTGATTGCCGGTGTATCCTTAAGGTGCGAAGTCTGGCGCATCTTCTTGAGTCCCAGACCGAGTAACGCGGCACGCTGATCTTTCGGACGACCAACACCGCTACGCACCAATGTGACCTTTAGACCACCCATTACAAGCCTCTCTTAGAGAAAAGTCTTTGACTATTTCAACAAATCCTCAGGAGTTTTCCCAAGCTTCTTTGCGTAAGATTCGATGGTTTCCATCTCTTCCAGACCGTTCATGACGGCTCTGGCTACGTTATGAGGATTTACGGAGCCGATAACCTTTGAAAGGATATTCGGAATTCCTGCTACCTCAATGATCGCACGAACAGAACCACCGGCTATAATTCCAGTACCCTTTGAAGCGGGCTTCAAAACGACCTTGGTCGATCCGAATCTTGCCTCTACTTCATGAGGGATTGTTTCATCAACAATCGGAACCCTTATCATGTCACGGCGGGCACGCTCTGTCGCTTTACGAATAGCATCCGGTACTGCGTTAGCTTTACCTTTGCCGATTCCAACTTGACCGTTCCCGTCACCAACGGCTACCAGGGCTGAGAAGGAGAATCTACGTCCACCTTTTACGACCTTGGCAACGCGATTGATGAAGATCACGCGATCAAGAAACTCTTCAGGCAAACCCTGTCGGAGCTGGAAGTTGTCTATCACAAGTGCCTCCTTTATATACCTTGCATCAATCTATCAAATCAATATCTAGAAATCGAGACCAGCTTTACGTGCCGAGTCGCCAACCATTTTTACGCGACCATGGTACTTGTAGCCAGACCTGTCAAAAACCACCTGCTTTACACCTTTTTCGATAGCTCTTTCAGCCGCCATTTTTCCGACGAGCTGAGAGGCGAACATATTGGTGGACAGAGGTCTTTCCTGCTTCTTTTTCTCTTTGCCTTTGCCCTTGCCTTTTCCCTTTGCAGGGGCTTCCTCTACCTTGGGCTCTTCTTCGGCCTTGGCTTTGGCTGCTTCAGCGGCTTTGGCTTTATATTCAATAATCTCAGCCTGAATATCCTTTTCAAGGCTTGAAGCTGCGACTATTGTATTCTTGGTATCGTCGTTGATGACTTGCACGTAGATGTATTTGTTTGAGCGAAATACAACCATGCGCGGACGCTCGGGAGATCCGGATATGTTTCTCCTTACACGCTGTTTTCTAGCTGCCCGCATTGTCACTTTGTCACGTTTCATCGCCAGCACTTCCTTTCAACGCGGCTACTATTTAGCACCGCCCTTACCTACTTTACGACGAATGTGCTCTTCAGTGTACTTGACACCCTTACCTTTGTAAGGCTCAGGCGGACGCAGGCTGCGGATGTTCGCAGCAGTTTGTCCCAGCACCTGCTTGTCGTAACCGATAAGGGTGATGTGATTTGATTTTGATTCCACTTGCGCTTTGATACCTTCGGG
>CAYTHG010000475.1:0-2976 GCA_964437525.1 uncultured Myxococcales bacterium | reverse complement strand
ATAAAACGCCAAGGTAGCCAATATCAGCAAAACAGCAAACATTCCCAGTCTCACGCGAACACCTATTGCAGATCTCATTTCTATACCTCCAGGTTAAAAACCGGCAATTCACCATACATGCAGTTAAAAGCTTAACAGCTTTTACATCTTCTTAACACGGGATTATTGAACACAGGTCTGTCTCTTGCAAGTAATTTCTATAAAACAATTGTCCGCTTGCAAAACAGCGTTGTCAATTGACAATAGTTTGACTTGCCATAGTCAATTTATGGCTAAAATGCGCTCTTTGGGGAAACTTCATTCACACGCAATTTCAGTGCAACTCCAGGAACCGCCTTCACATGTGCAGGTATTGCAGCCGTCTGCTGCATCGGCAGTTTGACCATCTTCGTCACAGGCATCACCCGGATTTACGCCGGCATCCTCACAGATAGATGAATCATCCGCTTTTTCCACGCTGAGGCAGCCCATAATGCATTCGTTGCAGTAGAGATTTTCATCTTCTCCACAAATCCAATATTCGGGAGCCGGACAAGCATCACCACAATTTTCAAGGCATTCCTTCACGCCTTCGTCATCCTGATCGCCATCCACGTCCTGACAAAGTGCAGGATTCTCTGCCTTTTCCACACCTTCGCAATTCATTATGCATTCGTTGCAATACAACTCACCATCTTCTCCACAAATCCAATATTCAGGAGCCGGGCAACCCTCACCGCAAGCAGCCAGACATTCATCTACACTTTCCTCGTCATCACCTCCGCAAGAAGCCATCAGACCGACGAAAAGCATCGAAACAATCATAAAAACGAAAAACCTTTGCATATTTCCACCTTATCACTTCAAGTTTGCTTACAAGTTTCTGCAACAATTTTTATCTTGTTCCTAATCAAAAGCAATAAAAAAAAATGATTGCAGATATTTAGCATTTGCGCAGATGCTTGCACTGTGCTAGAGCAATTAACTAACCGTTACCGCACTCAATGAAAATGCTCTCCTGTCGAACATCTTTGTTTTGGCAAGGAGCTTTGATTACAGAATTTCGTCAACCTTCATATATACGAGGTCAAAATGTCCGAACGAGTACAACACGCTTCCTTTGGTAGGGTAATGAAGAATTACCTCAGCGACTTCAAAGTCCTTAAGGAAACACGCTCCGAGTACTGGGGCATCCAGATTATCAATCTTCTGGATTGCACCATCTTTTTCGCCCTGCTTACCATTGCCGCTGTTTTTCTTTCACAAGACCTCGGATTCTCCGATCCCGATGCCGGGTATATCGTTGCACTCTTCACTGCTTCCACCACCCTCTTCCTGTTCATCTCCGGCATGATGACAGACTGGCTCGGCATCAGGCGTTCGATCTACATTGCTATGTTCGCCATGTTGTTTTTGCGGGCGGGCGTCGCCGTCTGTGGTTTGGTAGATACCATTCCGTATCGTGGAATAATCGTCGCTGTCCTGTTCTTCCTGATGGCCCCTTTCATGGCCATGATGCAGACAGTTTTCCAGGCTGCCAACAAGCGCTTTACAACCAAAAGATCACGTAGCGCAGGCTTTACCATCTGGTACCTCTTTATGAACATCGGAGCCACCGCAGGCGCTTTCTCCATCGACATTGTAAGAAAAGTACTCGAACTACCCAATTCGCATATTTTCACCATGGGCGCAATTCTGGCAATATTGTCCATGTTGACCACCATTCTGATGGTCCGCAGCGAAAAGCAGCTTATCGGAGACGATGAAATCGTCGTAGAAGAAAAGAAAGATGAAAACGGCGTTGAAATCAAACGCAAAAACCCAATCCAGATTCTCAGGGAAATCGTCAGAGAATCAGCATTCTGGAAGCTGGCAGTTCTGATAATTCTGCTTTTAGGAGCCCGCGCGATATTCTCTTATTTCTACCTGCTCATGCCCAAATACTGGATCAGAACCATAGGCGAAGGCGCAGCCATCGGCACACTGAGCGCCGTCAACCCCATCCTGATCGTCATCGGCCTGATCCTCTTTATTCCTATCGCAAACAAATTCAACCTGTTCAAAATGCTGACATACGGCGCAATGGTCTCTTCCGCTTCACTGCTGATTCTCGTCATCCCCTGGCAGGTTTTCAGTAGCAACATCGCCACCGCTCACTACATGATGGCCCTCGCATTCCTGGTAGTCTTCTCCATCGGCGAAATCATCTGGTCGCCCAAACTGTCGGAATACACAGCAGCCGTGGCGCCTCCGGGGCAGGAAGGAACCTACCTGGGCTTTACAATGATCCCCTGGTTCCTGGCCAAAACCGTCGTATCCCTTATGAGCGGTCACATGCTCACCAAATGGTCGCCTGAAGGCATAGGCAAACAAATGGTAGAAGGCACCGTCGGATTCTGGCAACAACCCGCCGCCATGTGGTTGATCCTAAGTGCTGTCGCCATAGCGGGAGTACTGATAGCCATCGCTTTGAAACCGTGGTTCATCAAAGGCGCTCGCTGGGAAATAGAAACAGTAGACTAAACTCTGCCATCATGTTGAACTTGTTTCAGCATCATACAGAAACAGACAAACAGAAAACGGGAGCCATCAGGCTCCCGTTTTCTGTTATACGCTCTTTTGGTTCTTTAACGCTTTCACTCTTCCTTAACGCCATTCAACTCATTCACAACGTCAAACAAGTCACCGACAGAATAAAAGTCCACCGTGA
The DNA here is from genome assembly GCA_964437525.1 of uncultured Myxococcales bacterium. GTDB lineage: Bacteria > Myxococcota_A > SURF-8 > SURF-8 > SURF-8 > JAKQSH01. The sequence goes on along the minus strand of CAYTHG010000475.1, from coordinate 287 downwards.
CGAAGTTCGCCAGTTGCTGATGTTCTTCCATGCATTGCAATACGCGCTCGATAAAGAATGGGTTGTAGTTGACTTCTTCGGCCAACTCCTGCTTGGCGACAGGATTGGTCAAAAAATGATTGAGGATGAACAATTCGTTATCCAGCGAGCCTCGCAAAATGTCGCATGAGAAATCTTCGGGAACCTTGTTGTCGTAATCGGTGTCCCAGGCAAACTGCCAGAGATTGTGCAACCATGCCGGTTCGCCGCCACCACCGCTCTGCACAAAAACAACTATCTTTCGACCG
>CAYTHG010000474.1:0-2988 GCA_964437525.1 uncultured Myxococcales bacterium | reverse complement strand
CGCAAAGATGATTGCTAGGACGCAGATAAGCACATTTAATAGTCTAACAAGTAAACTTCACTCCACATTCCAGCCACACTGTGCGCCATGATATGGAAGGTATGCAAACCATCTTCCAAGTTCGTGTAATCGACCGTTGTAACCGTACCCATGACAGTCTGGTGCGGTGTAGTGTCGTCCATCCAGTATTCGAACTGATCGATACCGGAGTAAGATGTGAAGTCCCAGGTAATGGTTGAATCGTTGTTGGGATACCATGTCGCCGGATTGACCTGCGGCGCGGCGCTCAACAATACCTTGAGAGGAGCATCGCCATCAACCTTGAACTTGGTAACACTGCCAGGACCGTTTACCCAACCCCAGGTGTCCTTGGTGTAAACATGCCAGTAGTAGAATCCATTCTCCAAACCGTTTCCATTGGGACCGGAACCGGCAGGCAGGGTCCAAGTCGGCGTTCCGCCACTTGCAACCATCCATGGAGATTCTGCCACCACACCTGTTTCACCGTCCGAACCGGTTGCGATGCGGAACAGATACCAGACCTCATCCAAAGCATTCGGATCGGTCGATACAGTGGATTCAAAGTCCGGATAGTGCGTTGCAACCCAGGCGTTGTGGGCCGGGCTGACGTTTGCAGAAACATCGCACTGGGCATTGGAGTAGAAGTTGATGTCGTACTCCTGCCAGTCGGTATCGACGTTTTCGTCCCAGGCGACAATCATGAAGTCGTTTTCCTGAACATCGCCATAGTTGGGCAACAGCGTCCAACGGAACTTCACCGTCAGAACATTTCCTGCCTCGTTTACACTCGAAGAAGAAGTGGACAAGGCAATCTTGTCATTGCCATAACCACCCTTCTTACAGAAACCAGCCGTGGTGCAATCCAGAACCGGATCGGTGTTAGTGCGGCTCCAAACCAAGTTGCCGCGCATGGCATCCAGACTTGTCGCCTGATCTACACCCTTGATCCTCAATCCAACACGCTGCACATTGGCCGCGCCGTTGGGATCGTGGATTCTGACGGTGGCTTCCTGCTCTTCGGTGTTGTCTATCTTGACGACAACGCGCAGGTTAGAAGCGCTCTGAATAACCGGCGGTCCGTTAACCCTTACACGGAAGTGCGCGGTTACGCCCCAGTTGTTGATGTTGTTCTGCGCCTTGACATGGAAGTAGTAGATACCCGGCTCAAGTTCATTTGTGCCGCCATCTTCGTAGAGCCAGTATTCTCCGGTGCCTTCACTTGCGTTGTCAGGTTCTGTATCCGAATAGGCATCCAGCGTCCAACTGTAGCCCTTGACACCCGACCAGGAAGTGGCGTTCCACTCGAAGTCCGGGCGCTTGCTGACATAATACAGATCCTGATTCGGATGCGTATTGGAAGTCACGACCGGCAAAGTAGGACCGGTATCGACGTTGATCTGGAAGTGAGCAACCGAACCCCAAGCCTCGGACACCGATTGCGCCCTGACGTGGAAGTACCAGCTTCCATCGGCAACATCCGTGAAGCTCTTGGTATTGCCGGCACCTTCAGAATTGTAATCAGGATCGGTATCTGCTACCTGATCCAATACATAGCTGTATCCGATGATCTGGCCGGAGGCAGTCTGAGCGCTCCAATTGAATACCGGATCGTTGTTGTTGACCCACACTCCCGGAGTCGGATGCGTAGGCGAGGTTATGACAGGAGCCTGCGGACCGGTATCCACACGGACACGATAATGTGCCGTCGGACCCCAGACACCGCTGCCCGAAAGTCCTCTGACATGGAACCAGAGTTCTCCGTCGGCCACATCGCTGTAAGACATGGATGGAGTAGCACTATCGGAGGTTTCATCCGGCACTGTACTGTCCAGACCGGAAATCTCGTAGCTGTAACCGGCGATTCCACTATAGGAGAAGCAGGTCCAGGTAAACTCAGGATCGTTGTGGTTGTACCAAGTCGTCTCGACCGGGTGCGTACTCGAAGACACCACAGGTGCCTGCGGGCCCATATCGATCTGAACTTTGAAGTGTACCGGATCGCCCCAGCGTCCGGTGGCATTGAGTGCTCTTACGTGGAAGTACCAGATGCCATCGACGACATCGATGAAGCTTGCATCGGTATCGATACCCTCGGAGATCTGGTCAGGAGTGGTGGTCGATGCATTGTTAAGCGAGTAACTGTAACCGATAATCGGTGCATCATCCGTACTGCTCCAGAAGAACTCGGGATCGTTGAGAGCGTACCATGTTGTTTCAATCGGATGCGTAGTCGAACCGACAGTCTGCACGTCAGGCGGTGTAATATCCGCATTGACGGCAAAGTGAGCAGTCTCGGACCACAAGCCTGCTGTGTTGCGTGCGCGCACATGGAAATACCATGTACCGTCGGCAACGCCAGTGTAACTGGTGGTGTTGATATTGCCCATCGGTGTGGTTCCCGGGTCGCCCAAAGAAACCTGGTTCAATGTCCAGGAGTAGTTGTCCACACCTGAAGTATCGCTGGCTACCCATTCCAGTTGCGGGTTGTTGTCGAAATACCATTCGGTCGTAACCGGATGCGTCGACGAACTGATTACAGGCGGATCCGGCGGTGTCGTATCAGGCGTTATTGCATCGAACCTGATCGAATGGAGCGAAACATTGCCATCGGCATCGACGGCATCGACATGATAGTACCAGTGTTCTTCGTCGAAGACACCGTCGTCATGCAGATAAGTTGTTCCTCTGGCTGCCGCCACAGAAGTCAGCTTGTTGGAATAGGCTTCAATCTCAATGATGCGAGCCATGTCGTCTATGGTGTTGATCAACTGTTCATCAGCACCGGAACCGTCGAAGACGACCCCAACACCGACTACAGAAACAGGCTCGAAGATATAACCGACCTGACCACGGTCAGCACGCCATCCAAGTGGTGAAGTATCGCCACCGGATTCCTTGTTGTAATAGATCCTCTGCTTCTTGAAGATGCGGTTATCCTCGTCATAGAAGCAGAGGATCTATTACAAC
>CAYTHG010000473.1:0-2993 GCA_964437525.1 uncultured Myxococcales bacterium | reverse complement strand
CTGTACTGACTACATATCCAATGCGCGGCATTTGCTGTTTCCTGTTTCTATCGTTTATCAAGCATGAAAGAACCCATGCCAAAAAAGCGTTCTATTTATAAGGCAGTTTAGCATGAGAAGAAAACAAATTCGAGTAGGCATTTTATTGTTGTCGGTGGCTGCCCTCTTGGCAGTGGCTATCGTCGGTTATTGTATGGCTCCTAAAGGCTGGGTTTATACGTCTTTGGAAACCAACTACGGCGATGTCTCCTGGAAGCACGACTTCCACGCGCTGATGAAAGACTACAGTTGCCGTTCCTGCCACCATAATGCACGTCCCGGCCAGACCGACCCGGCAGCCTGTACCGAGTGCCACAAAAGCTACAACGAAAAGCAGCCGGAAGACTCCGAGAACAAGGCTAGCTCGGCAATGCAGGCTTATCACAACAAGTGCATAGGCTGCCATAAGGCCGTCAAAAAAGGCCCGATGCACTGCGCCGAATGCCACACCAAATCCGAGACTCAAAAGAAAATCGCGGTTGCCGACCTTACTGCGGATCACGGCCCGGATACCAGCCTGCTCTATCATATCGCCGCGAAATACGAACCAATCGAGTTCAACCATAAAGAACACACAGAAAACACCGACGGTTGCGCATCCTGCCATCACAAAGAAACCCCGGTCGAGGCCACCGCCGCCTGTCGTTCGTGTCACGATGTGAAAGAATCCACGAAGTCCCCCAAAAAGACTTCACTGCTGGATGCCTATCACGGTCAATGCATAGCCTGTCATAAAGAAGAAGACTCCGGCCCGACAGATTGCCTAGATTGCCATACCGAGCGCAGCGAAGACGGCCTGAAAGCTCCTGAAAACGGCCCGGAAAAAGCCATTTTGTGGCAGCTTTCCGATAAATACGAGAAAGTCGTCTTCAACCACTCGGATCATGTCGATTATTCGGATAGCTGCAAAGACTGCCACCATAAGGGCTCAGCAGTAGAGGCCACCGCATCCTGCCGCACATGCCATAACACGGCTTATTCGACACCTGACGGCAAAAAGATGGGTCTGATCGACGCTTATCACAAACAATGTATGAACTGCCATATCGAGCAAGAAAGCGGCCCGCTGGGTTGCACGGACTGCCATAAGGAAAAAGCTAAAAAATAATCTAGCCCTAAAGAGGCAAGAGTATAATCAGAAAAACGGGAGCCATTCGGCTCCCGTTTTTTGTTTGGACTTGCGTGTCGCGTCTTCATTAACGATTGCTATCTCCAATAATAGCGAGATGTTTACAAGCAGGGGCGACCGGTCGGTCGCCCCTGCTTGAGTTCCTAGCCTGTCATTCTGAGCGACGCGAAGAATCTCATCCGGCCCATGAAAACAGGAGATTGCCTTCACCAAAAGTAGGTCGGGTAAATGTTTTACCCGACACTAATCAAGAATTGTCGGATAACAAGTTATCCGACCTACTAAGCTAAGCTATCGCTCTGCTTATCAACAACGCTGAAATTAAAGGTTTGTCATTGATCCAAAGAAAAAGGGGAGCCGAATTCGGCTCCCCTTGATTGGCAACTTGTTTAAAAAGTCCCCTACTCTTCTTCCTGAATCTTAATCGCTTCTTTGGTGAAGCGCTCTTCGGCTTCGTGGTCTGTCAGTCTGCCGGTGATGGAAGACAGGTTGACCGGGTATTCTTCCGGGTGATAAATGACAAAGAAGAAGTGCCAGACGGCGATGCTCATGCAGGCCAGAATCGCTTCGTAGAAATGGATGGTCAAGGAGATGTCGAGCAGCCAGTCGGGGGTTCCAGCCGGAAGCAGATGACTGAACCACAGCACAAAGCCTGTCACTGCCATAACGAGGGTTCCCCACCACAGCGCCCAATATTCGGCTTTTTCAGCGTAATTGAAGACGCGATAGAGCGGCTTTTCTTTGGTGATGCCCAAGTGGTAAGTCATGGTGACGAAAACGTCCTTGATGTCATGCCAGCCCGGGAACATCTCTTTCCACCAGCGATTGCGGCCATGAGAAGTGACGGTCTTGTATACAAGGAAGATGCCCATATCGACGCACATCACGATGGCGGCGGCACGATGCATCCAGGCGCGGGACTGTTCGCTTAAGAAGCTGTCGAACATCCAACTGAATACCCAGGAATCCGGGTATACAAGGGCGAAACCGGTAATTCCAAGCAGCGTAAAGGAGAAGAACAGCGCCCAGTGCCAGATGCGCTCGAAACCGTTCATTCTGACTACTTTGCACTTGGATTTCTGCTGGCTGCGGAATTTGCGACGCACATAGAAAGACCAGATGATGAGGTTGTGCAGTAACATGCCGCCGATGACGGCGATGATCAAAAGAATATAAACAATGGTGACGATACGATTGATGACAAAGCGGCTTTCATCACCTGTGGTGTGCTTGTGAGTGAAGCTCATTACAAAAGCTTCGCTGGCGTCGCCGTGACATTTGGCGCAGGCATCCTTGCGATTGTCAACATGCATACTTGATGCGGGATCTTCATGATTCAGCGATTTATGAGCATCGTGGCAATCGGCGCAGGTTGCGGTCGCTCCCAGTGAGCTTTTCTGAGCCAAGCCGTGGAAGTCGTTCATGTAGTTTTCGGCTTGCGATGTATCCATGCCGTAGCGACCCATCAAGCGTTCGTTTGTATGGCACCAGATACATACCTGAGTTGCTGCATAATCGCGCTTGCCGTCCTGTGCGGACAGACTGACGATATCATGGTCGCCGTGGCAGTCTACACAATCGGGAACATCAGGATTACCTTGTAGCAGAGCCATTCCGTGCGAGCCCTTGGAAAAGTTTTCAACGGCTTCTTTGTGGCATCCTTTGCAGTTGTTTATAGAGTCGGCTTTTGTGGTTTCTTTTGAGGACTTGACTCCATGACTGCCATGACAATCGGCACAGGCAGCGGCAGGCTTGCCGTCTTTTTTGGTAGTCCAGTGGATACCGGAGACATATCACTCAACCAGCTTACGCTTACTTATGCCGT
>CAYTHG010000472.1:0-3001 GCA_964437525.1 uncultured Myxococcales bacterium | reverse complement strand
TCTACGACTTTGTAAAAGATCAGGATATGGTCAAAAAATACGGCATCGACAAAATTCCGGCTGTCGTTTTGGAAGGCGACAGAGATTATGGAATTCGTTTCTTCGGCATTCCTGCCGGTTACGAGTTCACGACGCTTTTAGAAGATATTATCGACATTGGCAAGCGCGAGCATGGCCTTGAAGCCGATGTGCTGGAAGAGTTGAAGAAAATCGACAAGCCCGTGCATATTCAGGCCATGGTTTCACCTACTTGCCCGTACTGCCCGGCAGCCGTTCGTGCCGCGCACAAACTGGCCATGGCCAGCGAGTATATTACCGGCGATATGGTAGAGATATCGGAGTTCCCGCAGTTGGCTGTAAAGTACAACGTGCAGGGGGTTCCCAACAGCATTATCAACGAGGAACACAGCCTGGTGGGCGCTCAGACCGAGATGGTTGTAGTGCAAAAAATGCTTGAAGCCATTGGTAAATAAATAGAACATTGTCAGAAACGAAAACGCCCGCAGCCATGTAGATTGCGGGCGTTTTTTTCATTCTAGCAATCTATTCCACCACTTCATCTATCCAGTCCGCGTAACCATTATGGCTCCAGATAATTGGCAGGGCGATTATTTCCGGCACTTCATAGGAGTGCTCCTCAAGTACCGCCTGTTCCAGTTTGATGAGATTGGCGGTGGTGGTTTTGAAGATAATCAAAACTTCGTCGGCATTGTCTAATTTGCCTTGCCACCAGAAGGTCGATTTCAAGTCTTTGACAATATTGCCGCAGGCCACGATTTTGTCATTTAACAGGCGATTGATTATTCTTGTCGCTTCCTCTTCACAGGGAGCCGTTACCATCACCATGCAATGTTGAGGAGTATCCATTGCTAATCCTTTTTCTCAATCTTTGGGTAAGCGTGCGGGCCTTGAAAATAGGCGTTCATCTGGCGCGATACCACGCCTGAGAGGAATATCAATCCGATCAGGTTGGGGAAGGCCATCAGTCCGTTCATTATGTCGGATATTATCCAGACCAGAGGCAATGCCGATGCAGCGCCTATTGGAACCACAATCGTGTACAGCAGGCGGTAAATCTTGACCGACTTGGGGCCGAACAGATATTCGGCCGAGCGGTCACCGTAATAGCTCCAGGAAATCATGGTTGAGAACGCGAAGAAAATGATGCCGAAGCTGACTATGTATTTACCGAATCCCGGCAGGCTGGAATTGAATGCCGAAGCCGAGAGAACCGCGCCTGTAAGCTGCTGGCCGGTTTCCGGGTCATTCGATGTCCACAGGCCGGAAATAAGAATGACCATCGCAGTCATGGAGCAGATGCAGATGGTGTCGATGAAAGGTCCGAGCATGGCGACCAGACCTTCGCGGGTGGGGTACTTTGTTTTGGCTGCTGCGTGGGCTATGGGAGCGGAGCCTAAGCCCGCTTCGTTTGAAAACAGGCCGCGAGCGACGCCGAAGCGCATGGTCTGCATAACCGTCGCTCCCAAAAAACCGCCTGCCGCCGCCGTTGGTTTGAAAGCGTGCTCGATAATCATGACAAAGACAGTGGGAACTTTGTCGTAGTTCAAGACCAGAATCGTCAAGGCTCCCAGTACGTAAACTACGCTCATAAACGGGACGATCTTAGAAGCCACATTTGCGATACGCTTGATGCCGCCGAGGATTACCAGCCCGACCAACACGCCCATGACTAGTCCCGTGGCTATTTTAGGGATGCCGAGTTCATGCAGAGGTTCTGCTACCGAGTTGGCCTGAACCATGTTGCCTATGCCGAAAGATGCTGTCATGGCGAAGAACGCGAAAAGACCTCCCAGCCATTTCTGACCCAGACCCTTTTCAAGAAAGTACATAGGGCCGCCGGAAACCGAGCCGTCTTTGTGGATGTGTCTGTATTTAACCGCCAGTGTGCAGCTTGTGTATTTGGTGGCCATGCCGACTAAAGCCGTAACCCACATCCAGAAGACCGCGCCCGGTCCACCTGCTGCAATGGCGGTGGCGACTCCTGCGATATTGCCTGTGCCGATAGTGGCCGAAAGAGCCGTCGCCAGTGCTTGAAAGTGCGTGATGTCGCCTTCGTCATTAGGATCGTCGTATTTGCCGGAAACTAGTTTCCAGGCGTAACCGAAACGCAAAAGCTGTACAAGCTTGAGCCTGATAGTCAAGAACAAGCCTGTTCCGACCAGCAGGATTATCGTTACCGGCCCCCAAATAAAGGAATTTATCGCTTCAAGATATTCCAAGACAACCTCCGATGCTAGCTTAGCTGCTAACCCGACAATTATAAATCAGACGTTTTGTCACCCTGAACTTGTTTCAGGGTCTTATAGATCATTGTCAAAAGATGCTGAAACAAGTTCAGCATGACAGTCAGGGATAAGAATTTTCATTATTGTTTAATTCTTTGTTATCGCAGTGAGGGGGAAATGTCAAATCAGGAGAAGGGACCGAGTCGCTTTCTATATATTATCTGTGATCCCGTTTTCCAGAAGGTTGCTCTCGATTCCGCACTTTTCTGCTTATATTTATGCTGTATATATTTTCGCTCATATCGAGTGCCGCCCCTTAGTGTGGTTTATCGAGATATGGTTCGATACAATTTCGCTACGCGAAATCACTCACCATGAGCGGGGTTTAACAGACATCGTTTTAAAGCGAGAACTTGCTGAAACTCGGACTACTCAAAAGGAACGCCGGTGTCCATAATCAAAAAAAGCCTCCCTCGAAATCGAGGGAGGCTTTGAGCCTATTGACAAACCGCCAATTTCAAAGCTATTGAAAAGCTGTAGCAAATTGTCATTCCCGCGAAGGCGGGAATCCAGAGCAATATTAACGGAGTGGACCCCTGCCTGCGCAGGGGTGACGGGAATTTACTCTTCGCTTTATCGAAGGAATTGAAGCTTGTTGGAAGGTTTACTAGTTAGGTACGCAGCATATGCAGCCGTTGGCGCAGACAATACCCGAGCATGAGCCTTCGGCTTCGTGGTTGTCGTTGCCGCAACCC
>CAYTHG010000471.1:0-3002 GCA_964437525.1 uncultured Myxococcales bacterium | reverse complement strand
GTTGGTCTGGACGATAAAGGCAATATCAAGGCCGGTGCCGCTATCTCATGGGAAGAAGAAAGCGCTGACAGCGTGATTTTCTTTTTGGGTGAGGGCAATTCCGCCGAGAGTATCTCAAAAGTTTTGAAAGAAAAACTCGCCGGAGCAAAAGTCGAGGTGCTTACCGAGTCGCAACTGAAAATTTCAGGCGTTCTTGCATCCGAGCTATACCCGCGCCTGGGATTCATCGAGTTAGGTCAGGCAGCCTCGACACAGATAGACTTGAACGTACTTGCGCTTGATATACAGGTCGAAGCCATGAAGACCGACGCAATGCCTGCCACGCCGGATGGTAGCTCGTCTATCAGGGCATCGGAGACATTGGAAGTAAAGCTCGATATGGGGTCGGAGGACTTGCGCTTCGAGGGCAAGGTTATCAAGCTTATGCGGGAAGAAAAATTCCCCTTCGCAGAAGTGACCATAGAAATTACAAAAGCACCGACATCCAAACTTTTCCCGCACTCACAACTGGAGGTCGGCAAATCCTACCTGATGCGGCCTTTCTTCTCCATCAAATATCCCAAGGGCAAAGGTGATGTGATGCTGGATTGGTCGAACTCCGAAACCATGATGAACTCGAACGTCTGGCACCTCAAGCCCGGCGATATCGTGCTGGGCGAGCTTTCCTCTCCCAACCGTGACGGATTCAACGCTCGTTATATAGTAAAGAAATAAAAAAAAGACCCTGAAGGAATCCTCCAGGGTCTTTTGAAATTGCTTGGAAAAAGCTTATTTCTTGAACGGGTATTTTAAGAATCCGATGAGAGCCAGTAAGGCGACGGCACCACCGAGCGGGCCAGTCAGGTAAATTCCCAAGGGATTGTCTACCGATTTTCCGAATATGTCGAAAAGCATAGCCGAGAGAACCCACGCCAGACCTGAGGCCGAGCGGGTGAAGAGCCCTTCCATGCCGTTATAGATAGCCTCGCGGCGGAAGCCTGTCAGCTTTTCGTCGTGGTCGATGACATCGGCCAGCATCGGGCGCGGCAGTACCATGAAGGCCGATACCGGGAAGGTTGCGAACAGGAACAGTATGTAGCCCTGTGTCATGGGTTCAAATACTGGCCAGTGGCCCAAGGTCCAAGCCAGCGGCAGGATGATAACGAAGCCAGCGGCTCCTAAAATCATGATGTTCTTTTTGCCGAAACGGGTGGAGAGCATGGTTACCAGCGGGAAAAGCGCCATCGCTCCTACTGTGACGATAATCATGATTTTCGATGCGTCCCACTCGTCGCCGCCTAAGATCGTGGTTGCAATGTAGGGAATCGCCACGATTACGATATCGAGAGCTATGCGCATCAAGGCGACCATCGAAAGGTAGGGCAGGAAGCTCGGGTTTTTGAAGATTTCCCTGGAGCCTTCTTTGAAGCTGAAGCTTACGTTTTTACTTTCTGAATACGGACGTTCCTTAATGCCGTAGCCGGTAACCAGGAAACTGATGGCCCCGACCACTGCAAAAATGATCGCAGCAGCATGAAAGCCGTTGAATTGCTGAGGTTCGAAGCCGAACATGCCGCATTTGCCTTGAGTGATAATGGCTCCGGCTCCGGCGGTGACAGCCAGTACGCCAGCCAATTCAGCGACAGCCATCCACGAGGAAACAACGATACGCTCATCATTATGGGGCGTAAGCTCGGGCAGCAGCGAAAGATAAGGCGCAACCACTGCGGCGAATGCTACCGACATGATAATCATGAAGAAGCCGACCCATACGGCGTTGATCCATGATGGCCCTATGATGGGAGGAAACCATAGTATGACTGCGGCAATTGCCATTATCGGTGTGCCGTAGCGGATGAAGGGAATACGTCGTCCCAACTTATTTTTGGTTTTGTCGGACCAGTCGCCGATGAAGGGATTGACAAGTGCTTCGGCTACACGCCCCAAAGCAAGCGCTAATGCCATGATGGTGGCATAAGGGACAAAGGCGATCATGCAGCTTGTTTCACCTGCTGCTGCCTCCGGCGGCGAGAAGTAGTAGAGCGCCCAAGAGCCGATGACGGCTGGTAGCGAGCCTACCCCGAAATTTCCTACAGAGTAGGCGAAACGTTCCCACGAACTGAGGGCGCGTTCTTTTCCGTTTCCCATGTAATCCTCCACAAGTACTTCTATTTGTGATTCCGAAGTCAGGCTGAACAACTCACCGATTTGGGAAGGATGACGTTCCGCTGTCTACGGCGTGAATGATCTAAATCAATATATCAGGCCATCTCTTTTATGGCTGAAACCAGTTTCTCTATGCCTTTCGCAATATGGCTGATGGTCGGTCCCAGCATGTAAGCCGGTGTAGTGACTACTTTATGTTTGGCGTCGAGATGAATTTCGTCTACTGCATGGCTGATGTGTTTTGCACCGCAACTCTCAAGGGCGGCGGCAACATTGGCATCTGTTCCGATGGTGATTTCGACACCGTGCTTGCCAAGAACTTTCCCAGCCAGAACCGGCGCGATGCAGATAAATCCCTGAGGTTTGCCTGCCGCGTGGTATTCTTCGATCAGCCTTTGAATTTGCGGGTGAACCGTGCAAGCGGGACCGTTCGGTTCCCAGTCGCAAAGGTTTTTGGCCGCGCCTCTGCCGCCGGGGAAGATGATGCCGTCGTAGTCTTTTGCTGTCACTTCACATATGTCGCGTGGATTGCCGCGAGCGATTCTGGCTGATTCTTTGCGCAGATTGCGCTTCTTGCCGGTGGGGTTCATGCTGGTGTGATCGACTTCTTCAATCAACTCTTCGTCGATGGCGATGCACTCGTATTTCAAGCCGAGCTTGTCGAGGTATAACAAGGTCAACGTCGCCTCGTGTATCTCCGAGCCGTCGAAAACCCCACAACCTGAAAGAACTACGCCTATCTTTGACATGTTTCCTCCATTTCGCCTTAAGACTGAAATGCGAAATGAATATAACCCATGCCGATGATATTTCAAAAATGTATTTAGAGCCTATCTTTAGCACCGTGCTTCGAGACA
>CAYTHG010000470.1:0-3010 GCA_964437525.1 uncultured Myxococcales bacterium | reverse complement strand
CTCTTTCAACGGGTGCAGCGGCTCCGCAGGCAAAGCTGGCATCTATGCCCCACTTGCTGACACCCACGGCTTTCTCAATTCGCATGAAACCATCGGCCAACACCTGTGTGATGCGGGATTTGGTGTAGAGGTTTTTACAAAAGGCGCGGTCACACCTGCCAACATTACGCGTTTTGACGATTTCGATGTAATTTATATCCGTGCTCATGGTGCCTTGGACAATGGTATCTTCAACTTCATGACGGGTATGACGACTGATGTGGGTTTTCTGGGTGATTACCTTCAATTTGGAAAACTTGGTATTGGAACCACACTGAGCAGTGGTAAGACCTACTACACGGTCTATCCCGAGTTTTTCTCTGACGCAAATTTCGCTGTTGACAGCCTGGCCTATTTTTCGTCCTGCCGTGGCTTGCAAACGACCACGTTGTCTGAAGCACTGCGTGCACGGGGCTTGGGCGTCTATTTCGGCTGGAACAATCTGGTTGAATCGGACGACGAGGACTTTTACACAAATGTCAAACTCTTCGACCGGCTGCTTGAAGGTGCGAGTGTGGGTGCAGCGATGACAGAACTGGACCAGGACGCCGTATTTGGCGACACCTATGGACAAACCGCCAATGGTGAAGTGCATGCGGTATTGAGCTATTATCGGAAGCCGGATGCAGACTCAATTCGGATCACGGCAACCGGTTGCGATTCCGATAGCGACTGTGGGAGCCCCGATGATTGGGATTGCGTAAATCACCAATGTCAGGAAATCATGTGTATCCCGGACTGTGATGGTAAAGAATGTGGCCCGGACGGTTGCGACAGTAATTGTGGAAGTTGTGGGCAGAATGAAATTTGTAACCAGAGCATCGGGCAATGCGAATCTCTGGCGGATGGCGATGTGGACGTCCCGGTTGACGGCGATGAGCCTATTGATGGCGATACAAACGATGGAGATGTTGCTGATGGAGATGTCATTGACGGAGACGAGGATATCGACATCATTGATCTTTGCGGCAACTCTAATCTTGACGATGGCGAGACCTGCGAGTTAGGCGATTCTGTGGATTGCACGAGTTTAGGCGCAGCCTACACAGGTGGTACGGCGAGTTGCAACGGGACCTGTGACGGCTGGGACCGCTCGGCTTGCGAGTTCGACACGACCCCAGGCTTCGTTCCGATTACAGCGGGTTCATTCTGGATGGGTTCACCGCAGAGCGATACCTGCCCGGCAGGCTATCCGGGTGTTTGTGCAGATGAGTTAGGCAATTCCTCGAATGAAGTATTGCACCAGGTTACGTTGACCTATGATTTCGAGATGAGCCGTTATGAGATCACGGAGGCTGAGTTTGAGGGCCTGATGGGCTGGAATGCAATGGATACCTGGGATTCGGACTGCACGTATGGCTGCGGCGACGATCATCCGATGAAGTACATCAGTTGGTACGACACCTTGGCGTATGCGAATCAGTTGTCGCTGGATGCGGGTTTGACTCCGTGTTACGTGCTTTCGAACGTGGGCTGTGAGTATGGGGGGAATGTAGGGTCAACCTACATGAACTGCTTCGACGGTGATGCGACGTATGGGGGTATCGACTCGGCGACGGTGACCTTGGCTGCTGGCGCGACGAAGCCGCAGGATTGCGAGGGGTATCGTTTGCCCACCGAGGCGGAGTGGGCGTATGCGATCCGTGCTGGTAGCAACACAGCATTTTATCCGAGTGATGGAAACGACGGTACGATTACCTATACAGGTACGAGTCCCGTGGATCCAAACCTTGATCTGATCGGCTGGTTTGGTGGTAACAATGGTTCATCGGGTACTCCTGACTATGGCACGAAGCCAATTGGTGGCAAGGCTCCTAATGCCTGGGGCTTGTATGATATGAGCGGGAACCTTTGGGAGTGGACCTGGGATTGGTATCAGAGTGGTTACCAGAACGATGTGGCGACCGACCCTGTGGGTCCGGCATCGGGCTCGTACCGCGTCAGGCGTGGCGGCTCTTGGTACTACTACGCGCAGCTCTGCCGGTCGGCGAACCGTGGCTCCGGCTCGCCCGGCGTTCGCGGCTACCCCGTCGGCGCGCGCCTTTCCAGGTCTAGCCCTTGATCCCTTTGACACTTTGCCCTTTGGGTAAAGTTATAATTGGTTGCACGAAGTGCATTTCCGAATAGCCTCCGTGTAGAGCAGGGAGCACACGCGCCAGTCGAAGCAAGCGAGTCTTCGAGCACAGCAGACCAGCGGGAGCTCCCGGAGCGTAGCGGAGGCCGGGGTTTCAAAAGGGGTTAGCCCCTTTTGTCGTGCGAAGCACTCGCGATATTTTTTGAAATTTAACAAATGATGATTGGAAATAATGGAATGAATTACCCCCCCCAGCAAATTCCGTGCCAATGTAGGATTGCTATCATCCAGTTGTGACGGGCCTTTCAGCAGTTTGGGAGTTCTGTCATGAAGCTAAAAATATTCACCCTTAAGTTTTCGGAAACCGTCGATGGCTTCGATGACAGCGCCATCCAAGACTTTCAGGCCGAGCGTGAAATCATCGAGGTGACGGAGCATTTCTTCGTCCACGAACAAACACCGTATCTGACGGTATTGTTATCCTACCGGAATATATCTGCTGATGAAATAAGAAAGCCCGTAACCAAGCGACGCAGCGATCCCCGTGCAGATCTGGACGAAGAAGAAAAAATTATCTATGACGTTCTCCGCTCTTGGCGGGCGGTGAAAGCCGTTCGAACGTGGCCGCCGGGGACTTTTTTTTATTTCTCCCGTACCTTAATCAAACCAGAAATTACCAAGAAATCTAAATTCACATGTTATTTCAATGAAGTAACCCACCAAAACCCATCATCTCACCACCAGCATCACTTCCGCAGACCTCTCCGCTCCTCCGAAAGAGGGTCGAACTTTGCGACGGAGAATTAGCAATGTGTCTCTCGGCAAGTGGCTGAAATTATAGGGTGTTTACTCAATGTCACGTGACATTTGGTTTGATCCTGCACGACAGTCACGCAA
>CAYTHG010000469.1:0-3011 GCA_964437525.1 uncultured Myxococcales bacterium | reverse complement strand
GTCTATCAGATCGCCGTCGATGTCGGACAAGAAACGCGACTGCTGACAGCTGCGGGAAATTCCGTTTATCATACGTGTCCGAGCCATGGTGAAATATAGCTTGCGCATGGCACGCGTAATGCCGACGTAGGCCAGCCGTCTTTCTTCTTCTATATCTTCTTCTAAATCCAGCGAGCGCGAATGCGGGAAGAGTTGCTCTTCCATACCAGTTAAAAACACCAAGGGAAACTCAAGCCCCTTGGCGGCATGAACGGTCATCATCGTCACACTGTCATCTTCATCCACCCACTGATCGATATCGGATTGCAGAGTGATTTCTTCAAGAAAGCGCTCCAGTGTGGCTTCGTTGTTATACTCTTTCTGGAACTCGAACATTTCGTTGGCAAGCTCGGCAAGGTTGTCCAGGCGATCCTTGGCTTCTTCCGTCTTGTCAGCCTCAAGCATCTTTCGGTAGCCGCTTTTTTCAAGCACTACATGATAGAGATCGAAGACGGGCAGCTTTTCTTTTTCTTTCTTTAACTCTTCGATAATATCCAGAAAACGCCCGAGTTTTGTCCTGACAGCAGCCGAAGTCTGCACTCCCTGCCGCCCGATTTCGTTTAGAGACTGCCAAAATGAAATTGTGTGATTGGCCGAATGTTCATTCACAGTGGCAATGGTTCTAGCGCCTATACCACGGGTAGGAAGATTGATTATGCGCCTGACCGACACGTCGTCATCCTCGTTTACGAGTACGCGCATGTAGGCCATGATGTCTTTGATTTCCTTGCGCTGGTAAAATCGCACACCTCCGACTATCGTATACGGAATTGCCGCCAGTCGCATCTGCTCTTCGATTGCTCTCGACTGCGCATTGGTACGATAGAATACGCCGATATCGCTGTACTTCAGGTTGTCACTGGCCTTTGCAAGCTTGATTTCCTCGGCCACATACTGCGCCTCGCGGCGTTCGGTCTCGGCAGCAAACAATACTATTTTTTCGCCCATCTCCGCTTCGGTCCACAGCTTCTTTTCTTTGCGAACCGTATTGCACGAAATCACGTTGTGCGCGGCATCGAGAATTGTCTGCGTTGAGCGATAATTCTGCTCCAGCTTGACAACCTTGCAGTTGGGATAATCCTCTTCAAATGTAAGGATGTTCTTAACATCAGCGCCGCGCCAGCGATAGATCGACTGGTCGTCGTCACCCACCACGCAAATATTCTGCTGGCGTACCGTCAACAGGCGCAACAGTTCATACTGAGCCTTGTTGGTATCCTGGTACTCGTCAACCAGAACATAGCGCCAGAACTGGTTGTACATATTGCGAATTTCGCCATCTTCTTTCAAAAGACGTACGGTCATGTTCAAGAGGTCGTCGAAGTCTAAAGCGTTGCTATCTTTAAGCTTACGCTGATAAATCTCATAACATCTTCTGGAAGCCTGCTGAAACAGGTTGTAATCGTCCGCTTCGACCTGATGCGGCTCCAGCATTTGCGACTTAAAACGACCTATGTGCGACAACAGGGCGCGAGGCGAAAATCTGTCAGATGGCAGTTCAAGTTCCTTGGCCACTTGCTTTACAAGAGCGATCTGGTCGCCGTCGTCGTAGATGGTAAATGTGGTCCTGTAGCCGAGCCTGTCGATATGCTGCCGTAACATTCTGACGCAAATTTTATGAAAAGTGCCCATATTGAGAGAATAAGCACGCGAACCCAAAAGCTTTTCGACACGCTCCTGCATCTCGCGTGAGGCTTTGTTGGTGAAAGTCACCGCCAGAATATCACGAGGGTTGACTCCCAGATTCTCTACGAGGTTGACAATTCTATATGTAATGACTCTCGTCTTGCCCGAACCGGCTCCCGCCAGGATCAATAAAGGGCCGTCAACGTGCTTGACAGCGTCAAGCTGGTCAGGATTAAGATCTTTGAAGTCTGTCATTTTGAAATTCTCTGACTTTGAAACCGATTAAAATATAAAATCAATAAGAAAGCACGCGGATTATTTCATCAAGATCGGTGTCGCCGCAAGCCATTTTCTTGATAGCTGCCTCTTTTAACGTAATAAGCCCGTCCTGTCGAGCCGATTTGAACATTTCTTTAGAATCGAAATCTTCTTTGACAAGCCGCCGCAGACGATCGTTCATCACCAGCAGCTCGAAAATTCCGGTCCTACCCTTATAACCTGTGGAACGGCAAACAACGCAGCCCTGCCCTTTCCATGCTTTCAACTTCTGCCCTTCTTCAAGTTTTATGTCCAAAAGCGCCATGTCTTTTTCGGTCAAGGACATTTCGTACTTACAGGAAGAACAAACACGCCTGACAAGTCTCTGGGCCAAAACCCCCAAAAGCGTATTTGCAAGAAGGTGCGGTTTGACGCCCAACTCCAACATACGGGAAATGGAAGAAACCGCATCGTTTGTATGCAAAGTGGCGAAAACGGTATGGCCTGTCAGTGCTGCCTGCACCGCATTAGCTGCCGTTTCCGAGTCGCGCACTTCACCCACCATAATGATATCGGGGTCCTGCCTGAGAATATTCCTGAGTGCGGCGGCAAAAGTCAGATCTATTTTTGTGTTTACCGCTATCTGATTGAACTCTTCCACCACCATCTCAATCGGGTCTTCGATTGTAACGATATTGACTTCCGAACGCATAACGGCGCGCAAGGAGGAATAAAGCGTCGTAGTCTTTCCCGAACCTGTCGGGCCGGTTACGAGTACAAGCCCGTGAGGATTGGAGGCGATCTTTTTGTATTCCACAAGCTCTGTTTCATCGAAACCCAGCGCATCTATATTTTGCAGGATTCTGTCGGAATCGAGCAGACGCAAGACTAATTTTTCGCCTAGAGCGGTAGGCATGGTGGAAACGCGAATTTCAATCTCACGTTCTTCTATTGCAGTCTTAAAACGCCCGTCCTGAGGACGGCGACGCTCGGCGATATCGAGACGGCTCATGGTTTTTATCCGGGAAACAACCGCCGGATGCACTTTTTTGGGAATCTGGTAAATATTATGCAGCACGCCATCTATT
>CAYTHG010000468.1:0-3017 GCA_964437525.1 uncultured Myxococcales bacterium | reverse complement strand
TTTCTGCTCTGACATAGCTGCCCAACTGCAGGGGGATATCGTTCTTGCCGTCATCTTCGCTTTCGGCGGGTGCTTTTTTCAATTCGAAAGGATCGTCGATTTCGACTAGCAATCTGGCGGTTTTGCCGCGTTCGTCAAGGTCGGCCAAGAGCCTGATTACTTTTCCTTCTCTTGTAATCTCGGTTTTGCCGCCTGTGTTGTATACGATGTGCGCGTTTGAGCCTTCTTTTTTATTTGTATCTGGAATGTATATTCTTCCCAGCATTCCGACAGGCAGCGATACCTCGACTCTGAACTTGTCGCTGTCTACCAGTGTGGCTATCGGGGTCTGCGAATTTACCACCTGACCGATATCCACGCCCTTGTTGATTACAAAAGCATTGAAGGGTGTCTTTATCGTAGCTCTTGAAAGATTCAGCAAAGCTTGATCCAATGTGCTTTGAGCCGAGCTTAGGGACGTTCTGGCGCTTTCAAGTTGAATTTCGCGCAAGGCCAGCTTTTTGCCTTCGTCGGTGGGTTTGACTTCGTCCTTAATCAGCTCCCACTCGACTTTGGCCGCTTCGTTTAAGCCTTTTTCACTGGCAAGGCCCAACTCGGCCTGCGAGACGCCGGCTTTGGCCTGTCTAACGGCAAGCTGGTAATCGCTTGAGTCAATTTTTACGATCTTTTCACCTTTTTTGAGGTGTCCGCCCGGAATCAGATTGTCTCCGATGGAGACGACTCTCCCCGCAACTTGAGGATATACAGTGATCTGCCGTGCAGGAATCACCGATCCCATTGCAGAGATTATTGCCTTCTCCGTTTTAGGAACAGCTTTTACTGTAGTTACCGTAGTAACGATGCGACTGACTTGCTTGCGTGAAGGTTCTTTGCTTGTCTTGACAAAATACCCGAGAATAAGTAGACCCATGAACACTATCAATATGAATGCCAATGGGGTTTGCAATTTCCGTTTATTCATTTAACGAATTCTCCTTATTTCATTTCAACTATCGACGGAGATCAATATAGATTGTTTTGCACACAGTGTCATCAGGGTTTCCGTGACGGCTTGTACCTCTTTGTATCTGACGCAAATCGATACATTCCGTTACAGTTTCTCCAATGATTTAAGAGCTTTCTTCGATTAACCTCTCAATGTTATCCTGCATGAGTTGTCCTTTCGCCTCTGTTGGTAGAAGATAACAACTCATGCTTACTCATGCTAGTGAGAAAATGCCATGATCGACAATGAGAGCAAAAGAATATTGATAGTTGAAGATGATCTCAAGCTGGCGAATCTTATAAAAGAGTTTCTGGAGCCGAACTCTTTCGATGTCCTATTGGAATCGAGAGGGGACAGGGCCATAGATCGTATTCTGAATGAAGATCCCGATCTGGTGATTCTCGATCTGATGTTGCCCGGAATGGATGGCTTGTCGATTTGCCGACAGGTTCGCAACCGCTTTGGTAAGCCCATATTGATGTTGACGGCTCGCGGTGAAGAGGTTGACGAGATCGTCGGACTTGAAGTCGGTGCCGATGATTACCTTGCAAAACCTGTAAGGCCACGTTTGCTTTTGGCTAGAATCAATACTCTGCTCCGCAGGCATAATACTCCGATGAATCCTGTGGAAGAAGAGAAGACAGATGATTCGTCCGCTAAACTGCTGCAGTTGGGATCTTTGGAGATAGATGTCCCCAACAGGATAGTCAGGGTGGATGGCCGTGAAAAAGAATTGACTACCAGCGAGTTTGATTTGTTGCTTTTCCTTGCAAAACATCCGGGAAAAGTGTTGGATCGTGAAGATATCTACAAGGAAGTCAGAGGGATAGAGTGGGATGGAATAGACCGTTCCATTGATCTTCGTATTGCGCGTCTGAGGAAGAAACTCGGCGATGATGCCAAGATTCCTCAAAGAATTAAATCGATTCGTGGCGTAGGTTATTTGTTGACGGTTAAATAATGTCCAGATTGCTTATTAAAATATCCATACTGATGTTGATTGCTCTTGTTCTTGGAATGGTTGCCAATCATTTTGTTATCAGACACAGAATGATCGAGGTTTTTAAGGAAAATCCTCCGGGACCGCTGAGAGCTTTTCATAAAATGGTGAATGACAGATTCTCGGATCTGCCGCAGGAACTTGTTGATGATGAACTCAAAAAAATAAGCGAGGAACTTGGTGAAGAGGTAAAACTTGTTTCCGTCGATGATGAACTCATTCCCGAAAGCATCAGAGAAGATTTCAATGAAGGCTATTCAATCGGTGAGATGCATAAAACCGACCGTTTGTTTTTGTATCTGAAAAACGGCAAGATCGCCATCATGGGATCGGGAACGCGAATGCAGTTGTTCGATGAGTTTCATACCTCGATGGTTGTATTGGTTTCTCTGACGATAATCGCTTTGATGGGTTTTATCATTACGTTCCCATTGGTTCGCAGGCTGGACAAACTTGGCAATACTGCCAAGAGGATCAATCGAGGCGAGTTGCAGGCTCGCGTGGATATCAAATCAAAGGACGCAATCGGAGAACTGGCCCGGTCCTTCAATAGTATGGCAGATGCCAACCAGAAATTGATTGAAAATCAGCGAATGCTGTTGCAGGCCGTTGCCCATGAACTCCGCACTCCGACTGCCCGGATTCGTTTCAGTCTCGAAATGATGATGGCTGCTCAAGACGAGGAACAGCGGGAGTTGCGGCTGGCCTCCATAGACGATGACCTGTGCGAAGTCGATGATCTTGTAGGTGAGTTACTGATGTTCGATCGCTTTGAAGACGGTTCTCCGCCTTTGAATCTGGTTCAGATCCAGGCTGTTGAAATAATCGAAAGACTCAAAAGATCATTTGATGCCACAGGAATGTCGGAAGTGCGGATAGAGGTAATGAAGTCTGACGGTGATGCGTGCTTGCTAGAGGTGGATCCGCACTCTTTTGAAAGGGCAATCAGGAATATACTTTCAAATGCCCTGCGTTATGCCGAGAGGAAAGTCAGAATTGAGTTGAAAGACGTAGGCAAGTATGTTGAAATAC
>CAYTHG010000467.1:0-3028 GCA_964437525.1 uncultured Myxococcales bacterium | reverse complement strand
CCCTTTAGGATGTGTAGACGAGAACACTGTTAAAAAATGCACGGCAGAAGGTAACGATTATTATACTGAGCCTTGTCCCGAAGACACGACCTGTTACGAGGACGGCTGCCAGCCTTTCATTTGTACTGCGGGAGACTGGAAATGCGAAGGCGATGAGTTGTACTACTGCAATCCTCTAGGCACCTCCTGGGACATGATTGCAGACTGCTCCATGGCGGACGCAATATGCACAGACGGCATCTGCATTGATCGCGTTTGCACTCCCGGCACAAGAAGTTGCAAAGAAGGCGTCACCGATGTCGTCAAGGAATGCAACGAGAACGGCTCAAGCTGGCAGGATGTTGAAACTTGTTCACAAGTTGAAGAATGCCGTCTTGGGGAATGTATGAGCTTCTGCGATATCGCCGATCTTGAAAAGGGATACATAGGCTGCGAATACTGGGCAGCGGATCTGCATAATTCAGGCCGGTCAAATGGCGGCTCATTTGCATTGGTGGTTTCCAATCCACAGGATTTCTCCGTCAGCGTTTCCATCACTAATTCCAACTCGACTTTGATGTCCCGAACTGTCGCAGCGGGAGATCTTGAAGTTTTTGTCTTCGGTTCTTCGCAACTTTTGACAGCGCCAAGCAAGTCTTACATGGCCTATCATGTTGCAAGCGACGCCCCCGTGACGGTCACTCAGATGAATCCTTACGGCAACGTGCTTATCTTCAGCAACGACGCCTCACTGCTGATCCCGGAATCGGCTCTGGGAACCGAATACTACGGAGTAACCTACCCCACATGGCGTCGAGAATACTGCTATTGTGATGGCCTAATAGTCTTCGGCGCCTGTATCGGAAGCTGGGATTGCGATGGCAGGTCAAGTGTCGGAACATTGACTATTGTGGGTACGCAAGTCGGCACAACCAATGTCTCCATTAAATATTCAGATTCTACCTCAGCCGGTAGCGGTGTGAGCGCTGCTTCAGGTGGTCAGACACAGACTTACCAACTCCAGAAATATGAGGTTCTGAACATTGAATCGGCTGGCAATAACTGTTCCGATGTGGATGAAGAAACCGATATCTTCTGCACTGGCTCGGATCTTTCCGGAACTCTTATTACATCCGACAAAAAGGTCGCCGTCTTTGCCGGGCACGAAGGAACCTTTATTCCTTACAACATGTGGGCCGCCGACCACCTGGAACACCAGCTATATCCGACCGACACCTGGGGCAAAGAGTTTGTCGCCATTCGTACCGAGCCGCGTGGACAGGAAACCGATTACTACAAAATCGTAGCCGCCGAAGACGGAACTATTGTCACTTTGAGCCCCGATCCCGTCGGCATAAGCCCATTCACCATCCATGCCGGGCATATCAAGAAATTCAACACAAAGCAGTTGTTCAATATTTCTTCGACCCGACCGATAATGGTCGCTCAATTTCTGGCTGGTCAGGATGCTACAGGTTACGAAATAGCAGGCTCATGCAACTCCGACTCGGATTGTCCGCCAGAATACATCTGCAATCCGGGAGCTTATCCCACCTGTTCACCTGAAAAAGGCGACCCGGCCATGATGCTTCTGGCTCCCAACGAGCAGTTCCGTAAGGAGTACATCTTCCTGGTGCCGCCCAACTACAAGTACAATCACGTCACCATGATAGCCCCACCCGACACCACTATTACGCTTGATGGTGTTACCACCTTGAACTCCAACGATTTCCCGAGCGCTTCGGTTGAATACCGATATCTGCGTATGCCACTTTCCGAAGGCGCACATACCTTGAGCGCAGACAGCGCTATCGGCCTGTATGTCTACGGTTATTCGGCCTTCGTATCCTATGCGTACACGGGAGGCCTTGACTTGCGGTCCATCAATCCCAAACCATAGACGATGCGGTCTTTTGCGCCCGTACTGTTGTCGATGCTTACAGAAAGCTATAAGATGCGCCTATTGACAATGAGAAACATCTTGACCGTCTTGGTCCTTACTGTGGCAACAAGCTTTATTGTCCAGGGCATTCCGTCTACAGGTTTCGCTCAAAGTAGTACTACACCTCGTTTGCATTCGGCTCCCTCCGATGTTTTGCTTTCAGCGAACATCGATCAGATAAAGACGTTTCCACTCATCAGCAGCGACGTTTTGCTTATGCAATCCCGAGTGCTTGAAAATCAGGCACAGCAGATATCTATAAAAGATTTCGACCAATTACAGCACCAGTTGATACAAAGGTTTTTAGCGGCACTTATAGAGCGGCAAAAAGCCTGGCGAGACCAGGATGAGCAATTAAACATTGCATTGGCATACCTGATAGCCGAATTCGCCCTGATGCATCGCTTTTATGCCCCGCTGGATGAATTCAAGCTTTTTTATGAAAAGTCCATACACATCAGAATGAGCAACTTTAGGCAAACGCTTTTGGCCGGACAACTTACGCAAAGTACGTTCATGTTGCCGGTCATGCCGGGAAAAGACACGCCTCCCGGCGCTATGGCACGCTTATACAGCGCCGAAAATCCACTGAAGCTTGAAACCAAGCAAGGACGAATCAGGGCGTTACTGATTCTCCATCTGTTGCGAACAGACCCTGCTTTGAGAATTTTGTGGGATCAGCAGCGAAGTCAAGCTGCGGCAGTCCTTGGAGACAACACAAGCGCATGGGACCAAATTATTGAAGCGGCGCAGGATATACCGCTTGGCCTGTCGCACGATATTCACAGTCAATCTCATCTGCAAAGCTTTGAGTACAAACTTGAAAGCAACCTGTTGAAAAACCAAACGGAAAAACTTGGTAAAGAAAAACAGGACGCGCCGCTATACCTGATGCCCCGCAGAATTCCAGAAGTGGATAAGCCTTTATCAAGTACACTTGCAAAAAGCCTGCAATGCCAGCGCTACGGTATAAGCGCTTCACAAGACCAATCGAGCATAAAGCCCAAGCGCTACTCGTTTGAAAACGAAACCTATGTCGAATTGAACACCGAGCTTTACAAGCACGAAGCCGAAAGACTCAAAAGACTGCATATAGCGGCAGATGCC
>CAYTHG010000466.1:0-3031 GCA_964437525.1 uncultured Myxococcales bacterium | reverse complement strand
ATCCCTGAACCAGGCACTGACTGTCTTGGCACCATCACCAGCAGAAAGCGTCCAGGACTGTGAACCGACGGCTGCCCAGCCACCAGCACAGGAACTGCCATTGGACAGGCAATGCTGCACTGGTCCCCATTGATCGCTACCTGCAGTAACGACAGTTACTCCAGAATTCTTGGTATAGGTTGCGCCACCGGCGATTGTAATGCTGGTTCCCGTCGGAGCGGTGTGATCGTATTCAATCTCGTCGCAACTGACATCAGTAAGGTTGCCCGCGCCGTCTTTGAAACGTGCACAGACCCAACGAGGTCCATCGCCACCGGCATTCAGCCCATAGGAAGGAATAGTCGGATTGTCTCCAGTATATGCAGTGGCAACGCTTGAAGGCGTACAACCGGCAGCGGAAGATGCATTGCAGATGCCATAGTAATCGATACCACTGGCATCGCTGGCAACCAAGTGAACAGGAGCAGTCAAACTGTTTGTATAAGTGGCGCCGCCGGAAATAATAACCTGTCCGGCACTGGCAGTTCTGTCGATTACAACCACACCGGTGTATGAGAAACCGGACTCATGGTTGAGCTTGTCGTAAGCTTTCACCTTGGCGTACCAGGTGCCCTCGCTCAAGTTGGTCGTGTGCGTAAAGCTGTTCGTGTTCTTGTAAGCAGAACTCCACGAACCAGAAGGATTGCTGGTCCAGTAGAACTTGTAACGGTTGGCATCACGCAGACCGGAACCGATTTCAATAGCATTGGCCCAAGTCCAGGTGGGTTTGAGATTATTAGTGGGCGAAGCCGTGGTCGGCTTATGGTTGCTGTTCCAGTATGGAGGTTCGGTATCAAGCACTATATAGTCGAAAACCGCAACGGTTTCGTTGTTCACTCCATCACGGAATCTCGCATAAACGGTTTTCAAACCATTGGTAGAAGTCAAGCTCCAACCGTAAGGAGATTGCAGATTCAACCAACCGGAATCGGTACCACTGGACTCCCAGACATGCATCTTCACAGGCGAGGTTTCATCGCTTGCAGACAAGGTCAGATTGACGGATGTGCTGCCTGTATATTTCTTGGTACCGATCACTACACCGGCAATATTGATTGAAGGCGAACTGGGAGCGTCGCGGTCCACAAAGACTTTGAAGTCTGGCGAAGAAGGCGAAGACTCGTTTTCGGCTTTGTCATAAGAGAAAACTCTTATGCACCATGTGCCATGACTCAGATTGTCCGAAATCTCGAAGCTCGGAGCACTCTGGCTGGCGGGAGTAAACAGATAATTGTAATAGTTCCCACCGACACTGTACTTGCACACGTTGTCGTAGAATCTTGCGACTTCCAGTTTATAGGTGTTGGAAGCTTTCATTCCGGAACCGATATCGGTGGACTTGGTCCACGTCACCATGGGAGTGGGATCGGCAGTAGGCGTAGTGGTTGCTACATTGCTTGGAGCGGTCGGGGGCTGACGATCAAGATAGATATAATCATTCCAGGTTCCACCGATATTGCCGGCAAAGTCTTTACATTTTAGGTAAGCATACTTATTACCATCACCCGAAGAACCGCCATTAGCGGTAAGATCCCAGCCCGAGACTGTAGCGGAATAATTCTGCCAGGTCGGCGTCCAAGAACCACTGTTCCAGGTTGACATTTTATCTACATCACTTGAAATCTTATTGATTGTCAAGGTGACGGATTTACTGTTGGTATAAGTCGCTTTATTGTTGATATAGATCGAACAGGTCGGTGCCAGAGTATCCAGCTTGATAGTATCAGCAAAGCTGCCGGATTGGTTGCCACCACCATCTTTTAACCACATCCTGACGGTTTTGGTTCCGTCACCGGACGTTAGCGCCCAAGGTTTTGTGCTGCTGAATGCTTCCCAACTGCTGCAAGAGCTCGAGTTGGAAATACACATCTGGATCGGCGTCCAATCTGGATTGGAACCGTTATCTGCGAATGTCAGATTAAGAGTAACCGTCTGGCTGTTCGCGTATGTTGCGCCATTGTTGATCTTGATGGTTCCGGTGGGAGCCTGATTGTCACGATAAACAATGTCACCAGTAGAACCGCTGACATGTCCGCCGCCATCTTTGAAATGAGCATTGACCGTCTTGTAACCATCGCCACTGGTAAGCGACCACGATCTGTTATCCGTCGAACCGTTTAACTGAGCCTCCCAAGCAGTCCAATTTCCGCCGCTGTTCTGAACCTGCCTTTGCAGAGGTGCCCACTGGTCAGTGGCGTAAATCTGCAAGCTTACACTCTGAGACTTTAGAAATTTGGTCGTGCAGTTACCTGTGCTGGGCACACAGGTCGCTCCCGAAATACTCAGGGACCCAGTAGGTGGAGCTGTGTCAAGAATGATCGAATCACTCTCATAATCGCTGTAATTGGGGCCACCGTCTCTGAACTTGCCGTAAACAGTCCTTGTGCCATTGCCACTTGAAATCGAGTGACCAACACTGCCGGAGAAATTACCTGGCGTACTCGTACTCCAGGCAGTGTAGGAAGAAGAACCGCAATCTTCCGAGTTCCTGATACATGCCTGTATCGGAGTCCAACTGTCGGAACCGGCAAAGCTGACTGTAACGCTCGTACTACTGGTAAAGGCCGCTCCACCGTTGATTTTGAAGTTGGAAACTGACGGTCCGGCAGTATCAAGAATAATCGAATCGCTGGCCCAACCGCTTGTATTGGGGCCAGCATCACGGAAATGCCCGCGTATGGTCTTTGTGCCGTCCCCCGAGGAGGTAATTGAATAAGATGTACTTGAAACCAGACTTTTCCAGCTTGTACAGCCTACATCGGCATCGTTGTAACGCTCGCAAAGCTGGTATTGTATCGGAGTCCAGCCCTGCGCGTCGCTGATGCCTGACAAGGCGACGGTTACGCTGCGGCTCTTGGTACGGGCAGCCCCGCTATTGATTTTTACGCTTGTGCTGGCGTTGTATGTCGGTGCGGTAGTATCGAGTTTGATGCTGTCCGAGAAGTCCGAAATCGTGCCACCGCCGTCACGCAACCACATGTGCATGGTCTTG
>CAYTHG010000465.1:0-3038 GCA_964437525.1 uncultured Myxococcales bacterium | reverse complement strand
CAGTTCGACTATCTCGCAGCGTCATTACGGGAAACATGGCGTCAATGTGGACTGCTTAAGACAGTCTTAGTCACAAACCGTGTTACACCGAGGCTGGAGGCCTTCGCCTCCACTTCATCCGGGCAGGTTCGGTTGGACCATTGTCCCAGTTTGGTGCCAGGCGACTTGTACTCCATGAGCATCGATTGCATCCTCCGCCTTCACCAACGAGTCGACACCGACCATATCTTGATCGTTCAGAATGACGGCTTCCCGATCCGACCTGGGCTGGATGCTTTCCTCGGTCCTTACGACTACGTGGGCGCACCGTGGGTAGAGCATAAGGATGATAGGATAACCCGGTTTCTTTTGCGCCATCGGTACGATGTTGGAAACGGTGGCTTCTCGCTCAGATCAAGACGCCTGTGCGAAATGACTGCTTGGTACTACAAAAAAAAATATAAGCTTCTGCCTCATTGTTTCCTTATGACGGAAGATTATTTCATTTGTAAAACGTTGCCGTCATTTGAAAAGCGTTTTCGGGAGAGTATACGGATCGCGCCGCCCGAGATTGCGGCCACTTTCTCGCTTGAGGACAATGTTCGACTTCACGATGCCGTTCACGCACATCCCCTGGGCTTTCATGGTGTGGCAGCATTTTCACATTTACAGCGGCAAGGCATGATTCCTGCCCTTTAAAATACGGATATCAATCTTGTAAAAAACAAGACCATTCTCTGCTTGCTATGGCTGCGTAATCCTTTTGAAACGTTCAGTGACGTACCTCCGTCCGCCACTCATCTGCACGTGTAAAACACGGGAAAGCCGTCTGATATTGAAGAAGTCAGACCAGCCAAACCGGTTCCGCCTCAGAAATAAACGGCACGTACTAAATAGTTTCAACAGTTGCCCCAACGATCGATAATCAAGAAAGAGCAGGAAATCCCAAAATTTCGGTGTGAATGTCTCATGAAACCGAGTCCGCGCCAAGCCGAAATCTTCAAGTGCCGCAAGGACAATTGTCGTCATCTCCTCAGCTTCTTCTTTTGCGCTCTCAATAATATGTTTTGTCGGCAATCCCCAGTATTCGAAATCATATATGACCGACGCGAAAGTCGCACCCATCACATCGGGATTGAGAAACAACACCATCGGAAGGTGCTTAGCTGAATCGGAGGTTAACAGCCAGGTGATCCCGCTTGAGCACCCCACGAACAACGTACAGTAATTTGACAAGTCCACGTTCTCGCGAAACGACAAACAAGAACCATCAATGATCTGGGCGTGTGGAGATATAAAAGGAATGTGAGTCGATATGATCACAGCCGTATCTGAGCGTTTTGACACAAGGTTCAGCGCAACAGCAAGGCCTTTCCGCAAATTCATAGAGGACTGCGCGCTGCCAGGCGTACACTCGAAAAGGACAACATTTTGAAAAACCCGCAATTTATTCTGCAATGCGAACTGCGCCACTTTATCTCGCTCCTGATCATACAACCGGATAACGGGACTTACCGGGACAGTGATCGGATGGGGATAGTTCAGGAAAGTGGAGGAGCGGGTTGAACCGTCAAATCTGCAGATGTTGTCCGGAAAGACTTGTGTATAAAAAACCAAGTCGAATTCTCCTGCAGCGCATCTTTTCTCGGCTTCGCATTTAACCCGGCCCCAAACACCCCCGCAGCTTGTCGGCGCTTCTCCGTCCCCGTAATCGATCTCCCAGACATCATCGACATCCGGGTTGTTAGCGATCACTTGACGGCATTTGTAGCTGATTGCCCATGTCAAACGACATCTCGGATAATCTTTTTTTATCTGCCTTGCAATTGTTGTAGCCATCAGGCAATCGCCGTTGGCCACCAGATGGACAAGTAGAATACTTACCGCTTTCATTTAACCACACACGCCTGATGTTTCGAGACTGTTCTGGCAGAGAGAAAACCATTTGATATTTACGAAAATGGTGTTGATGCCCGTATCCGCGTAAATTGAATACCCCTGATGTTTCATAAAATGCACCACATCTAAGTCGCGGGATGCTTTTTTGTTCTGATCGTGACGCAGCGTTTCAACGCAGATACACTTAATCGGGTTTTCTCGAAAATTCAACGTCTTTAAGATTTCAAGGTCGAGCCCTTCAACATCGACTGACATGAAATCTGGAACACCATATTGATCTATGATCTCGTTGATACCCACAAGCGGCATCTTGACGACCTTCGAAGGACGTATTTTTCCGATACCGTCCATGCCGACATTCGTCCAATGATCAGCTTCTTCTTTTGAGAAAGTGCTCAGCCCATCGGCGTGCCCAGCGAACTGGTAAAACTCAGCCTCTTTCCTGTTATCTATGCCTACGCCCACGTTCAGACACACATCATTCGGACGAACGAACCGGTGTTTCTTGTAAAGTTGGAGGTTGGGCTCAACGCAAACACCGGTACACCCCATTTTGTAAAAGTAAAACGTGTTACTGATGTATTTGGGGTGATTGGCTCCCAAGTCCAGATATGAGATTTTCTTCACTCCAAATGAATGGAACATGAAATAAACAATCATATCTTCGCCAGCCTGGGAATACGAAGCATAATTGTGAACAATCACACGCTCATATTGCAATTTGGTTAACTTTAAAAAGAGAATGATATCCCTTTTAAGATCAGGACAACCCATTAAAAGTTTACGCCACCGAGCACCAACCGCTTCTGTCATCTGAAGACCCAAACTCCGCTTGCACAACGAAAAACTTTTTTTTCTGGTCCGAATCGATCCTGAAATTTGATACATGGAAAGAACCTGTTCAAACCTCTCAGCGAACCTTTTCGGAGCCCACTCGACCTTCATTTGTGCTACCCCCGGCATCGATTTTGAAATCGAGTCTCGCAAACTCCATTCCGGATATGGCCGCACATACTGTGTGATGTGCCGGAAGGTGTCATTTCGGCTAATTGACAAGGGACGATTGGACAGGATCGCCTGATCGGTGGTCGCTGCAAGTCCTGGCATATTTCGGTCGTACAAAAAACAGTTCAGTGTGTTCGATGCGCACCAGTCCACTA
>CAYTHG010000464.1:0-3057 GCA_964437525.1 uncultured Myxococcales bacterium | reverse complement strand
TGAAGACGATGAGCGGGAGCAGGATCGCGACATCGATACGGACAGCGACGAGTTCGGCGATATCGATCGCATGGATATTGAGGATGGGGACGACGAGGGCGAAGAGAGCGAAGGCGAAGTCGAGCCGAATACTTGCCGCATTGTGAAGACTATCGAGGATATATACTGCGACGAGGTGATGAACCAGTTCGATGATCGCTGCATCTATTATGAATACGACGGTCTGGTCCGGACCTCGAAAGAAGACATGCACTGCGATGCCGATGAAAATGGTCTTTACGGTTATTGTCGGACAATTGAATACAACGAAGCCGGCCTCACGGTGTTTGATGGCAGGGACGTGGATTGTGACCTGGAATTCGACAAGGATTGTCTGACCTACTTTTACGACGAGTATGGACGTCTGATCAGGCGTCAGGAAGACAGCGCCTGCGACGGCTCCGATACGTATTGTCTGGATTACCTGTATGACGCGGATGGCCGGATCTTCAAGGAAGTCAACAACCAGGATTGCGATGAGTCGGTCGAGGGTTGCACGCTGTTTTCCTATTCAGCTGAAACGCACGTTCGATTAATCGAGGTGGACGAATTGTGCGACGGCTTGATCGAGGATTGCGCAGCCGTTTATACGGACGATGCGCGCAGCTATTATTTGAACGCCTGGATGGACTTCGGCTGCGATGAGGATCTGGAGGCCTGTTGGGATATCGACTTTGACGGGATGGGCCGGCTTCA
This sequence comes from uncultured Myxococcales bacterium, assembly GCA_964437525.1. Lineage (GTDB taxonomy): Bacteria > Myxococcota_A > SURF-8 > SURF-8 > SURF-8 > JAKQSH01. The sequence goes on along the minus strand of CAYTHG010000464.1, from coordinate 2,322 downwards.
AAGCTATCGCCGGGATCAATCGTGTGAGGGCATCTCATTTCAGGAATGCTTTTCCTATGTTTACAACGGCCTGAACCTGTTGACTGCCGAGCAAAAAGACTTTGATTGCGACGGCGGATTGGATGGGCCGCTCGATTCCTGCCGTTCGTATGAATATGACAGTCATTCCCGCCTTATCTCCCAATGGGGCGATTACAACTGCAACGGCCAGATGGACTTGATCTATCCGGCCGGAAACGTCGATCAGAACTGCATGCAATATGAATACAACCGATGGGGGTATATCACCTTCGAGAGCCGGGACACGGAATGCAATGGCTTTCCGGGCCTGTGCATCAGCCATGAATACGATTGCCACCCTGCCTATGATTAACCTGGATATTGAGATGTAAGGAGGTAAGCTTCCACGGTTGTTGGACGGCGAAGCTACAAAATTGGGTGCTTCACTAAGCAAGTGTTATTAACGTAACTCATCCGACTCTACGGGTCAATGTTGCCCTTGCCGGACTGATCATGAAACAGGCAATCCGGGTTCATACAGCAGCGATCGGTCACAGGCTTACGCTTCATCAAACATCTCTCCAACGTTTAAGATCAGAAATAAAGCTGTATTATCTATAACATAGAGGGCACTGACACAAACAACAACAGTTTCTCAGAGAAGCACCTAAATTCCAGTCCGAATCTGTCCGACTTTTGCACGGCATTTGAGATATATGGGAGGTTTTGAAGATAAACTTCGAGTGACCCAAAATCCTGTCATATCGAGGACTATGTGGGTTCGACTCCTTTCTTTGTTTCCGTTAGAGCAAAAAAAAGCCATTTTAGAGGGAATATGGGCAAAACGCCAAAACAGGCTCAGACTTGGCTTGTGTTGAACAATTAGTCATAACATGAACCCAATGTTGCATTTGCATTTGCAACCCAAATAAGCCCTACATATGGGAACGATAGCCGTATTCATAACAGGTAATCAAGATGGTAATTGTATTCCCTTGGATTTAGGGGTAACATTCGGGCCACACAGATTATGGGTATGCAGTTAGAGTTCCGATTAATTCGGGTGCTTCCCTCGTTAAGTGGTATTACCTTACCCCCAGTCGTACTGCTGGTCAACTTTTGGCCCTTGCTGATTTTATAGAATGAATACCGGATGATGTTTCCCTTGCCGAATTGACCATGAAGCGGGCAATCAGGGTTCATGCAACAGCGATCTTTTACTGGCTTATGCTTTATTAGACATCTCTCCAGAATTTAAAACCAGAAATAAAGCTGTATTATTCATAGTATAGACGATTATAGTCTACAAATGACAACACTGGATTAGCGAAGCACCGGAAGTTGAATGAGCCTTTGCAAAAGAAAAACTCGTATGTTAAATTTGAAGCCGTTTTCTAGGGGAGAGTAGACCAATGGTTTGAAGAAGGATCAAACATGCCCAAAAAACAAAGCACAGCTTTACGGCAGGAAGACTTGTTTGATACTCAAACGAAGGGGCGGTTGTTGCCCATGCAGGAGGGTCGTTTTTTTCCAGTATACCAGTATGAGGAAAACACACTGTTTGAGGGAGACAGCATTGCATTTTTAAAGAGTACTGAGACTGAATCAATAGACCTTGTTTTTGCAGACCCGCCTTATAACATAAAAAAAGCAGACTGGGATAAATTTGAAACACAGGAAGAATATATCAGATGGTCTATGCTGTGGATCAAAGAGGCTTCTCGCGTTCTAAAAAAATCGGGGTCTTTGTATATCTGTGGTTTTTCAGAAATACTGGCGGACTTGAAACATCCATCCATGAAATATTTCAAAGGATGTAAATGGCTGATCTGGTATTATAAAAACAAAGCCAATTTAGGAAAAGACTGGGGGCGGTCTCACGAAAGTATTCTGCATTTGCGAAAAGATAAAAAATTCAGTTTGAATGTTGATGATGTCAGAATTCCGTATAGCAAACACACGTTAAAATATCCTTCACACCCTCAAGCAGTGACTAGTCAATATGGGAATGGCGGAAAACGTAAGGATATTTGGGTTCCTCACCCACTTGGCGCAAAGCCGAAAGATGTTATTGAAGTTCCGACAACGTGTAACGGTATGGGAGAAAAAACCCCTCATCCAACCCAGAAGCCGGAAGAGTTGATTAGAAAACTGATTTTGGCTTCCACAAAAGAAGGTTGTGTTGTTTTAGACCCGTTTTCTGGTTCTGGAACAACCATTGTTGTGTCCGAGCAACTAAAAAGAAGATGGATAGGATGCGAAATTTCCGGTGAATACAATCAGTAGGCGATTGAACGAATGGAAGGAGTTATACGAAAAACC
>CAYTHG010000463.1:0-3071 GCA_964437525.1 uncultured Myxococcales bacterium | reverse complement strand
CGATTTGAAACTTTTGGCGATAGACGCGCTTTTGCTTCTGGCCGAGATTAATCATGGGAAAAAGCCTGTAGAGGGTCGGCGCAATTTTTTGAGCCAGGCATTGAGACGAGCGCAGGATCTGGATTCGCCATACTATCTTTCGCAGGTAAAGCAGGCCTTGGGGAGTTTCTACGGTGAAAGAGGCGAGTTCGACGAAGGACGCGAGTACTTTCAGGAAGCGGAAGATGCCGCCCAAATCTGCGAGAAGGATATCGACGAAGGTTTCCGCTGGTCTCATATTTTGAGTTTCGAGCGCGGTAAACTGGAATTTATGAGAGGCGATCTGCATCACGCCAATATTTACCTGCAAAAAGCCAGCGAGGATTCTGCCCGCATCAAGGACAGAGTGACTCTTGAAAAAGCTCTGGAACAACTTTCGCTGCTGTTCTCGGAAAAACGCATGGCCGACCGTTCGGTGGAGTTTTCCGAGCGCGGTCTGGATGTCGCCCGAAAGCTGGGCGACAGACCGGCGATGGCGTCCTTTTGTTACAGGCTGGGGCGCTTCAATCAATCGCTCGGAAACTTGGACGAGGCCTACGTCTATTACCAGGACGCTGCCGAGTTGAGCCGCGAGCTTGGCTGGACGGACCAGACCGGTAAAAGTGAATCAGCCTTGGATAAGCTCAAGGAGGGAATGCAGGAATGATGAGAATATCGGAAATAGAAAAACTCGCCGGACAGATGATAATCTGTGGTGTCGAGGGAGAAGACACCGACGCGAGTATACGCGGCATGGTGGAAAAATCCGCCATCGGTGGCATCATTCTGATGGGGCGCAATTGCAAAGACAGCGACCGGATGCACCACATGGTAAAAAGGTTGCAGGACAGGTCTGAAACTCCTTTGCTGGTTGGAATAGACCAGGAAGGGGGCCGGGTCTTGCGTCTGAAAGAGGACAGGTTCCTTATGCCTTCGGCCCGTGAGATGGCTGGCTGGAGCGAAAAGCTTCTGTTGGAGAGGGCATACCTGCTTGGAGAGCGCATGTCCGAAGCCGGTATCAATCTCGATTTTGCCCCTGTCCTCGATGTGGACACCAATCCCGATAATCCCGTCATCGGCGACCGCTCTTTCGGCGACAATCCACAAGAGGTTTACCGACTTGCTGCAATATTTGCTAAAGGATTGAAAGACGCCGGGATTATTCCCTGCTTCAAGCATTTTCCCGGCCACGGCGATACATCAAGCGACAGTCATTTAGAATTGCCCTATGTGGATCACGACGCGCAAAGACTGGCAAAGATAGAACTGGCACCTTTCAGGGCTGCGATTGCAGACAGTGCCGACATGATAATGACCGCGCATGTAGTATACAAGGCATTTGACCCCGAACTCCCGGCGACGTTCTCCAATATCATTGTTGAAAAACTCCTGCGCGAAAAACTGGGTTATGACGGAGTGGTCATCAGCGACGATTTGCAGATGAAAGCCGTAAGCGACAATTACGACATAAACGAAAGCGCCCGCCTGCTGTTGAAAGCCGGGGTCGATATCGCCCTGATTTCCAACAGCTACAAATATGCCTCGGAACTCCATCGTGCGCTGGTGCGCCTTGTGGAAGACAACGAAGCCATGCTTGAGCGAATGCAGGCATCGGTAGGGCGCATAGAGAGATTGAAGGAAAAGTGGAAGCTGGCGGAAAGATAAATACACAATCCGAGCGCAATCCCGTTATAGGCGGCTACCTGAAGAATGTCAGGGCAAAGCTCTATGTGACGCTTTTAGCCGAAGGCACTGCGGCCTTGCTGGAATCCGTCTGCCTGCTTTTCGCGCTGGTCTGGCTGTTTTTTGCCGTCGGTATGCCCGCTTTGCCGCTGCGGATTGCCTTCTGGTCGGCTTTTATTCTCTGGTCGGCCTACCTGATTGCAAAACATATCTGGTTTCCCGTCTCGCACTTCAAGTCCGATGACGGTCTGGCGCACTTTATAGAAGATCGCAATCCAAGGCTCAAAGATCGTCTTTTAAGCGCGGTACAGCTTGACGAGTTGCTTTCATCCGAAAAGCCCCTGCATTTTTCAAGCACGCTTGCCCGCGCCAGTATTGATGAGACCGCTTCGAAGCTGCGCGCAGAAAAAGCCTCCGATGCAGTAGCCACAGCCAGCATGTGGCTCAGGATGCTGCGGGCTGTAGCGGCTATTTTGATGCTGATGGTTCTGGGCTCCATCTGGCCGGTCAGCGGTAAAACTGCATTTGCCGCTTTGTTCGGCGACGATGCGCTGGCCAGCTATTATTCGGGATCGGTCGAGTTTTTAGCAGGAGATATAAAACTGACCTACCGCTACCCGGCCTATACCGGCCTGCCCGAATTGCAGGTTCCAAACTCGTCCGGCGAAGTCGAAGCTTACCCCGGAACGCAGGTGACTGTTTCGGTCAGTTCCTTTGAAAGCGCCGACGAGGGACGGCTGGTTATGAAGAGTGGCCGCGAGGTGGCCTTGATGGAAAAAAGCGATGGACGCTTTGAAGGCGGCTTTGCGCTCATGGAAGAAGATCGCTACCGCTTCGAGTTCGACGGCGAAGCCGACGGTCGCGACCACTCCGTAAAAGTGCGTCCTGATCGGGTGCCTTCGGTGCTGCTGGATTTTCCTGTTGAAGAAGAACTGGAAGTGCGCGAGACCGATACCCTGGAATTGATATACAGAATCGAAGACGATTTCGGCATCACGGGGGCGGCGCTTGTCTTCAATTATGACGACGGCACCAGGCGCGTAGATGAAAGAATAGAAATCGGAACCTTCGACGGTTCGCCGCAGTCTAAAAACGGCAAGTGGCTGTGGGACTTGAACAACTACAGCTTCACGCCCGGAGACCGGGTCGCCTATCATCTGGAAGCGGAAGACAACGATACCGTTTCCGGCCCCAAAAACGGTTCGTCTCCTGTGCGCTACCTTAAAATATTCTCCATGCGCGAACATCACCGCAAGCTTTTGGAGCGTCAGGAAGAAATCTGGGAAGCGATGATAGCCGAGCTTGCCAAAGATCTCGAAAGCGTAATTGACCAAAAAAGCATCCCCAACCTTGCCGTTCTTCTAAGCCGA
>CAYTHG010000462.1:0-3082 GCA_964437525.1 uncultured Myxococcales bacterium | reverse complement strand
ACAATTGATCAAGTTTTTCACCGACCTTGGAGAAAAAACATTCAGGGCACGTCAGGTGTATCGCTGGATACATCAAAAAGGCGCGGTCTCTTTCGATGAAATGACCGATTTATCCAAGTATTTGCGCATAGACTTGCTTGAGCTTGCCGAAGTATTCACTCCGAAGCTCAAAGGCGAATCGCCCGCAGCGGACAAAACCACCAAGTTGACCTTCAAGCTGTACGACGGCAACGTGATAGAGTCCGTTATCATTCCCAGCAAAAGCCACACCACGCTATGCGTTTCGACACAGGTCGGCTGCAAGATGAACTGCCGCTTCTGCTATACGGCCAGCCTGGGATTCTCGCGTAATTTGAGCGCCGGAGAAATCACCGGGCAGTTCCACCTTGCCAACAATCGTTTGAAGGCAAAAGGCGGCGAGATTACAAACGTGGTGCTAATGGGCATGGGCGAACCGCTGGACAACTACGACAACGTGCTGATCGCCTGCCAGAACCTGATGCACGAAGACTCGGTAAATCTCTCATCGCGCCGGGTTGTGCTTTCGACCTCGGGGCTGGTCCCGCAGATCGAACGCCTGATCGCAGAGAGCCCGGTCAGTCTTTCCGTATCGCTGAACGCCACCACCGACTCGGCCCGCTCGCGCATCATGCCAGTAAATAAGCGCTACAACATTGCCAGCCTGATTGCAACTTTAGAGAAAATGCCCAAGCAACGTCGGAAGCGCGTCGTGCTGGAATACGTGATGCTAAAGGACATAAACGATTCTCAGGTGGATGCAAAAAGACTGGCGGGTATTGCCCGTCGTTTGAATTGCAAGGTCAACCTGATTCCCTTCAATCCCCACGACAGAGCGAATTTCGAGCCGCCTACAAAAGACCAGATCGATATTTTCCATAAGTTATTGCTCGACTTGGGAATAACAGCCATTATGCGCCAGCCGCGCGGACAAAATATCCACGCCGCCTGTGGAATGCTCGGAAAATCGGCCAAGGGCAAGAAGTAAATTAAAAGACAGGCAAGCCCTCGCACCGCATTAGCAAAACTCTGACTTTTGAGTTGTTGATAAACAGAGAGAAATGTCGTCATTCCCGCGCAGGCGGGAATCCATAACAATATCAGCGGAGTGGATCCCCGCCTACGCGGGGATGACATTGGTCTTTCAAGTTTTTATATATAAATATTACTTGGTCAGTAATCTGAGACAGGCAAGCCCTCGGCTACTTATTCCAGGACTTATCTCTGGATGTGGAATATTCTCCCGATCCCCGTCCCGGTCTGGCGGCAGGATGCCCCACCAAGGTCCGGCGCTGACTCAGGTCGCTGCTTCTGTCGCTGCGATTGGGAGCATCGGGGTGCTTTACTTCGCCCTGCCCTTCGGCAATCTGGTATGTAACATCATCCAGGTCAACGCCCATTTCTTCCACGGATTTAAGCGCATCGACCATATCTTTGAACACCTCGCCCAGATCAACCTGCATTGTACGGGCTTTGTGGACCATGCTGGTCAGTTTTTTATCGGCCTCGCGTAGCTGCCTGACCATCACTCTGGCAATGAATTCCTGCAGGCGGAACGCAAAGCTTTCTCCGGCATCAAACAGCCTGTCGAAGTCTGTCTTTTTGAGTTCAAGCAGGAGACAACGTTCTTTGGCAATGCAGGTAGCCGAGCGCGGGCGGCCATCTATCAAGGAAACCTGCCCGAACATCTGCCCGCTACCAAGCGTAGCCAGTTGCTCATCCTTGTTCTGAATCAATTCCTTAAAAACATCCACCTTGCCGAATACGACAATAAAGCAACTATCGCCTTTGTCGTTTTCACGGCAGATAACGTCTCCTTTTTGGAGAGTAACCTCTATCATATGACGCGCCAGAAGCAGGACTTCGTTGGGATGAAAGCTTTTGAACATGGCGAAGGATTTCAGAAAATCGCGGTGGCGCATTGTTTTATCTTCAGACATATCAGGCCCCCTTCCTTTCCCCGCTTCCAAAGAGACCGAGGAACTTGTTGATGCGCCCTTTGACCTTGACTGTGGCAACAGTTTTTTGGGTACCGGATTCAACTTCGGGCTCGAACAGATTCCTGGGGTTATTAATGTAAAAGTCCACCTGACTGTTGACCTTGCGGATTCTCTCACAGGCCAGACGCGACATCTGACGCAGCAACTTATATGCGGTCGGGTCCATGGCGGCCATCATGTCTTCAAAAGATCTGCGCCTGATTTCGTATACGATGACATCCTCCTCGGCCTGCAAACTGGCCGAGCGCACTTCATCGTCTATCAGAGCCATCTCGCCTATCACGTTGCCCTCGGTAAGCCGCGCCATGGTGACACCGCGCCCGTCCTCGGCCATACGTGAGATACGCACCACACCAGTCTTGACGATATACATGGAATCGCCCACGTCACCCTCACGGCAAATGAATTCACCAGCCTTGAACGTGCGCCTGTTGGTTACGCGAACGATCAGCCCCAGCTCGCTTTCGGAGAAGTTCTTAAAAGTCTCCACTCGGGCCAGAAACTCGAAAATTGGCTCCATCGGCATTATGCACCTCTTTTTGAATTGAACCGCTGCAAATAAACTACATAGATAAGGAAATTGTGTCAATAAAATGGGGGGAATAGTGGCACCAAAAGGCAACTGGTCCACAACGACTTTTCCTCCATCAACAGCCACCGGAAGTTGGAGCAAGCTTCCAGCTTGCTCCATATGTTTCTTGGTTTTTGCTGCTCAAGCAATTTCAGTCAAAGAAAGAAATATTTCGGAGCAGGCAAGGATGCCTGCTCCATCTGGACAAAGTACTATTTATTGAAAAAGATTTCTCAAACTCATGTCACACCCGCGCAGGCGGGTGTCCATCCTGTTGATATCGTTCTGGATTACCACCTTCGCGGGACTGACAGTGTTGCTGTCTTTTTACCCGGATGATGAAAACTATGCTTTGTCTAAAGTCTGAGCAAGCTTCCAGCTTGCTCCACATGTTTCTTGGTTTTTGCCGCTCAGGAATGACGCCTGCCCGATTTCGATCCATTGCAATTGAAAGACAAGCCGGAAACGCCGATTGTCAAGTTCCTCAAAGGGC
>CAYTHG010000461.1:0-3100 GCA_964437525.1 uncultured Myxococcales bacterium | reverse complement strand
TGATGTGCAGCGCTGTTACGGTGCTTTCTTTGCTGGCAATGATATGTTCCCCGACCTTCTGGTGGATACCGAAGGCAACGGTCGTTACCGCGACCAGATGACCGAAGAAGAAATCGCCGCAGCTACGCCCATTCAGGAATATCTGCAACATTACTACACGCAATCCTGGGTCGAGATTGCCAAGCGCGCATCCAAGTACGACAACGTGATCGGCTATGACATCATCAACGAGCCGGTTTCCATATTCATTCTCATGTCGGTTGTGGCCGCATACTTCCAGATCCCTTCAGGAGCCGAGACCGTCGATGAAACCCTCGAAAAGACGGTGGTAGATCTGCTGGCCGGTCTTCTGGACAGCGAAGGCACTGCCAAGCTGGTTGGTAAGAAGCTTTACGCCATGATTAAAGCTCTAAACCTCTTGCCGCTGGATTCCGAACCGGAGACCATTGAGAAATGGGGCTTTAAAGGCGCGAACCTGATGAAGATAATCGAATCCAACATGGGCTTCGACATCAAGTACCTGCAGCCCTTGTACGAGCGTGTCGGTCAGGCTGTTCAGGAAGTGGACCCCGATGCCATTATCTGGATCGAACCTGCCGGAAGTCCTCAGTATTATCTGGGCGATGCATCCGAATCGGCGGCCATGGCCATGCAGGAATGGATGAACAAACCCAAGGGACTCGACCAGGTGGTTTATTCACCGCACTGGTACCCGGATATCTATCCCATGCTGGGCTTCAACATGCCCGCCCGCATTTTCCACGAAGACGAGTACAACTTCCGTGACTATCAGCCCATGCTGGAGGCCGGAGCCAGTCGTTCCCGCGACCAGTTCTCCAATGTCCCGGTCGTTTACGGCGAGTTCGGTACCTACTGGAATTACCGCTACCGCGAATGCGGCAGTGAGTATGCCGAAAGCATAAAATGCGATCCCGAAGAGGGCGGCAACATGCAGTCGCGCGCCTTCGATTACAAAATCTCGGCTGAAATCCTCGACAACTATTACGAATCCTTCGAAGACATGTTTATGAGCAACATGGTCTGGTGTTTCACAGCCGATGTGGATGTCAAGTACGGCGACAAATGGAACAAGGAAGACTTCTCCATCGTTGATGAATTCGGCGAAGCTCGCGGCGGCACGGCCTGGCTCAGACCTTATCCGCGTGCCATGTCGGGCAAACCGATTTCCATGCACTTTTATTCCGATCACCATTACTACGATCCCGATAAAGGCCACTTCAACGAGGCAACCGGCGTAGCCGACAATTGGCACGAGTTCGAGCTTGTTTTCGGCGGCAAAGAAACCGACGCCCCGACCGTCATCTGGGTGCCCGACATGCAGTATCCCGACGGATTCTACCTGTGGCTTTCAGATGGTTACGCGGCCTGGGATTACGAGAAGCGTCAGCTCTACTACTATCCGCAGAACGACGAGACCGACTGGCAGCACAAAGTGCTGATCCGTCCGCCCATCGGAGGCGCGGAAGTGGAAGGCTGGCAGTATTTCATCAACGGTGAAAACGTGGTAACCGGCGGCTGAAAACCGCTTTAAACATAGAAAGGAATTTGCTATGAAAAAAATTATGCCGGTTATCCTGATAGCGTTTTTTATCCTGTCGCAAACTACAGCTTTTGCCCAGGACGAAGCCGCAGTCAAAGCACCTGAAAAAGATCAAAAAGCAGTCGAAGTCAAAAGCGACAAGACCGCCGAGCCTGCGGCTGAAAAGAAAGCCCGCACGCTTGATGAAATAGGCAAATACATAGAATTCTCCGCCATGATTCAGAGTCTTTTTGTCTACAAAAACGACTCGGATTTTGACGATACCCCCAAAATGAACGACACCGAAGGTCAGAGCGTAGGTTATCTGGGGACGTTTTTCCGTCCGCAGTTGCGCTTGAGACCCATCGAGCAGTTGAGCATTTATTACGAAGCCGAGATAGGCTTGAATCTGTGGAGCCGCAACGATCCTGCCCAGTATGCAGGCGGCGAAGACTCCACTTTTCAGATTGCGCACCGCGAGATTTACGCCGAAGGGCATTTTGTGGACGACCTGATCGGCTTTAAAGTCGGCTACCAGAAGTTCTACGATCCGTCCGGCCTGTTTCTCGGTCACTGGATGGGAGCCGCTTCCATTATAAGCGATCCCAAGTGGGCCAAGTTCACGCTTTCGGTCGGCCAGCTTCCCGACCAGACATATGAAGGCGTGACGCTCGATTCCAACAACTTCAAGCACGACACCATGGTCTACGGCTTGCGGGTGGACATTCCCGCCTATAGCTGGATGAACACCATCGCCTTTTACGGTCTGCACGATTCCCAGTTCGAAGACCGCACCATAGACCTGTTCGCACCCATGTTCTCGGTTTCCGCCGATTACCAGCTTGTCGATTTCGGATTTGATATCGTTTTGCAGGCTGGCAAGACAGCCAACAAAGCCGCCGGCGACGAGACGAATTTTGCCTGGGCTTTGCAGGGCTGGGCCGATGTTGATTACAGAGGTTTCGGCTTCCAGTTCAATCAGCTCGTGCTTTCAGCAGACGACAAGCACACCTCGCCCGGCGATGTCAACGGCGGTTTCTATTACTCCGGCAAATCCCGCAGCCGCACGCTGATTCTGTCCGAAGACGAAATCCGCGACCGCGGCGGCAACCTCGATGAAGTCATAGGCACAGCCGAAGGGCAGTTCTATGTCATGCGTCCGGGGCTCTCGCTGACGGATGTGGCTTTTTCCTACAACGTCAAAGACATTTTCGTTCCGACCTTGATTATGGGCGCCGGTTTCGTACTGGAAAGCGACAACGCCTACAGGGGCAAGATGCTTGGCATAGAAGCCGATATCGACTTTGAATTCCGCTACAAAGATCTGCTTTCCTGTCACCTGATAGCTGGCCTGCTGGCTCCCGGCGTGGGCTCGGCGGCATTTGCCAACGATCAGGGCGACCGCGAAGAAACCAACATGATGTACATGTTCGAGACATCATTGCAGGTCTTCTTCTAGGAAGCATACGTCAGCAAAATAAAAGGGCCGCGCGGCAATTGCCGCGCGGCCCTTCTTTGTATGGGATAAAACTTGAAGGACGTACTCGCCGCTCAATTCCT
>CAYTHG010000460.1:0-3101 GCA_964437525.1 uncultured Myxococcales bacterium | reverse complement strand
TATGATCCTGCCCGACACCATTTCGATTTCATTGCTGCTGATCGTGTTTTTCCTGCTGGAGATACAGACACGCCAGGAAGAAGACTGCCTGCTTAATATGCACGGTGAGAAATATCTGGAATACATGGCCAGGACTCCGCGCTATCTGCCTATGAAGATACTCAAAAGCGCAGCCGGAACCCACGGTGCGGTCAAAACCGAGCCGGAAGCCAGTAAAAAAGAAATAGAAAAAAGCCCGCTGCCGGTAGAAGAAAATAAAGGCGGAGCCTCTGAAGACGGCGATTCTGAAGGCTGAAGTATTACTTGAAGTTGCTGTAAAATCTTATCTTTTGTTCAATATTTCCGTTACTGGAGTGCTATTGGACACCTCTATAAAATTGCTAAAATGTATGAAAAGCCCGGTTTCTTCTCTTGGGTGAGTATGCTATCATCTATAGATTAAATGTAGAAGTTACTTCAAGACGCCATTGAGGTTTAGCAATGAAAAAAATTCTGGTATTGATCGGTATATTGACAGCTCTGTTCCTTTTCGCCTGCTCAAGCAGTTCCGAGACTGAAGACGGTGGAGCGGAGCCCGGATCTTTGGGGCAGCCTTGTAGAACAGGCGGGATTTGCGACGGAGATCTTGAGTGCTACAACGGCACTTGTATGTATCCTATCGCACGTAGCGATGGAGATCAGGAACCGGAGCAGGAACTTGTTCCCGAATGCAGCAAGGACGGCGATTGCCAGCCCGGTCAGGTTTGCGATGAGGCGGGCAAATGTGTTGAGGCCGATGGCGATATAGATACGGTCGAGATTGAAGTTGAGCCTGAGATAGAAGTGGAACCTGAAGAAGAAACGCCTCTTGTTTCCATGGTGTTCTTCCCCAACGAAGTCGATTTTGGTTCCGTGCCTCTAGGAGAAACCTCCGAGCGCAGCCTGTTTATTCGCAGTGCAGGCGAGGCGGCCTTGCTTATTCAGTCAATCGATGTAACCGAATACACGGATTCATTTCACATTCTCAATAATCCGACTTTCCCCAAGGAACTTGCACCGGGTGAAGAATACGAATTGAAGCTCAGCTTTGTACGCACCATTGACGGTCCCATGGAAAGCCAATTGCAAATTATCTCCAACGACAGCTTCGGTGTGGAGCGCAGAGTCACCATTATTTCTCGGGACGGCATGACCGTTACTCTGTCTATTGATCCTGTGACGGTGGAATTCGGACTGGTCAAGGTCGGTGAAGAAGTACAGCAGAGTTTCCAGATCAGGAACATTGCAAGCGGTATCGATGCCGGAACGCTGCTCATAGATGGAATAAACTTGAGTCCTGCAAGCGAAGACGCCTTCACGCGCCTTGCCATAAATTTGCCGCAGGAAATTCTATCGGGTGGACACATTGATGTTGATATGCGCGCCCATCCTCTGGCCAAGGGAGAATTCAACGGAGAAGTCTGGATATACCACAACGACAGCAAAGCTCCCTATCCTCTGCCGGTAACTCTTCATGCAATCGGTGTCGTGCCGGAAATAGCAGTCGAGCCGGAAGAGCTTTATTTCGGGACGGTGAAAGTCGGTCAGACAGCCGAGATAATGGTGAAGATAACGAACCGTGGCGGCGCAGAGTTGAATATCTCCGAGGCTTCTTTTACAAACGATTCCGATGATACCTTCGAAATCGATCTCGATCCTGACGAAGACGGAACCGACAACCTGCCGACAATTCTGGCTCAGGGCGAGTTTGTGGAAATCAAAGCCAAGTATAATCCGATTATGGTTGAGCAGAATGCCGGTGTGTTGAAGATCGTTTCCAACGATTATGAAAATCAGAATACGCTTATAAATTTGAGCGGTGAAGGAATCTCGCCGCCCTTGGACGTGTTCCCGCAAAACATCGACTTCGGTGCTGTAGCTCAAGGTATTACCGTTCAGAGGCAGGTAGTCGTTACCAACATCGGTGACGCTCCGGTGCATATCCGTGAGGTTAAAACACGCTTAAATTACGCTTTTGGTACTTTGGATATTTTGCCGCCTCCTCCGGCGCAGTTGGATGTCGATCAGTCCATGACCATCACAGTGACCTTCACTCCCGAGTTCGAGGGCGAAACCGAAGGCGAACTGGCGGTTATTTTAGATGGCGAAGGGATAGAGTTCCCTGTCGCTTTGCACGGTTTCGGTACTGCTCCGAAAATGGAAATAGATTTCGATACCGAAAATTCCTTTCAGAACGTGCAGGTTCTTCCCAAGCCGATTGCCGATATGAGCGAAGCTGAAAAGGCTTTGTGGGTCGCCAGTGCCAGCGGAATAATCAGCAATACCGGCAGCGCCACCTTGACTGTCTCCGACGTTCTTGCCGATTCTTTGCAGGAGGATGTCTGGGAAGCTGTGGCCGAAGGTTTACCTGTAGATCTCGAGCCGGGCGAAACTCTCGACTTTAAGGTCAACTACGCGCCCAAAGCTACCGATCAGGACATGGCGCGCATCTGGGTTTGCAGCACGGCTGTCAATTATACAGGTGACGAGGATATGTGCTCCACCGAGGGGCATAAACCCAAAGACATTCTGCTGGTAAAATACCCGACAGACCCGAGATTGATGGTTGATCCCGGTGATATAGATTTCACTCCCGACAACCCTCTGCCGCCGGGCAGCGAAGTCGAAGAGACGATTATCATCCGCAACCCAAGTTCTTATGGTCTCAACATTTCCAAGATCGAATTGGTGGGCAGCGAAGCTTTCCAGCTTGAGAGTCTGACCTGGGTCGATGGCGTGACCCCTGTGGAATGCGACAGCGGCTGTGTCCTGCCGGGTTCCAATACGCAGGCCATGATAGCAAAAGTTAAGTTCATGCCGACAGAGGAGAGCGGCTCGGCCATGCAGAGCGCTTCGCTTGTTATCTCACATGACGACAAAGACGCCGACCGCACCGGCGGACATTCAGGTCTTGACTACCCGGAATTTCATGTTTACCTGCTGGGTAACGGTGGAGACAACACTCCGCCTTCGGCTGTTATACAGTCGCCTCCAGGGACATCTGCACCGGGGCAGGGTACGCGCTATCGTACCGCCCATGTGGGTGAAATCGTGAATATGTCCGGTTCTGAAAGCAGCGACGC
>CAYTHG010000459.1:0-3115 GCA_964437525.1 uncultured Myxococcales bacterium | reverse complement strand
TCTCCCGTCCAACCTGATGATTCTGCTTTCCAGTGGGGAAGGAATAGAGTAACCGGCCATCTTCTTGCGGAACATGTTCACCACGTAATCTCGCTCTTCAGGATGCAGCACATCTTTCAATCTGTGCCCCAAAAGTTGCTCGGGTTCATCGGCACTGAACATCTGACAGAAAGCCGCATTTATATATGCCAGCTTTTCATCCTGGAAAATAGCAATAGGTTCCTGGGTCTCCTCTATCAAGGAACGATAACGTTCTTCGCTCTCGGCCAGATTTTCCTGTGCATTTTTTCGTTCTGTGATGTCCAGCACATTGACCATACTGGCCACACTTCCTTCATGCTCAATACTGGAAGCCAGCATCTCTACCCATATCAAGCGACCGTCTTTGCGGATCAACCTTGCCTCATAATGGTCGGCAGGATCTTTTCCTTGTATTCTCCCTCTAAGACGTTTCTCAACTATCTCTCTATCGGCTGGATATATGAATCCCACAATTTCCTTGCCTACATAGTATTTATTTTCAGATGCACCTATACCAAGAATCTCCGCCATACGCGGGTTGGCATAGACTATTTTCCCGCCTTGCACAACGAGAATCCCCATCAGCGACTTATCGCTGAGCTGGCGGTATTTGTCCTCGGATTCCTTCAGGGAGCGTGTCAACCCTATGGTTTTCAGGGCTTCCATACTGTGACCGGCGATTATGCGACCAAGTTCTATATCCTGCTCATTAAACGGCGGCACCAGCTTGTTGTGCAGAGTCACAAGCCCCTGGATACTGCTATCGAAACTGTCTATGAACGGTATAACCAAGAGCGATCCGTCTTTATAGCCGGACCAGCCCGAAGTCTGGTAATCTTTATCATCCTGTATATCCAGAACAAGAAAAGCTTCCTTGCTTTCAAACAACTTTCCCATAACCGTTTGCGGAGGTGGAGGCAAAACGATGGTATCGGCCTGATGTCCCGGATCGAGGCATGACACCAATTGCAGCGTATCGCTTTCCCGCAAAAACAGACTGCCTCCGACCGTGCCCATGTTGGTGGCAAAAAGCTCAAGAATCTTGGGAGCCAGTTCGTATATGTCTCGGCTCAGAGCAAATCTTTTGGTGTTTTCGGCTATATGTTGCAGACGGTCGGAATACTGCAATATCTGACGCGTACGTCTTTTTACAAGATCCTCCAACTGTTCACGATAACGTCTATTTTCTCTTTCAAGCTTCATCAGACGTTCGGCGGCTAAAACAGCTTTGCGGATCTGTTCACGCGATACAGGTTTGGTCAGATAATCGAAAGCCCCCGAGCGCACGGCCTCCGAAGCCGTATCCACCGTGGGCTCACCGGTAATAAGGATTACCTGTATGCTGGATGAAATCTTGCGGATTTTATGAAGAAGCTCTACTCCACTGACGCGCGGCAGAATAATATCCGAGATGACAACGTCGATATCTTTCTCGTTGAGTATTTCTATTGCTTGATCGGCATCTTCTGCAACACTGACCTCGTGGTCCACCTTGGCAAGGAACAGCCTGAAAGTATCTCTGATACCCTTTTCGTCATCGACAACAAGAACTCTAGCCATTTACCCCCCCCCGGATGATAATTATTAGCAAGCGTCTGCTTATTTCTGTCTCATAAATGACATTCGATCAGCAAACTGATTTCAACTTGCAGAGTCTGCACAAAGATCTATGTGAAAGCGCGTAAATTCCTTTTCCCTACTCTCCACCCAAAGATTGCCGCCGTGATCTTTTACAATACCATGACTGACAGAAAGCCCCAATCCGGTCCCGACATCTCTGGGCTTGGTGGTATAGAACGGATCGAATATCCTATCTATGATATCCTCAGAGATCCCGCTCCCGAAATCTTCTACGGTACATCTTACACACTTCTGACCGTTTTTCTCAATCTTTGAGGTTACAATATTTATTTTTTTGTCCTCATGGTAATTGGGATATCTCTCGTTGAGAGCGTCGCGTGCGTTGGTGATAAGATTCATAAACACCTGCTGCAACTGCTGAGGATTGCACTGTAACCGAGGTAAATCCTTGTCTATCTCGACATTGACTGAAATCCTGTCCTTACTTAGAAAATTACGCATCAGGCTCAAAGTGGTATCTACCAGTTCGTTAAGTTCAACAGGGCCGGTCAAAGAGTTGTCTGCCCTTGCAAACGAGAGAAGATTCCTGACGATAACGGCTACACGGTTGCTCTCTGCAATAATGTTTTGTGCAAACTTGTCTACTTCCGGATTATCCCCCATCTCGTCCCGAATCAACTCGCCGTAGTTCATGATAATATTTATTGGGTTGTTTATCTCGTGTGCCACTCCCGCTGCCAGAGTACCCATTGCCTCCAGCTTTTGCTGATGCCGCAGATCGGCCTCCATAGCTTCTTTAGCTTTTTCCGCTCTGATCTGATCGCTTATATCTTCGACTATACCCTGAACTCCGACAATTTCGTTTTCGTTATTCTTTATTGCCCTGAGATGGTGACGAAGGTTGGTAATTTTACCCCAGATTGAAACATATTCGCTGAGTCCAATACTTGGCTCTCCTGTTTTTGCACAACTCTTGAACCTTTCCGATATACCGGCGTCGATCAGACCTTTTGTGGTAAACAAATTTATTGACTGTGTCCGCTCAATCGAAGGGGATCCCAGAATTTCGACCAGTCTGGGATTGGCCTCTTGTATATTGCCACCCGTATCTGTGGCGATAATACCGATGGGAGCATTCTCGACCAACAGGCGATGACGACTCTCGCTTTCCGCCAAGGCATCTTCGACCTGCTTCCTTTCCGTGCTGTCGATAACGGTCACAAAGTTTGCATAAGCTCCTTTTACCAGAACCGGTCTGGAGTAAAGATCCAGATGACAAATACTCCCATCGCCATGTACGACTCTCATTGAATAGTTGGGTATATGATCACCGGAACCAATCTGCTTTTTCTCATATTGAGATCCGACAAATTCTCTGTCATCAGGGTGAACAAGGGCAAGTATCCCGTTCTTGTCCATTTTAGAAAGATCATCATCCTCAAAACCCCAGATACGAATGAAAGCTTCGTTGGCATATACTGTATTGCTAGCCTGAAATATGGCAATCCCCAAC
>CAYTHG010000458.1:0-3127 GCA_964437525.1 uncultured Myxococcales bacterium | reverse complement strand
CGAGAAAAGTGCCTGAAGAGCCGGAGAGATGGGTAGCATCCCAGCCAACGCCTGCACCCACATGGGCATTTTGTCAAAAGGCCAAGTATAGCCCGATGCCAGAAAGGCCGGAGTCGAATACAGCATTAGAATCTGGAAGGCCTCGAAGCGGTCTTTCATCAATATGGCAATAATCATGGACATCGGCGCCAGAGCAAGCGTCATTGCCATGAAGATGAACAACATGCCCCAACTGTTTACCACAGGCCAGTCGAAGAAGGGTACCACGGCGAAGATCATGAACACCGAGCCGATGAAGTAGAACACGAACTGGGCCAGAATTTTGCCCTCAATGGCGGTGAAGGGAAAGCGCGGATGCAGTTTCAACTTACCGGACTCCCGTCTCAAGCCCAAGCTGAAGGACATGCCTATCAATATGATCTGTTGCAGGACGATCAACAAAATAGGAATGACCACGAAGTCGCCGTAGTTGATGCTGGGGTGGTACATGTTGAGAACATTGGACTTGATCGGCATTATGCGCATATCGGCGGTGGTGTTGTCCATTTCAAAGTTGTATAGATATTCACGCCCCAACTTTGCGTTCATGTGGGATGAAACATAGCTGACGGAAGGATATGATGAGCTGTAGGTCAGAACATCGGCAGAGTTGATCCACAGTTTGACCTGTCCGTGCTTACCTTTTTTAATGTTGCTTGAGAAATCGTCGGGGATGAAAATCAGCGCTTCGGCTTCCTGATTTTTGATCTTTTTCCAAGCTTCACCAAGGTCTCCCATATGGCCGATTACCTCCATGCCTTGTGTGGCATCGAGCTTGATCGTGAATTCTCTCGATAAAGAACTGTTATCGCGATCGACTACAATGGCAGGGCGTTCCACCACCTGTTTGTGCATGTACAGGCCGGAGATAATGACAGGGTAGATGATGGGCAATCCAAAAAGGACCAGCAGAAGACTCTTTTGAGTGAAGATGTGTTTCCACTCGTCAAGTATGGTCTGCCATAAAAACAGCCAGCGTTCCCTCAGCATTCCGAGCCTCCCTTCAGCTTGGATATTCCGAATCTCGCGGCAAGACCCAAGAGGATAATGAATCCGAATGCAATGGCTTCTTTAAGGAACATTTCCCACACGAATGGAATCTCCGAAAGCTGTGTCGGGTAATGCAGGAAAGTCTGGAATGCCTTGGCGAAGGGAGTGAATGGAGTCAGTATGGACCCAACTTGCATCCAGTAAGGGAACATGTTGGTCGGCCATGTGATTCCCGAGAGCATCATGGACAGCATTCCGAAAACAATGGTTACCTGCAATGCCGTCAGTTTAGAGGGAATCAAGGTGAAAAATGCCAGCGCCATGAATATATCGAAGAGCATGAAAGTCATCAGCAGTGTCAGGACCACGCCGAATGAGCTTTTGGGGTAGATTTCCACGTAGGGTAAAAAGACATAGAAGAGCACCAGTGCCACTGGAACGCAGACCGCAAATACTGCCAGAAGGCTGCCTAATCTTTTTACGAGCTTATCCTCGGATGTGCCGGGCAGCCAGGTCGAAGTTACCAATATCAGGAAGAACACATGGAAGAGGAACATCAATATGCCGGGGCAGATGTAGATTACATAGTTGTTGGCCGGGTTGAAGCTGAAGTTCTCGTCTACTACTATAGGGACGACTCTTGCCAGAGCGTTATCGGCAGCGACACCTTTTTTCTTTAGATATGTAAGCTGGACACCTGCCGATACGGTGCCGATGGCCTGGGCTATGTCTTTATACACGTTTTTGCCCAAAAGAATATTGGCCTGATCCACCGCTATGGTCACATAGGCGTGCTTGCCTTTTTTTATGTCGGAACTGAAGGAATCGGGAATCAGGATTATTGCAGAGACTACGCCGTCTTTGAAAAGCTCCTCTGCGTCTTCAAGAGAAAGTATGTCCATATATTTGACAGTCGCGGTGCGGGTCGAGTTTACGAACTGCCTTATGGTGCGGCTGATGGACGAATTGTCGAAATCGACGATTGCTACCGGAACGTCTTTGACGATCATTTCCGAATAGATGTCCATTACGAACCAGGACAAAAGGAACAGGGTGAAGAACAACACCTGAAACCTGCGCTGAGTCGCCAAGCGACGCAGTTGATTTAAGAAGCCTTGCGAAAAATTATGCATTGGGCGAGTCTTATTCTGTCCAGCGGATGGTCATTCCGGGACGTAGATTCTCAACAACTTCTACCGGACGAGCCTTGATTTCGAAGCTCTTGAGGTCGAAACTGTTGCGATCATTGGTGGCTTTCCATGTGGCGAAGTCGCCCATTGCGGAAATATTGAAGATCTTCATCTTGACGTTTTTATTCAAAGCCGGGATGAATACCTGAATTTCCTGTCCTTTTTTCAGGCTGCTGAGCATGTCTTCGCGTACCGCGAAAGTCGCCCAGATATCGGACATATCCACCAGAGTGATGAGAGGATAGCCGGTTGCCGCCAACTCGCCTTTGTGGAGGATTACCTTGGAGATTTCGCCGTTGATGGGGGCAAACTGCGTGGTTTCCTTGTTGTAGCTTTCCACTTCGGCCAGTGTGCCTTCTCCCTGTTTAACCAGAGCAGCCAATGCCTCTATCTGTTCGGCGCGGGCGCCTTTTTTTACTATGGTGTATTTGGCTTCGGCCATGGCCAGCTGGTCGAGGGATATGTTGTATTTGAACTCTACCTCTTCGAACTTGGATTGAGCGACGGCGCCGGTCTCGCGCAGTTTTGCTATGCGGTCGTACATCTTCTTGGTGATGTCTACCTGGTGCTGGGCTGCTTCCATTTGCTTTTTGACGGCTTCTTTTTCTTCCTTGCGAGCGCCTTTCTTAGCCATTTTAAGCTGGGCCTGCGCAGCTTCGATGGCGGCTTCGACCTGATCGATTTTGGCGGCGATTTCTTCACTCAAGATTGAAAGAAGCTTGTCGCCTTCTTTGACGGTATCGCCTTCTTTGACGAACACTTCGGAGATTCGCCCGGGGATCTTGGAAGCCACGTCGATTTCAGTGGCGTCTACCAGTCCGGTGATGGTGCGTGGTTGATTAGGGTCTTTATAGTCGCAGGAGAAAAGCCCCAAGATGATAAAGATTGCCAAAATGGATATTTGGAAT
>CAYTHG010000457.1:0-3130 GCA_964437525.1 uncultured Myxococcales bacterium | reverse complement strand
GGTTTGCATTGATAGGCTGATGTGAATTGTTGAAGTATTATCAGTATCTTATTTGCGAGGTGTTCGGTCGGCTAAGATTTGCCTTGTACGAAGATTTTTGATTTAAAAAACCGAGAAAATATTTTCAAGAATTAATTCTGGCAGCATCAAAAGATATTCACGATACTTTGAGAAGCCTTGATTTCATTGGATTTTATCGTTGCACAATATTTAATCACGGGGTGTGGTCGCGTAAGACATTGTTATCATTGGGCAATAAATGTCGCACCTTTCGTGTTCCAGTTTTGCTGAAAATAGGTGGATCTTCTGTTGTGGGGTAAAACAAAAAAAATCCGCCCACCGAAGTGAGCGGATTAATTATTTTTGGAGGCGCCGACCGGATTTGAACCGGTGATGGAGATTTTGCAGACCTCTGCCTTACCACTTGGCCACGGCGCCATAAAAAAGAGGCATCCTTAATGGGGATAGCCTCTTGGAAACTTGGATGGAGCGGGAAACGGGATTTGAACCCGCGACGTCCACCTTGGCAAGGTGGCACTCTACCGCTGAGTTATTCCCGCAACCAAGGGAGCAAATATATACAACGGAGACTTTTATTTGTCAATTTTTTTTAAGAACAAAATTTAACTTTTCTTGTGCGATAAAAAGCGAACACCAAAAAGACAATTAAAAATATTGCAGATGTGCTGGATTCAGTGCTTGAGCAACCGCTACCGCCGTCTGTGCCGAGCCCGTCTTCTTCATCGTCTTCTTCGTCATCGTCTTTATTGCTTGAGTTGTTTTCTTCCTCTTGTTCCTGCTTGTTCTGTTCTATTTCCTCAGCTTCGCTTTCAGTTATGCATTGTCCTTCATCCGAACAGACAAGGCCGTCTTTGCAGATTCCGCAAAAAAGACCACAATTGTCAGAGCCACATTCTTTGCCGTCGCATTCGGGTTCGCAAATGCATCTGCCGTTTTCGCAGACACCAGCACCGGAGCATTCTCCGCACTGGCTGCCGCAACCGTCCGGCCCACAGATTTTGCTTTTACATTGAGGCATACAGATGCAATGATCGACTATGCAAACGTCGTTTCCATCGCACTGCCCGCATTCTTCGCCACAACCATCCGAGCCGCAGCTTTTGCCGATGCAGTCGGGCTGGCAGTTGTTTTCAATCAGCAGATCGTAGCGATTCTCAACGGAGTCGCTGTCGGAAAACACCACGAGACGGTATTCGCCTTCCATCTGAGGAACGATAACGACTTTTTCATCGTCGCTTGTAGAAAGGGAAGAAGCAATTTCACGACCGATGGGGTCAAGGACTCTCAAGTTCAAATCGCCGAGAACGTCAGTGAAGCGAACTTCTATTGAAACCTGCGCGGAGCTTGAAGCGAGAGTGAGTGTGTAGTAGTCGATATCGCCGGGGCAGAGCTGCAAGGCCGGAATGAATCCCAGATCTACAGGTTTCGACTGGGCCTTGAAGTCGTTCGGCTCATAACCGTCGTCGCTGCATGTAGCGCTTCCGTAGTGCAGGCGGGTGGTGAATTCTCCCAACTGAGAGCCCTGGTCATCCCACGAGATACGGAAAAAGCCGCCTTCACCCCATTGGGCGTTCCAACTGTTCTTGACTATCCAGTACCGCTGAACCTCATCATAACCGACTATAAGGATGCTGTGTCCTGCGTTTGTCGGGCAACTTCCCCAGCTATGGGAATATATGCCGCCGTTGTAGTAATCAAAGTCTTCACAGCAGTACATGGTGCTTGGCACCGGGCCGTGAGCCAGCGCGCCCATGATGTTTTCTCTGGCGCTTTCACTGATAGTGCCATTGGAAACCCAGTCCCAGCCGCTTATCTTTTCGAGTTGCGAGAGGTAACTGGAGCAGCGTTGCGAACACGACACGTTGCTGGTTTTATAAGGCATACAGCTTTCGGTTACGGTCCCTTCGTCTTCGAGTATTCTCATGGCCGTATCGGCGAATCCACCGCTGCAGGGATCGTCGTTGCTGCCGCAGGACATGACATACTGTTCGGACAGGTCGATTTCGTAGTTCCAGGTTACGGGCTTTTCCTCGGCCATGTGAACCAGGCTTTCAAGCGCTCCGATTGCGGCAAAAGACCAGCATGAGCCACAGCTACCCTGTTGTTTTGCGATAGTAACCCAGTTCTCGCCTTCAAAATTACGCCAGTCCAGGCCGCCGCGCATTCTGTCTTGAGCATAGGGCGTGACTGCCACGTCGGAAAATTCATCTACAGGTATCCATGCGTTGTGGAAACGCTGACGTTCTTCTTTGGGCAACTCTGTTATGTAGTTTTCTTCTGCAGTCCATCCAGCGCCGCTTTCACGAATGGCCTTGCGAATTGCAGCCAGCTCGTCAGGGCTTGCAGAAGCTGTCGAGGTTGTAAAGAAAACAAGCAGGAAAAAGGTGAGAATGGAAATACTGCAAGTTCCGGTAAATTTATTCAGGTTTTGCATACTGCCGTCCGATCTTTCAAATAAACTACTTAACGGCAGAATTTAGCACCACTGCTTTATGAGGTCAAGCGCTATTGACGTCGGCGACTGCGGGAATATTCGCTTTCCATGAGTACATTGCACCACTGATTGGCAAGGGTTAAGGCTCCATTGAAGCCCCAGGTGGGTTCGTCTGCGATGCTGTGCCTTATGATGGAGGGGAAGCCGAACTCGAAAAACGGCAGCCCGAACTCGTGCAGGGAGTCGCGTTCCCAACTGTTGCCGATTACAAGATCGATATCGCCGTCCTTTTGCAGATTCAAGATATGAGCCGAAAGCATATCGAGACTCGGGTCGAACAGGCGCGTCAGGTCGTCCTTGTCGCCGGAGCCGGGGAATTTTTTTGGTTTGCGGCGCGAGCGGGATATTTCAAGGCAGACATTCATACCGAGTTCCGAAAGATAATTTTGCAGAGCCGGAAGATACAAAGGGTCGGCGATTAAAACGACGCGCTTTCCTGCGAATACGCGCTGAATCACCCATTCCAGCCGTGGTACGGTTTTATGGAGGTGTTTGTCTATATATTCTCGGGCTTCGTTTTCGCGTTTTGCTGTTTTTCCTAAAAGCTCGATGAAGTTTCTGGTGCCGGATAAACCCACAGGCAAAGGCGCTTCCACTATTGTGGATTCAGATTTG
>CAYTHG010000456.1:0-3131 GCA_964437525.1 uncultured Myxococcales bacterium | reverse complement strand
AAAACGATTTGACGACCATCTGCTCTTTTCCGATTTGTCGTTCAATGTTCCCAAAGGGGCGGTGGTGGGGCTGATCGGTCCCAATGGCACGGGTAAAACAACCTTGATGCGACTGATCATGGGGGAAGATACGCCGAATGCCGGTCGTGTTGATATTGGAGACTCCGTCTCGTTTTCATACGTCGATCAGGGGCGCGAATCGCTGGAAGGTGGAAAGCCGCTGGTGGAAGAAATGGGCGCCGGCTCTGAAGTCGTGCAAATCGGCAGGCGTGAAATTCCCGTCCGGCAATACCTGTCCTGGTTCGGATTTACCGGCACATCGCAGCAGAAAAATGTGGATGAACTTTCCGGTGGAGAACGAAACCGCTTTCATCTAGCCAAGACCATCAAGGTCGGCGGCAATGTACTGTTATTGGATGAACCCACCAACGATCTCGACGTCGGCACCCTGCGTATGCTCGAAGATGCGATCCTCGATTATCCCGGCTGTACCCTGGTTATCAGCCATGATCGCTGGTTCCTCGACCGTATCTGCACGCATCTACTCGTGTTCGAAGGCGAAGGCCAAGTGCGCTGGTTTACCGGAAACTACCGTGATTACGAGGATTGGAAGAAGCGCGAACTGGGCAAAGACGCCTTTATCAACCGGCGGCGTCGCTACCAGAAAATCGTCACCAAATAGCGGGACTCTCGCCTCTTCGTCTGCCCCTCGCTGTTATCAATACGTCAGCAATATCAGCCACTTGGCTGTTTGCAGAAAATATGGTGCTTACCTAGGCAACTGTTGGGTGCTTCTCTGAGAAAGTGTTGTTAACGTAATTCATCCGGTTCTGCGGGTCAATGTTGCCCTTGCCGAACTGACCATGAAGAGCACAATCTGGGTTCATGCAGCAGCGATCTTTTACAGGCTTACGCTTCATCAAACATCTCTCCAGTCTTGACAATCAGAAAATCCTGTGTAGGATTCATAGTATAGAGATCCATCTGAGACAAATAACAACGCGAGATTAGCGAAGCACCCAACAATTGCCAAAAGAGTTAATGTGACAAAAATCAATAAAGAATACAAAGAATATACGGATCTGGCCAAGGAAGTCATTGCCAAGCGATATACTCCCAACTGGCTCTTCCAGCTTTTCAGAGTTTTTCGCTATGTGAAGATCAGCTTTATTTCAGCAGCTAAATACATCGTCGGTAGCCTGTTTCTGGTTGCATCGTTTGTACTGACGATGACCGTTCTGCTTGTCTTGCTTCCAAATCGTGTCGCGCGTATCAAGTGGTGTAACTGGTACGGAACCGTTTTCGGACGTGTTCTCCTGTTTCTTTCCGGAAGTCGTATCACAGCCGATGGTCTCGAAAACATCGATGGCGACCGCCCGGCAATTTACATGTGCAACCACACCTCGATCCTTGATCTTTTCATTATGATGTGGCTTACACCGACCCGGACCTGCTCGGTCGCAAAAAAACAGATTGTTTACTACCCGCTATTCGGCTTGATGTATCTGCTCTCCGGTCACTTGATTATTGACAGAGGCAACAGCAAGTCATCGGTCGCTCGAATGAAAGCCCTTGAAACATTTGTCCGCGATAACGCATTGAGCGTCCTTATTTTCCCGGAAGGCACACGCTCCAAAGACGGGCATCTGTCCGACTTCAAAAAAGGTTTTGTGCATATGGCTATTCAAACCGGCCTTCCCATCGTGCCCATTATCATCACCAGTGCACACAAAGGCTGGAAGGCCAACGAGGTTGCTATCGAGCGAACGAAGATTACCATCAGCGCTCTACCAGCCTACGATACCTCCCATTGGTCTATGGACACGATTGACGATGCAATCAAGGAAACTCACTACATCTTCAACGATCATCTACCCGCCGATCAAAAATATCTCAATCCCTCCAGGCAAAAGAAATCGGGCGTTCTTGTGACAAACTGGAAAGCAAGCGAAGCAGACGACGCGCAACAAGCAAAAACCAGCAACGGTACCGATTGAAAATCTGAAGAAACCCATCCGTTTTAGCGGAGAGCAAGTTTGTTTCGTATTAATTGGTGGAGCTTTTCGATATCTCCCTTCGACCTCTCCCAGCGGGAGAGTTTTTATCGGAATCGCTTGAAATCCAATCAGCTTGAAGCTGGATCCTCTAAAAAGCCGCGTCAAAAGCCTTCCTTATGTGTTATGATTCCCATCGATCGGCATCGAAGATTCATCATCATTTTTAATTTCTGTTTTCCCCGGAGGGAGAATTGATTACTGGAATAGATGAAGCTTTAGCTTTCAACATCATTTACGACACCTTAAAGAAGGTCCTAGGCGCGGGCTGGGAGTTGTCCTCCCAAAAGCAGCTTGAAGAGGCGATGAAAGAGGTCGAGATTTATCTCACCTCCAGAGATGCCGTGCTGGAAGAATTCGCCCGCTTTCTGCCCGCAGTAACAGCCGCTATCGAGGGAGATGATAAGGAGGCCCGGAAGCGGCTTGAGGAGATCGGTGACACGAGCGAAGAGCAGGAGAAGGCCTTCCAGGAATTCTTCGAAGCGCTGAAGGCCCGCCCTGATTTCCAGCCGATTTTGATTAAAATAGAGCACGATCTTGCTATATTCAGTCGGGATCTGAAGAAAATTGTCGAGTATCTTGAAAAGGAGATATCTCAAAAAAACAATATAATAGACTCACAGATCAGCCAGATCACATTTCTTCAAAACAGGCTTGAGCATGCGGAGGCGCAGCCCAGCGCTGAGGCGGTTCGTCTGGCGAATGCTTTGCCTGAGGGCGCCGACGACTACGCCATGGCCCTAAAGGCCATAGCCAACAGGGAATACGACGAGGCTGCCCGCCTTTTGGATGGCCTGATTGAAGAGAAGGAGAAAAGCCGCGATGAGAAAGCGAGAAGTCTGGAAGAGGATAATACTGATCTGCTGAAGTATTACAATGCCAGGAGCAACACCGAATATTACGCGGGGCGCTACGCCAAGTCGGTTGGATGGCGTCAAAAAGTCCTGGATCTGAAGCCGGATGATGCGGGTCTTATGAATGAACTTGGATTGGCGTTGCACAACACTGGCGAATATGAACGAGCCGAGCCGCTTTATAAGCGATCCCTGAAGATTTGGGAGAAGGCGCTGGGAGAGG
>CAYTHG010000455.1:0-3152 GCA_964437525.1 uncultured Myxococcales bacterium | reverse complement strand
GGAAAACGAAGTACAAGAAGAAACTGAAGTAAGGCAAACTCCGAAAAGTCTCTGTA
Source organism: uncultured Myxococcales bacterium (assembly GCA_964437525.1). Classification (GTDB taxonomy): domain Bacteria; phylum Myxococcota_A; class SURF-8; order SURF-8; family SURF-8; genus JAKQSH01. The sequence continues at coordinate 3,096 of CAYTHG010000455.1, read as the reverse complement.
ATAAAAATTACCTTCTACTGTGGCAAGGCAGCCTGGTATCCACTGTAGGAGACTCCCTCTACGAAATCGCTTTGGGATTCTGGATATTGGCAGTAACAGGTTCTACCGCTCTTATGGGAACCCTGATGGCCGCCACGATCCTGCCGCGCACTTTGATCTCCCCGTTTGCTGGCGCGATAGTAGACAGGTCGGACCGCAAGTGGCTACTGATTGCAATGGATTTAATTCGCGGCGTTGCCATTACCTTTGTGGGTGTCATGGCATTGCTCGGTCTGATAAAAATCTGGATGGTTTTTGCTGCTGGAGTGATTCTTGGAATTTGTGCAGCTTTCTTTATGCCCGCCACTCAATCAGCCATGCCCGACCTTGTACCTCCCAAACAGATAATAAAGGCTAACTCGGCTTTCTCCGTCATACATTCGGCATCCGGAATCCTGGGCAACGCCGTCGGCGGTTTCTTGTTTCTATGGCTGGGTGCGCCCTTGCTGTTTTTCTTAAACGGCATCTCTTTCCTTGTTTCGGCCTTCAGCGAAATTTTCATAAGCATACCGTCGATAAAGACCGCCGGAGCGATCAAGACATCCTTCTGGAGCGATGTAAAAGATGGCCTAAGATTCGTCCTCAAGCTTAGAGGTCTCAAGATCCTTTTGATCTCAGTTGCCGTCAACAACCTGTTTTCCAGCATGGCCATGATATTGATAATGCCGCTTTTCCAGCGTAACGAAGCGCTCGGGGCAGGCAACTACGGCCTTGCAATGGGCGGTTTTGCTGCCGGAATGTTTGTCGGATTTCTAGTTCTGTCTTTCGTCAATATAAAATCAAAATACCGTTGTTTAGTATTCCTGACCCTGGCACTTCTGGCGATGTCTACAATGGCGGTCTTCCCGTACATCGAAATCGTCCCGCTGATGATTGCCATGATCTTCTTTTACGGTTTGGTATTGAGCATCAACAACACCTTTATCACCAGTTCCATGCAACTGATGGTTCCACGGCAAAAACTGGGTAAGGTTTTCGGACTTCTGGGAATGATGGCGGGTGGCTTGTCTCCTTTGGGAATGGCAGTCGGAGGAGTGTTGGCTGAATTTATTCCTCTTCATTTACTGATCTGCGGTTGTTTCCTGGTGATGTTCTCGCTTTACATTTTTCTGGCATTCATCAAGGACGTTAGAGATTTCATCTGCTACGAGCCTCCTGAAGCTGTGGAAAAACAGATTTAAATTGCGAATAAGTCACTGTTTGTGAACGCTTAATTGTAACCTTGGCCCTTGCGCTATTGACTCTTCGTATATAGCTATTAATATATTAATAAGAGTTTAAGGAGCTTCTTTGCTTTAAGGAATTCGTTTTATGGAATATCGTCTCTCAAAACTTGTCTCCTATAGAAATTATCCCGACTTCACGGTTTTGATAAACCACGCCGATCATTCCGAATTCCAGATGAACGTCGATGCTGGAATAATTCTTGATAAGATTGAATCTGGGAACACCGAGTTTTCCAAAGAAGAGTTGGATTTCATCGAGGAGCTTTCAAAGTACGGCTTGATTATTTCTGAAGATGCAAATCAACAGGAAGAAACGCAGATCAACGCCGACCTGCTTGATATAGAGACCCCCGAGAACTCCATCTACAATTCCATCAAGGAATACGCCTCGCAAAACCTGCTCTCCATCGGTTGTCTGATGGAACTGACATACCTTTGTGCACTTGATTGCAAACATTGCTATCTCAAGGGCACCCCCGTTATCCCTAAAGAAGAATTGAGCACCCAGGAGATAAAGAATTTTATAGACGACTATAAAAAGATCGGTGGACTGTTTTTGACCTTCACTGGCGGCGACCCCTTTATGCGCGAAGATTTCTTCGAGATATTCTCTTATGCGCGCAAGAATCGCTTTGCAATCACCATCATGACATCGGGCTATAAAGTAGACCACAAACTTTTGGAGAAGATGGCTCGCATGGGCGTCTACCATTTTCAGGCTTCCATATACGGACCCGATGCTGCGGTCCATGACAAGTTCACCGGACGCGCAGGATCTTTCGACTATGCCATGAACGCCATCAAGATCATGCGCAAAAACAATGTTCCGGCTCGGGCGGCTGTCAGCATAAACAAAGCCAATGAGCAGCATTACGACGCCATTGTGAAGAGCCTGCGGGAAGAAAACATACCCTTTGGAATCAATTTCATTATGATGCCAGCTCGCACGGGCGACAAAACATCCGAGATGCTCAACGTCGATGACGATACTTTAACAACGTGTCTGTCCAAGATTTCCAAAACGCACGACCCGCCGCGTATGGGTGAAATCGACAATCCAGACAGCCCGCTCTGCGATGCTGGGCGAGTGATATTTTCAGTCGATCCTTTCGGCACGATTTATCCCTGCATGGAAATTCGTGAAGAAGCGGCAGGTTCTATAAGAGAAGACAAGCTTGAGAATATCTGGAAAAACTCAAGTGTTTTGAATCATGTTAGAGGTTTGAAGTTCAAGGATTTAAAAGACTGCCCTAATTGTGAGTTGCGCCCATGGTGCAACCGCTGCACAGGTAATTCTGTAGTTGATGGGCAGGGGTATACAGGGCATTCTCACTGGGACTGCAGATATGCGAAACACTTAAAGGCAGCTCAAGAATTAGACGAATCTACTTGACTCAGTGATTGCTCGTGCATATAATGTTTAACCGTCTGAATAGAAGGATTTATTATGAATAAAATCAATACAGTAAAAAAAAATCAACCTAAAATAATCAAAGTTGTCAAAGCAGTTCCCGCTAAAAACAACAACATGTGTCAGTACATGGTTGGACGCCCTTTCTGCTAATTTAATTATTCCGACCCTTATACCACCTATCCAACAAGATATTTGTGTCCTATACAAGCGTGAACGCCAGTGAACGGCAGATGTGCTTTATGAGTTTTGCTTGTTTGTGGATAATGGCGATGGTGGTATCCGGAGTTAAAGCATTCGGTGTTTTTCGTTGCCGGGCATTTCTCTTCTTTGTATTAAATCCATTTGACAACAACTGCCTGATAAGACCAGTTCAACCTTGTAATTAGGATTTATAAAGTCAAGGCTCGTGCCTTCTTC
>CAYTHG010000454.1:578-3205 GCA_964437525.1 uncultured Myxococcales bacterium | reverse complement strand
CTCGATCCCGCTTACATGCCAGGAACCGGAACTCCAGAGCCGGGAGGCATAAGCTTTGCCGCCTTGCAATCCTGTATTAACGCTCTGGCCGGTGAAAACGTGGTCGGAGCCGATATCGTAGAGCTTGCACCGAACCTCGATTGCTCGAAGAAGTCTGCCGTAACTGCCGCCAAGATCGCTCGTCAGATTATCCTGTCCCTTTAAAGCTCAAACGTAAATCAAAATCAGAAGGGGAATCATTAGTAATTGCTGATGATTGAGCTGAATAGTTGATATAAACATCCCCACATCGGCAACTTTACATAATATATCTTATGCGATCATGTAAGTTGCTTTAAGTTTTTATCTTTGTATGGGATGAAGACTTATTTGGCGAGTGAATGATGGCCCTTTGGAGCCAGCGACAAAGCATAGAGATAGCCGCCGTTGGTCAGCACGTAGACGATGTTTTCATGTGTTGTCGGTTCTGAAGCGATACCTACTCCGGGCGTGAAAGCTTCGATCATGCGCTGAAGCTGGTAGTCTATGAAATACAACCCGGTTCCGGAACTTGCAAAGACCAGATACTTGTCGTTGTATTGAACCGGCCTCGAAAGCGCGCCTTCCGAGTCGTCCCTGAGTATGCTCTTGTGGATGACGTTCTTGAACTTCATATTCCAAGAGATCTTGCCTGTGTCGATTTCGAGGCAATAAAGACCGTTATCGGTTGAAGTCAAGTACAGCTTGTCTCGAAGGATCAAGACCGTTGAGGCTGATTTAAGCTTAGTTTTCCATACAGGAAGACCTGTCTTTGCATTCAGGCAATAAACGGAACCGTCGAAAGATGCCGTGTATATGTGGCCATCATGGTAGACGGGAGTTGCGTCAACATCGTTGAAGCGGTCGCTCTCGCCCAAATCCCTACGCCACATCATTTTGCCGTGTACAAGATCGAAAGCCGCAATTGTGCCGACTGTGAATCCTGTGACAACTTTGTCTTCAAGGATCAGAGGCGCTGCATGTCGTCTGACGGACATTGTGCCGTGAAATTCCTCACGATACTCCCATTTGAATACACCTTCATCGGCGCTGATGGCCGTCAAGGTGTCCTTTTGGGTTACGAAATACAGAACGCCGTCTTTGTGTACGACGGGAGCAATGATTTCGCTGTTGGCTTCGTATTTCCAGAGTTCCCTCAGGTTGTGCTTGTCGAAGGCGATAAGGTAGCCTGAAGAATCGCCCAAATACAGCATATCGCCGACGATCAAAGGCTGCGAATAGACCTCTTCCTGAAGCTTTTTCTTTGCTGCAACCTGCCCTGTTCTGGCGTTTATTTTGAAAAGCTTTTTCGAGCGTCCGCCGACATAGACGTATTTGTCGTCCCTGACGGGTATTCCGTCTTCGAGGGGATCGGCATCCATCAATTGTATGCTGCGGTCGGTAATTTGTGTGCGCCAGACGACCTTTACGGCCATGTTTCCCGGATACTTTATGGTACGCCGCCATTCATCGGGGCGAATTTTGGGGTTTGCGCAGGAAGCAGCGGCACACAAAAGAATACCAGCGAGCATTATCAATAAAGCTCGCTGGTATACGGATAAATTTGTTTTTTTAGAATTTCGGATCATTTCAAAGCCGAAATTATCCTTTCAAAACCATCAGGCGTTTCTCTGCCTTGGCTTTTAAAGAAGTTTCGGGATATTCTTCCAGAAGTTTTTCCAGCTTCTTTACGGCGTCTTCCTTCTTTTCCTGTTTTTCAAGGATATAAGCCTGGAAGAAATAAGCCTGCTCTTTCCAGAGTTCGGCGTCTTCGTCGATGAGAATCTGGTACTCGGCATAAGCTTTGTCGAGTTCACCCTTCATCTCTAACGATTGAGCCATGTTGTTGTGTGCCAAAAAGACGATGGATTCCATGGAGGAACCGGCTTCGTCGATGAACTTGGCATAGGCTTCGGCGGCTTTGTCGTAGCGTTTCAGTTTGAAGTGGCAGTTTCCGGCATAAAATACGGAAAGTTCGCCATAGCTGGAACTGCTGTATGAAGACGAAATTTCACCGAATCTGCGCAGGGCTTCCATGTACTTTGTTTCATCGGATGGGAAAGACAGACCTTCCGGCTTGTCCTTTTCGCCCATTGCGACTACAGGTGCCGTGTAGGCTTCCATGGCGTTGGCATAATGCTTGGAAATTTTGCCCTGGCGATATGTCCAGAAAGCATTGGCGCCGCTGACCAGACCGGCCACAGCGATTATTGCAATAATTACCAGGAAATATTTATTTCTGTTTTCATGCAAATGCTCTAAGGCACGTTCACCCTTGGTCTGGAACTCATCGGGCTGCTTGAGATCTTTACGAGAAAGTTTTTTGCTTGGCTTTGCCACTTCTACTCTCCTTGACTATAGAACTTGCAAATTGTCATGGGTGGTGAATATAGATAAGTCAATTCAAACTGTCAATCTTTTCCCATGCATATATATGTTTTTTCCGACACTATTTGCGTTTTTTACGACATATCGGCTAATGTCGAAGAAACATCGGAGTTTATATGTGATGAAAGACGTATATTTTAAAGCTGCACTGCTTACGGCATTATTGGTGTTCTTTGCTGGAATTGCAAATGCAAATGCCGCCCCGCCCTTCCCTGCGTGGC
>CAYTHG010000454.1:0-568 GCA_964437525.1 uncultured Myxococcales bacterium | reverse complement strand
GTGGCAATTTGCCGTTGCGCCCGGATACAGCTATCAATACGGACTGGACGGCGACCATCACGGCTTTTGCATGGACGCCTCTGCCGGTTGGCGTTTCTGGGACTCCGTATTGCTCAAAGGTCAACTGGAATACGCTGTACACCATAATCCCAAAGAAAAAGCCTATCGCTCACACATGGTGACACCTTCGCTCGGCCTTGAATACGAACTGGATTTCCTGCCCATTACTCCCTATTTCGGAGCAGGCATCGGACCATACGCCCATCTCGGCTATTATCCGCACAACGACTGGCAGGTTGAATTGGGAGCTTATTATTACGCCGGGTTTTCCGGTTTTATACACAGGTGGACATCACTCGGTGTAGAAATAGAAAGCCACCATTACCTTACAGGTGAAGACGAAACCACCCCGTCGGGATACTTGAATATTTCCGCTCAGCTTCAATTTTACTTCGATTAACGATTATTGGAAAAATCAGTCGTAGCTTCTCAATAAGTCCGTGTAAATTCATGAGCCGTCATTCTGGACGAAGTGAATAATCTTGTATTTTCTGCAACTTGGAGATCC
>CAYTHG010000453.1:0-3206 GCA_964437525.1 uncultured Myxococcales bacterium | reverse complement strand
AGAGAAAACGTCTATGAGAAAAGCGTATCTTTTAATGATTCCGGTACTCCTTTCGGCTTTCTTGATGTTTTGGTGCAGTAAGGACAAGGAACAGGAAGCGGCCAAGCAACAACTGGAAAAAATACAAAAAGAAGAAGTCGCTGAAAAACAGGCGGAAAAAGCTCCCGAAGCCGATCCGGTTATACCTCTCAAGCATACAAAAGACTACTTTCTGGGCTGGTCGCAGGACTCCATCCACTTCGGATTCGTAACTGTCGAAACCGACAAGGACGGACTCTTGACCTGGAGGCTATGGGTCTTTAACGCCATGTCGAGTTCTTACGCCCTGTTCGGCAACGGCACCCAAATGACTCAGGCAAAAGCGTTCACGGATAAAAGCCTCAAGTCCATCGAAGATAAAAACCTGGCGGCCTATCAGACTTTTTACGACCGCTACTGGCCACAGATGGACGCAAGCGGTTTTGGCCAGAAGCCTGTCATGGGCGGCTTGGAGTTGGATGCTAAATCCAAGGCCGATGACTATGAATTCCCCTTCGAACCCAAGTGGGAGCTTGAATTTTCAAGTGCAGACGGCACAAAATACAAAATCAAGATGGACCTGACTGTATCTAAACGTAAGGCGAAAAAGACTGAAGAAGCTTTATGCCCCGTCAGTCAAAGCCTGTTGAAAGTGGAAATATTCAAAGAAGGTGAAAATCGCGGGCAATATCTGAAAACCGGGCAGAACTACCTACCCGGACTGACCGGGGTAAATCCGCGTCTGCTGTCGCTTTCTCCTAACGGAATGAACATGTTCCTAATCTTCGAAAAATTTAGCAAGGACAACTGCAAAGGCTGGAAAACAGGTTATATGGGACTGGAACCGATGGGGGGTCCGGTCAAGGGTACAAGACTTTGAATAAGATATCAGGCATAAACTCGTTACGGTGAAAACTAGGGTATAGATTTGCAAACAATCTAATTTTATTGTCTTTTGTACTTGCATTTACGGAAAAGCAGTCAATAATACACAGTCTCTTTGAAGCAGCGGATATAGCTGTGGCATTTACTAAAATATTGGAGGGAAGGTAAAATGAGAAAGGCGCTGAGACTCGCAATTTTGTGGCATATGCACCAGCCGTCGTATCTCGACCCCGAAACCGGGCGTTACCTGATGCCTTGGACGCGCCTGCACGCCATACGCGATTATTACGACATGGCCCTGTACGTGGAGCAGAATCCGGGCGTCAAGGTGACATTCAATTATGTCCCTTCTCTCTGGGAACAGATTTTCGATCAGCGCGACGGAAAACGCATAGACGAACACGAGTTCATCTCAAGGAAAGATTCCGAAATCTTGAGCGACGAAGAACGGATTTTCGTGGCCCGTGAGTTCTTCCACTGCCACGACCAGTCCATGATAAATCCCTACCCGCGCTTCAGACAGTTGCGTCAGAGATACAAACTCAACGAAAAAGAAATCCTGGCCGCTCCCTCACAAGATATACGCGACATCTGCGTCTGGTTCAACCTGGCATGGTGCGGGCGCAGCATGATGGAAGAGCCGGAGATAATCGATTTATTCAGAAAGGGCGAAAACTTCAGCGAGGAAGACAAGCTCTTTTTGCTGGACAGAATCAGACAAAGACTGGCGGACATTCTGCCTCTGCATAAGAAATTGCAGGACGAAGGCAGGATAGAAGTCTGCACAACACCCTACTATCACCCGATCCTGCCACTTTTGATAGATGTCAACTCGGCTCACAAGGCGCTTCCGAATCTCGATCTGCCAAAAGAAAGCTTCTCCCTAGCCGAAGACGCCGATGTGCATATCAAGCGCGCCATAGAACATTACGAAAATCTCTTCGGTCGAAAGCCTCGCGGATTCTGGCCCTCGGAAGGTTCGCTTTCTCCCGCCACCGCCGAATTGCTGGCGGAAAACGGTATCGAATGGGCAGCAACAGACGAAGATGTCCTCTGGCGCTCTTTAGGCAGCAGCCGCAGAGACATAACCAAACTTTTCCGCCCGTACAGTTACGGCAAGCTGAAACTGTTTTTCCGCGACCACGGCTTGTCCGACAAAATCGGCTTCAATTATGGAAACATGACTGCTGAAGAGGCCGTCAGAGATTTCATATACAACCTGCACGCCATCAAGGCGCATTTGCCCGACGACGCCGATTACGTCGTTCCCGTCATACTCGACGGCGAGAACTGCTGGGAATACTACGAGGATTTCGGCGCTCCGTTCCTGAACCTGCTTTATAAAACGCTGGCCGAAGATTCTGAAATAGAGACCGTCACCTTCGAAGAGCTGGCACGCGAAAACAAGGACACCTCTCCTCTGCCGGTTCTGCATTCGGGAAGCTGGATCTACGCCGACTTCACCACATGGATAGGCGACAAGGTCAAAAATCGCGCCTGGAAGCAGTTGTTCCGCGCTCGCAAGGCGGCACAACAGGCCATAGACGACAATCTGATAGCCGAAAAAGACCTGCCGCTTTTGTGGGAAAGCATATACAGCGCCGAGGGCAGCGACTGGTTCTGGTGGTTCGGGGAAGGTCACTCAAGCGATCAGGACGAGATGTTCGACCTCCTGTTCCGCAAACTGCTTTTGAATATTTATAAAATCATAGGAGCCAAACCGCCGCGCAGGTTGTCGGCTCCATTGGATACAAACGGTAAAACTAAAACGCGCTTCAGCCTGCCGACAGGCACCATCAGCCCGAAAATCGACGGACAGCGCGGAAACTACTGGAAGTGGCACGGCGCAGGCGAATGTCTGCCCCAGGGCGGCTCCATGCAGAAGTCCAGCAACGACATTTCAAGAATCAAATACGGAATGGACGAAGGCAACTTCTATCTTTTCCTTGAATCGCCCAAGGTGGAAAGTCCGAGCACAAACGGCACGGTCTTCAGCCTGGTATTTGAGTCTCCCATGCAATTGACGATAGAGTTGCCGGTCACGAAAGACGCCAGAAGCTGCATTCAGAAAACTGACGAGATGATCTGGGCTCATGCTCGTTATCTTGAGGTGGCCATCCCCTTGGACGGCAACAAAACGCCCTTGCGCTCAAGCGAAGGAATAAAATTCCACTTGGCTGTGTTTGAAAAAGGTATAGAGATCGAAAGGTTACCGGAAGACGGAAATGTAGTTTTGTCCGTGCCGGATGAAAATTCATTTGTAAGCAACTGGGTTGTCTGAAGTACGAGGTGACATTGCAATG
>CAYTHG010000452.1:0-3207 GCA_964437525.1 uncultured Myxococcales bacterium | reverse complement strand
GAGAACTCCCACTGACAGCGCCGCATGGGGAATCAATCCCACCGCGACAAAGGGCATAAGCTCGCTGTACAAATCCGGCGACTGCATCATGGGATTGTAAAGCATGGCCGCCCAGCACAAGCCTCCGCCGAAAAGATAGGCGAACATTACCCACAAAGGCGCAGAGCGTTTAAACAGGTTTTTAAAGAGCGCAAAGAATCCCACGGCCACAAGCAATGATGCAATAAATCTCAAGAGGCAGAATATGGACTTGAAACCGAGTCCCGAAAGTGCTTTCAGCTTACCGGCTGCCAGCCAGAGGGGATTGAAATACTCGGGCGGATTGATTTTCACTGCGTATGGATTGTGGAACAGCCAGGCACCGCCTGCGGACTGGTTGATAAATGAGGCGTAGGTGTCGGCATCTTCTGAAAAATGCAGGTAGCCGTTGAACTCGTGTTGAGGATCTTCGTTGAAAGACGCCACGGCATAGGGAATGCTTGTCACGATGAACAAAAGCAAACCCAAAATCAGGGGAGATTTATATTCCCGGAATAAGTTAATCATACTAAACCCTTGAAGCGAAAGCTCACTGTCTGGTAGGGTAGCACAAAGCGTTTTGTTTTGCTGAAAGAGAAAAGTATGCAGCTTACTATTTTAGGATGCGGAACATCCATAGGCGTTCCGGTCATCGGTTGCAAATGCCCAGTATGCAGCGGCGGGAAACCGCGCAACATGCGCACGCGCGCATCCATAAGCGTCAAGCTGGACAACGGCAAGCGCATCCTGATAGACACCCCGCCCGACCTGCGCCAGCAACTCCTGCGCCACGATATCACCAAAGTGGACGCGCTGTTCTACACGCACATGCACGCCGACCACACCCACGGCATAGATGAGTTGCGCTGCTTAAATTACCTCATGCGCCGCCCGGTGGACGTTTACGCGGCACCCAGACACATCAAGCACTTAAAGACGCACTTCGATTATATTTTCCAGAGCGGAGGACAAAAAGGCGGCGGCAGACCCAAGCTTACAACACACGCCATCACGCCCGGCAAAGGCTTCGAGTTGTTCGGAGAAAAAATCACTCCCCTGCGATTGTGGCACGGCAGGCTTTTGTGCGTCGGCTGGAGAATCGGCCCGCTGGCCTACCTGACGGATGTAAGCCGCATTGATGCCGAAAGCTATCCATTGCTTAAAGGCGTCCGCTTCGTAATCATAGACGCGCTACGGCTTGAAGAACACAGCACGCATTTCAATCTTGAACAGGCCTTGCAGGAAATAGAAAAAATAAAACCCGAGCGAGCCGTCATCACGCACATGTCCCACAACATAGACTACTACGAGCACTCAAAGCTTTTACCGGCCAAGGTTGAATTCGCCTATGACGGATTGTCTTTCAATATCGGAAAAAAAACGATCAGGCGTCTTCCAGAACCACCACGGTAACACCGTCCTGACCTTCGCCGCGCTCGCCCGGCCTGAAGCTCTTGACATAACTGACCGAGCGCAGATAGTCGCGCAGAGCGTGTTTCAATCTGCCCGTTCCGTGTCCGTGTATGAAATACACAAAAGGCGCATTGGCCCGCAGCGCACGGTCCAGAAAAGAATCCACCATAGAGAGCGCTTCGTCTACCATCTCACCGCGCAAATCGCAGGTCAAAGGCTTGCCGCTGTCGCCCCCGACAGAAGAAAAGCTGTCGGACATGGTAATTTTGCCGGTTTTGGATTGTGGCTTTTGAGAGGCCGGCAGTATGCACATGCGCTCGGTTGGGATTCTCATCTTCAGCCTGCCGACTTCGACAAGTGCGGCTTTGTTGCCCTCGGGCGGCTCCACTACCACGCCGTTTCTATCGAGGTTGGATATGTGAACCCACATGCCGGTCTTGATATCTTCCGGATTGGTGACAGGCTGCTTTGGCTGCTTGCGTGCGCCGGGCTTGCGTGATTGCTCTTCTTCACGCTTCAATTGACGCGAGCGGCTTTGCCTTTTTGCAAGCTCGTCTTCCTGATCGCGCAATTTTTTCAAGGCTTCGTTGGCATCGCGCATGGAACCGTCTTTTTGCAACTCGCGCACAACGCCGCGCACTTCTTCCTTGGCTTTGCAGACCTCTTCCAAAAGCTCCTGCTGGTGCCTGTCTTCCAGTTCCCACTCACGCGATTTTAAAAGCTCTAATTTGCGGGCGTATTCAAGTTTCTGTCTTTCGATGTCGGCCAGCTTGCGTTCGAGCGCCGCCTGTATTTCATGCTGGCGTTCCACCTCGCGCTCCAGCGCCAATACCATCGTCTCTATCTCGCTGCCGCCGGAATCAAGTTCCACGGCGCGATCAACGATATCGTCGGCCAGACCGAGTTCGCGGGCCATATTGAAAGCCGAAGACGAGCCCGGCATTCCTATTGTCAAGCTATATGTAGGCTTGAGCTTTTCTTCGCTGAATCCCACTGCGGCGTTGGAGAATCCCTCGCGCGAGAAAGCCAGGCGTTTCAAGCTGTCGTAATGCGTTGCAACCGCACAACGAGCCTGCTTTGCAGCAATTTTCTCCATAACGGCCTGCGCCAGCATCGCGCCCTGCTGCGGGTCGGTGCCGATAATGATTTCATCAAGCAGCAGAAGCGAATCCGGGCGGCAGGTGTCGAGCATACGGTTCAGGCTGTGAATATTTGCCGAGAAGGTCGAGAGCCCGTCTGAAAGCGATTGCTCGTCGCCCATGACAGTCACAAGCTCAGAAAACATGCCTATCCTCGAACCTTCCGCGCACGGCGTGTGCAGTCCGGCCATAGCCATCAAAAAGCACAGGCCCATGGTCTTCAAGGCGACTGTCTTTCCTCCGGCATTGACACCAGAGACAACCAGAACGCTGAAGTCCTCGCCTATCTGCAAATCATTGGGCATCACCTCGATTCCCTTGATGGCAAGCAGAGGGTGACACGCTTTTTTCAGATCCAGCAGAGCCTCGCCCACAATTTCGGGCTTGTTGCAGTTCAGCATTTCGGCGGAATGCGCCTTGGCCGAAACCACGTCGAGTTCTTTTAAAATCTCAAGATTGCGCAATATCGCATCGCCGTCTTCGGCCACGGCTGCGGTCAAGCTCTTTAATATGCGCTTGATCTCTCTTTCAAGCTACAACTCCGCCAATTTGAGATCGATGATTATGGCCACCAGTTCGCTCGGCTCGATAAAAAACGTCAGGCCGCTGCCTGAAGAACAAAGAACGATAACTTTTA
>CAYTHG010000451.1:0-3210 GCA_964437525.1 uncultured Myxococcales bacterium | reverse complement strand
ATCCACTGCCATCGACACCTGCGGCCAGACTCGCTTTGAGAATCTCGAAAAGCTTTTGCCCTTCTCTGATATGGTGCTGTTTGATATGAAAGAAATGGATTCGGGCAAGCACAAAATATTTATGGGCACAGGTAATGAGAAAATTCTTGAAAACCTGCAAAAGCTCGTTGGTCTTTTAAAAGACAAGCACAGAAATATAAAGCTGTGGATCAGGACGCCGATAATTCCCGGAGCTACAGACACACCTGAAAACATCAAGGCCATCGGTAGATTCATTGCCGACAACTTGGATAATTATCCCGAACGTTGGGAGCTTTGCAGCTTCAACAATTTGTGTAAAGACAAGTACGCCAGACTTGGCATTGACTGGGAATACGAATCCGCCGAACTTCTTACAAGCCGTCAAATGGAGATTCTATTCGAAGCAGCACAAAACTCGGGAGTTCGCGCCGGGATGGTTAACTGGTCCGGAGCAACAAAGCGGGAGAGCGATTCTGTGTCTGTTTCTAAAGTTAATGTGAAGTCTCAAATTAAAGCAGTCAAATGCTGATGCAATCGGATAATTGCGAGCAGGAGAATATCGTGAAAACCAGAAACGTGTTCAATAATTCCGAGATAGAAAGCTTTGCCGTCAGCGGTAAGGTGGGCATTGTTGCTACAGTCAACAGCGAAGGCAAACCGCATTTGTCGCTGTTGACTTCGATTCAAGCCAAGGATGAAAAGCATTTGACCATAGGAGAATTCTGCATAGGCGAAAGCAAACGCAATATGCAAAACGACCCCAAGGTTTCGTGGTTGATAATGTCGCTTGACCGCAAGTACTGGCGCGGCAAGGCTTTGTGGACTCACCTTAAAAAGGAGGGTGAAGACTACGAGATTTACAATATGCAGCCGATGTTCAGGTACAACAGCTATTTCGGCATAAACACCGTGCACTATCTCGATCTCATAGAAACGTCCGAATCCGCGCCGCTGCCGCTGCCCAAGATTATCGCGTCATCGCTTTTGACAAGACTCGGAAATATTCTCAAAGCCGGAAATCCTCCACAGGCCGAAGTGATGAACCACTTCACCCGCGCCATGTTCGACAAGCTCGACAACCTCAAATTTGCAGCTTACGTCGCGGAAGACGGCTATCCGCGCATCATCCCCTTGATGCAAATGATAAGCAAAGGAACTGACCGCCTTTCGTTTTCTACGCTGGCATTCGGGGACGAGTTGAAAGAAATACCGCAAGGTGCCGATATCGCGCTGTATGCAATGACGATGCAAATGGAGACTGTTTTAGTCAGAGGAATATTCAAAGGCTATTCCAGGTCTCGCGTCATTGAGATCGGGAATATAGATATCGACTATGCATATAATTCCATGCCGCCCGGACATGGACAAATATATCCACCGAAACCCATTGAAGCCATCGAGGACTTTAAATGAGCGACTCTTCTCAAAAACTGCTTGCCGAAATAAATCGACTGGACCGGCTGTCGGTGCGCTTCAGTTACAGCATACGAAGTCGTCGGCTTACAGCTTTTTTGCGTGTCGTCAGTTTCTCCGGCTCCGGTCCCATATGGTTCGGAGCGACTTTTCTTTTCATTATTCTGTTAAAGCTGAATATCGAGTTTATAGATGAGCCCGTGATATTGCTGGCGGCAATGCTGGGCGCGTTTTTCTCGTTGCTTACGGGGCAGGTGATAAAAGGCATCATAAAACGCAAGCGGCCATTCTCGGTTTTAGAAAATCATGTCCCTCTCACAAGACCGCCCAAAGACGGCTCTTTCCCGTCCACCCATGCCTCTACCGCTTTTGCACTGTTTGTAGGTTTGGCAATAGCCGGACACTGTCTTGCTCCTTTTGCTCTGCTTTGGAGCTTGCTGGTGGGAATATCCAGATATTACCTAGGTGTCCATTTCCCCAGCGATATCGTCGCCGGAATGGTTTTAGGTGCGCTGTTCGGACTTGGAGATTACACGCAGCTTGTCAACCTAGCTCTTGGACTTTAGGACTGCCAAGACGTTAGTATCTCAGATCTTCCCGCGCATCAGCTCTTTGATTGTCAGCTTGCCGTAAGTCTTGACGGTATACCAGACGCTGCGGAAATCCAGATTCGAGAAAAAGTTGTCGGCCAATCCCATAGGCAGCATGGCAGGTATGCAACCGCGCGCGTATTCCAGCATCCAACCCTGTTCTTTAATGCAGTAACCCTTGGCGCGTCGCCGTGCCAGGTGTGCTGCGTCGCCGGGCTTGTATACATGCCTGTCGGTTTCGCCTTCATAGTAAGTCCACATCTCGCCATGAAGCATGAAGTCGTGTACATCGGCGAAGTAGCGGCCCGAATGCCCTTCGGTGCCGATGGGCGAACCGAAGATCAATATATATTCGGACAGCGAAGCGTACAGTATCGTCATGGTTCCAAGCGCACCGTTGGCGGAGTTCAGGATCCATTGGATATCGTTGTTGATGCGCCCGGGGTAGCGCTCGTTCAAAGCTCGCAGGATGTTGTCGAACTTGTCGTTCAGGGTTTCGGCGTCTTTGATTGCCTCTACACTTAACTCGTGCAGTTCTTGAGGGTCGAACAGGTAATTCATTGTATTTCCGTATCTATTTGGATGAAGAGTTTTTAGAGATTACAAGCCAGGAAGAAAGCCTGATATTGGCACCCCCATTTGTATAGGGGACGTCGTTGAAGAGACCTTGATATTCGAAAATGTTTTCCTGGCCCGGTGTTATCTGGTCGGTTACGTCTGTCATCACCAGCGGAACCTCCATGCCAGGACACCAGCCGCTGCGCCCGAACCACCATGTACCGTACTGGTTGGGAACGGCTCCCTTGGACACTTGATCCATGCAGCCTTCGTCAGTGCCGGCAATCGGGAAATCAAGGATGTTGTCATTGCCGTTGACAATAAAATGATGAGCGGTATTGCAGAACTCGGCGCAGTTGCCGGGAACCTCCGTACCGTGACCGGAAATCACCGTTGCGATTTCAACTTTTCCGGCATCGGCTGGAATCAGGATCGGAACAGGAGAATATTTGTCGTTGTATTCCGGGCCGAAGCTGCCGCCGCTGAAAAGGAATATGGATTCCTGCGGTGTGTGTGTCTTGGCTTGATTGAAAAGCCTGACAGACAGGCTAACCTCATATGGCTGCTGCGTGTAAAAGGCAACTCGTCTTGTTCCACCATCTGACACCAACGGCAACAAGCCCGAAAC
>CAYTHG010000450.1:0-3210 GCA_964437525.1 uncultured Myxococcales bacterium | reverse complement strand
ATTCCAAAATAGATACGCTACGGCTGCATGACATGAATTAATCTGTCATGCACCCTATCTTGAGATCGCGTGAGTGCAGAAGAATGTGATCGGGGATAGCGTTCAGGAGAACTTCATGTTCCTTCTGTAATATCCTGTAGCATTTCTCGGACCACGTGACTCTGGCTCGCCCTAGTTGCAATCTCAATATGGAGAAAAATGCCAATGCCAACAACAGCGATATAATCGCCGACAAAACCACATTTGTAAGAAAACGATATTTGCTCTGCTTGGGAATATTGTAAAGGGTTCCACCTAACTTGGGAGAAGCGGAGAATTCCCAGGTCTGTCCGTATAGTTTTCGTGATTTTGAATAGCTGCTTCTTAAATATTTGTCGCTTATCAGATTATTTATCTGACCAACCGATGAATATACGACTTTAGTGTTTTGCCTTATCGTAAAACTGATTTCACTGTTGCTTAGGATCTCTCTGAAACTGTCAAACAGAATATCTATCCTGAACACTCCTGTAATCCAGGAGCATTTTGATTGGTCGATATTCATATCCAAAGGCATTATCATTACATGCTCAATCTTCTCCGTGAGATACTTGGATACCTTCGAAGATACAGGACGCCCCTTCTCGCAGGCAAAATCAAGCAGAGCTTTTGTTTCGGGAAACTTGGCAACATTTGTGTCCACCAGGTCTTTCGAAAGACTTTCTGGAAGACAATACTCGATTTCGTAATTCTGATTGATATAATTGAGGCTCGCCAACCCGCCGTCGCTGGCCATAATTTTTCCGCCGAGATTTCTTAAGGTCCACATCCTGTCTTCCGGCTGAAGACTGCGAATCATTCCGGCAAGGGAAGTCAGATCTTGCGCACGTTTATTGCAAATGGCTTCCAGGCGAGAAAACAAATGCTCGGTTTTCTCGCGCATTCGTGCTTCAATCAGACTTCTGTTGAGCACCTCGTTTTTTGTGTAAGTGTAGTAATTGAGACCGAATAAAACTAAGAATACAAATACTGGCACAAGCCAAACAGACAGCCAAGAACTGTAATATTCCTTAGGAATTTTAAAAGCACCTATACTTCCGATACTTCCAGGCAAAACAACCCCTCCACATTTGTTCGAAGAATTTTTCAACGAAACAAACAAATAACCCGCCGTACATTTTTATATTTAATGAAACCTGCTCGGGTGAACAAAAGTATACCCAGTGTCATTTTTATCTGCAAGACAATCTTGAATATTTTGTCAACAACTCAACCATTCACCCCACTTTTTCATGAAACCATTTAGTATCAGCTAAAATTCTGGCGTCCATGCCTGCAATTATGGTACAGGTATATCTACTGATTGAATGCTTTACTGCTGTAAAAACGACTACGGAGGATGATATGAAGACTGTTTTCCGCACCGAGATTTTGCTTGTTGCACTTTTATTGATGGCTTTCAGCTTCTCTGGCTGCGCGCTTGTCACCAAACATTCCACACAACGTGAAAGCTTGATGACTCCCGGCGTCAGTTTCCAAATGGGGCATAGAAGCTTCGTCACCGGAAATGTGGCCGTTGAAAACCTGCCCGAGGGCTACGCCGCCCTTGAGTTGATGTGGTCTGAAAGAGACGTACTCGATTACACGCACTTCAGAAACGCCGACTCCACCGGCAGCGGATACCTGATGGAAAACGGTTTTTACTGGATGACTGCCGATGCAGGCTTTGAATACACATTGAGAGCTGTTGCCGTGGGTCCGCAAGAAGCCGCAGAAGAAGGCGGCGTGCTGGAAGTGCTTCCTTTAAAAACATACGCCATCGGCTACACCCCGGTAGAAACCGTACCTTACTGGCGCGAGTTCGTTTCTCAAAACCCCAAGGAAACAGAGACACGCAAAGGAAACGTATATGTGCTGCCTTTCAAAAAGGGCCACATCATAGACATCGGCACGGTTAAACTCGCCTACGAAAAACCAGCCAAAGACGCCGCCGGCAAGCCGATCTTCCGTGACTATAAAGTCGAATTCAACAACGAGAACCTCAAAAACTACATCAACATGCTCGGCATAATGGAAGAATTCCAGAAAGGCGAGATCCGTGTATTGCGTATCAATGTCTTGACGGGCGAGCAGATCGAAGTAGAAGCTGGAATGCTGAAGTAAATACGGCCACACCAGAATATAAAAGGGGAGGTCGCAAGGCCTCCCTTTCTTATGCGTTACAGCACCACGGAAGCATGAACGGAAGGAAGAGCAATGGCGGCTACAGACAAACTCGATAAAAAGCTTTCGAAGACCATAGAAGAAATCTGCCGCCACCGGGATCGCACGGCATGTTCTAAAGGCGAAAAGGAAACCGCCGATTATATCGCCCAGAGTTTTGAAAAACTCGGACTCAAAACCGAAGTTCAGCGTTTTAGAACCATACCCATGCAGGCATGGTCTGTCATACTGCACCTTGTCTGCCTGCTGGCGGCAGCGGCACTTATCCCCTCTGTTCCCATTCTGGCATTGATACTTATCTTGATTGCCGGAATCTCTTTTGCAGGCGAAATGAATTCACGCTGGTACTGGTTACGCAACGTCCTTTCAAGCGGAATAAGTCAGAATGCGATAGGCCACTACGCCCCTGAAAAGTTCAAACGTACCGTGATTGTCTGCGCTTCCCTGGACAGCCCGCGAGAATCACATATCAACAAACCTTCCATCGCAGGCCTGTTATGGACTCCTGCCTCACGCATGAACATTTATCGCAGCGGACTCCTGCTGGTTCTGTATTTCTCCATTCTGGCGCTTGTCTTTGCATTCGGCGGAAGTGGAAGTCTGCTTGCGCTGTTTGGTTATCTTGGAGTTTTGTTTCTGGCAATAGCCTTGATATTGACTGCCGACTGGCTGTTCGGCAAAGCCACGCCGGGCGCTTCATCCGCTTCGGGCATGGCAGAAATGCTTGCGCTGGCGGAACGCCTGCTCGAAAAAAAGCAGCAAGACACCGAATATTATTTCATCGCCTGCGGAGCAAGCCAATCGGCGCATGGCGGAGCTTACTATTTTCTGCGGGAATTCGGCCACAGATTAGACCCGATGACAAGCTTTGTACTCAATCTCGGTCCCTCGGGCACAGGCAGACTGCATTATGTGGATGAAATAGCCCACGGCGGTTTCTTCAGGATGGGAAACCCGGAACCTGAAATGCTGATGCAAGCTTCGGATATGGTGCGGCGCGAGAAAAGA
>CAYTHG010000449.1:0-3216 GCA_964437525.1 uncultured Myxococcales bacterium | reverse complement strand
GACGGAGACAAAGCCCCATGTGGCAAGTAACTGCCAGATGTATTCATAGTTGATATATACCGCGCCGTTGCCGTGCAGGATCATCACGACCGGGAATTCCCCCTGAATCGGTGGCCTGCGGATCGATCCGCATTCGGCAGGATAAAAGACGCGCAGTCTGTCTTCAATAATATCCACATACCCGGCGGCATAAGGGCCGGCATCGTTGATGTCGGTGCCGTTTTCGTATGAAGCGCCGGGAGTGCTGCCGTCGCAGGCAATGATGCCAGTGGGCGCGACTTCAAGCGGTACACTCAAGGTGTTTGAGTTGAAGCCGTTGTTAGTGACGAAAACATTTCCGCTGTATCCCTCTTTCACTGGAACCAGAATTCTGTTTTCATCAACTGCAAGATTGCCTAAAAATAAGCCTAGGGAATTCGAGCCTATGTTTACAGTGGTGTTAAACATCGAATAACCGTTGCCGTCGATTATCAGCATGTCGCCGGGGGCGACTTGGGGCGGGTGGAAGCTATATAGATCCAACTCAAGAGATTCGAGAGACTTTCGCCTTTCACAGCGTCCGAGGCTGATATCGCAGACCAGATCGTCCGGGCAGTCGTTGAAAGATTCGCAGGCGTAGAATTCCTGCGAGCTGTCGCCGTCTTCTTCCGCTTGCTCCTGCTCCTCCGAATACTCCGACCAGTCCTCTTCTACAAGATCCGCATCGCCGTCAGTTGACTGTTCTTCGTTCTCAACATCTTCTGTCAAGTCGCCATCGGAAGTATCCGTCAAGTCGGCATCGCTTTTGTCAATATCGCCATCTTCATAAAAAAGATCGCCACCGCTTTCGGAATCCGAATCGCCCTGCCCTGGATTGTATACGAATTTAGGAGCGTCGGAATCGCCGCCGTTTTCATCTGTGGTTGATTCGGCGCAGGCCAAAAGCAGAGTTAAAACAAGTACAAGGATTAAAAATTCAAAATACTTCATCGTTTCCCTCAATATTTACAGAACACAAGCATGGTAATCGCAATCAATTCCAAACACAATGGCTTGCGTCTGATTATTCAGTCTTATCTGTCGTGAATGTAAGTTCTCAATAAGTTCAGGTAGCTTGTCATCCTGAGCGTAGCGAAGGATCTCCAAGTTTCTGAAAATACTAGATTCTTCACTTCGTTCAGAATGATGGCTCATGAATTTACCCGGACTTATTGAGAAGTTACTCGTGAATAATCTCTATTCTTCGTTTACAAATATCTGTTAAATGAAAAGGAAATAGTTTAAATTATTGTCATGATTCTCTATGAAAAAACAACTTTGATTTGGATGTTATCAATAGTATCGCTCCTGTCTGCAACGACTGTCGGATATTCCGAAGAATATGAAGAAGGTATATCTCTGGATAGCGCAAGTGCCGTTGTCGAGATGGAGGAGGAAGAAAAGATCTTGCTTAATTCCGAACTGAAATGGCAACCGGAAGTTTTAGCCAGACTCGAAGAATTTATTCTGGCAAACGGTAAAAATGCACCGACTTTCGATCCTGCCAAGCCGCCGGTGGCGATATTCGATTGGGACAACACCATAATCAAGAATGACATAGGTGATTTGGCCTTTGCATGGATGCTCAAAAACGACAAGATTCTGCAACCCGAATCCGGCGACTGGCGCAAGATATGTCCGCATCTTAGCAGCGAGGCGGTTCTGTCTCTGGCCTCTGCCTGCGGTGGCACCGAGGCGGGCAAGCCCATAAAAACATCGACAAACACCGCCTGCGCAGATGAACTACTGAGTATTTACAGTCAGGGCAAAACTCTAAACGGTAAAGTTGCTTTCAAGGAAATAAACGACAACTGGCTGGAGCCATCATATGCTTTGGCGGCTTTTGTATTCAAGGGCTACAAGCCTGATGAAGTTCACGGTTTTGCAAAGCTTGCCATAAAAGAAGCACTGGATGCTCCCGTCGGTGCTACTCAGATGATCGGCAGCGGCGAGTACAACGCCTACGTTCGTGTTTACGATGAAATGAAAGATCTTGTAAGGGTGTTGAAGGAATACGGCTTCGATGTCTGGATAGTCTCGGCTAGCACACAATATGTCGTCGAGACTTTCGCAGCACAGATAGGAATGTCGAAGGATCGCGTTATCGGTATCCGTTCTGAAATTGGGGAAGACGGCAAGATTTTAAGCGTGCTTAAACCTTGCGGCCCGTCCAAGCCCGGCGAAAGCAACCTGATGACTTATAGAGACGGCAAACGCTGCTGGATAAATAAAGTAATTTTCGAAAACGATGGTCCCCATGCCGACAAGCCTGCAGCAGACCTGAACTTGCGGCCCGTGTTCTCAGCCGGAGACTCCGACACCGATGTGTCTTTTATGCTGGATGCAACGGGTTTGAAGCTTGTAATTGACAGAGGATCCAAAGAGCTGATGAGCTATGCCCGCAGCAATATAGACGGCAAGTGGCTTGTCCACCCCATGTTCATGTGAGGACAAAATGAGAAACGTCATTTCGATTTTCTGTGTCTCTTTGATTTGCCTCATGCTTTCTTCATGCACGGAAAGCAACTCATCCGACAACTTGCCCGATGGCGATATGGCATAAAACACTACAAAGAAGCAGCGATTGCCAAATACGGCAATGCCGAAACCTGGGCCAATGTGCAGGTGGACCGCCTTAAGGCGTGGGGCTGGAACACCATAGGAGCATGGAGCCATTGGCAGCATTTTCGCGAGCGTGTTCCCTATACGGTTATTATTTACACCGGCAAAACCAACTGGGAAAACGAAGCTCCGGTAGACTATTTCGAGGAAAGCTTCGCTACCTGGGTTGCGGATTACATCAAGGACAAAGTGGAGCCTTATGTGGAAGAGACATACCTGATAGGCTGTTTTTTGACAACGAAATGCACTGGGGGCTTGACTGGCGCGGCTCTCACCTTCTCGTTGAATATATGGAGATGGAATACGACGCCTTGGCAGGAAAGCGGCGATTGATAGAGTTTTTGCAGGAGCGTTACGAAACCATAGACGCTTTGGCGAAGCATTTCGAGTTTGACGACTCGGTCACAACCTGGGAAGAATTGAAATACACGTACAAAATGAAAATGAAGAAAAACCCCATCCTCGATGGAGTTTATGAAGCACGCGAAACTTCGATGGCGAAGACAACAACTTCGGCATAGTCACCGAGGCCGACCAGCCATATCAGGTGATGATCGACAGGTCAGCCATGATGCA
>CAYTHG010000448.1:0-3217 GCA_964437525.1 uncultured Myxococcales bacterium | reverse complement strand
CCATAGCGTGAAAAGGCATGTTCGCAAATCCGCCACGCGTATAGCAGTAAATACGGTAGACGGGAATAGATGTAAGCCCAATGGGAAATTATGCAATCATGGTCGGAAAATATTAAATTGAAATTTAACGACTCGGTCTTGATCGCCTTGAAATTTGTTACAAGGTGTGTTGCTTTGTCGAATGTACCCGCGAAACTGTCTTTTTCCTTTCGAGAGTAACGTAATTTTGCGATGTATGCTGCGTCGAACATCTCGTGAACACCTGCTTCAACGAGGGCGTGGGATATTTGCCTTTCATGCCATTTCTCTTTTTCTCTTACCGCTCTATTATCTGAACATAGCGCCGCAATATCCTCCCGAAACTTACGGGCAAATTCTTTTGGATCCGAAGAAAGGATTTCCATGATGAAAAGCGACTCTTTAAGTGGCTTTCGCAATAAAGAAAAAGCCACTATGGTCTTTCCTTTTCGACTACATTCCAATGCCTCGTAAATATAGTGTAGAAAATCTCCCAGCAGGAATGGATAGGCCCTTTTATTAGAAAATGAAGCTTGTTTGTCTTCATCTTGTGTTTCGAAAATCCAATCAAATATAGAATTTTCATCCGGTTCGTCCATAGAGTTTGGTGGTGGCTCTCCTTTCATCTGTTCCATCCAAGCATTTCCTCGCCAACCGGAATGCAACTGGTGCAGAAGAACATCGTGAATCGTAAATGCAAGTTGATGTGCGATCGCAAAATTATCCGGCAAACGCGTATTGATTTTTCCATCAAAACTCATCGCAATTCATCTCCTTTGATGCCTTTTCGGGTGCCACGGTCTTCGATCCGAAGGATCGATGGCCGTGCTATTTTCCAAGGTGTTCAAGGCTAACCCCAAGTCCGTCGCTCTTGCTATACCAAAGGGCACTTGACCATTTCCAACCCAACGGATCATCTACCAGTTCCCTGCGGACAGGATTGGTGTGAATGTATTCGATTGTCTTGATGACTTCCTTTTCACTGAACAGATTCCGATCGTAACCTCCACCAGCTTGCCAGAAACGAAACTCTTTCTTCCCTCCACCTCTATTGATAGTCAGTTTGTCATGCCAGATCGGATTGTGTTCGGCCAACCATTTCTTTGCCGTTCGCGAAACAGGTTGCTTCACTTTCTGTAGAAATGCGGACGTTTTATAAGTCGGCGTTGTCGGGTTTATGACCAAATGAACATGCTCGGGCATGACGACATAAGCCCATAATTCGCTATTGGAGACAGCGCAAGCCTCAGCCAGAGCATCGAGAAACCAACTGATGCTGTATTCCTTTGAAAGAAGTGGCCAACGATGATAACAGGAAAAGGTGAGGAAATGGACATGACCTTCCTTGTCAAAATGTCTAACTCGCTTTCGTGGTACATGCTCCATAAATGGATCGTATCACATTCTATTTGAAGAAGCACGGCCATGTTTCGTTTTACGAAACAAGACCGTGGCACCCTTTCACCATCGCACAGCCAAAGAGCGCGGCACCCTTTCAACTTCACTCAATCAAAGATTGAGTCCCCCGCCTTCTCACTCATAAAACCCAGCAGCGATTTACCCAGCCACAAAACAATCATCGTTCTCTTGCATTCGCGCTTTTTGCAAATACCAGTTTGTTTGGCAAATGAATATAGACTTGTTAAACCAAGCTATTATCAAGCTTGTGTTGTACTAGGCGTTCTGCAGTAAAGAACGTTTTCCCTCTCCGGCTTGCATTTTCGACTTGCTTTGAAAATTACTTTCGGCCAAGCTGAAGCCATGACTAAGACGAAACTAAACATATTCGCCTACAGTGACTTCAGAGAGTTTGTTAGAGACAGACTGGCCGAGTTGAAGAGCAGGGATTCAAAGTATTCGTTGCGATTCATTTCCAACAAGCTGGGCCTGTCGTCTAAGAGTCACATCAAAATGGTGACGGACGGCAAGCACAATATCTCGCCGGATCTCGCAAAAAAACTGGCGGCGCTTTTCGGCCTCAAAGAAGGCGAGCGGCGTTTCTTCCTGGCCATGGTCGAATACAGTCAAGCAAAAAGTGTCGAAGGTCAGTGCGAGGCTTTGGAAGAGATGCGCGCCTCGCGTGTTTTTGCGCAGCTTCACAAACTGGCGCTGGATCAGTACGAATACTACGCCGACAGGCTGCTGCTGGTCATGCGCGAGCTGGTGGACCTTGAGGGTTTCGAGGAAAGTCACGAATGGATTTCGGCGCGCCTGCCCTTCAAGGTCGGCAAGCGGGATCTCAAGCGGGCCATCGACACCCTGCTTAACCTGCAACTCCTGCGCCGCGACGACGATGACAAGCTGGCGACCTGCGACAGGCACATAGCCACCGAGAACGATTTTGAATCTCTGGCTGTGCATGAGTACTACAGCCAGAGATTTGCCGAGGCCGCCGAGTCATTGAAGGTCTCCGAGAAGGCGCGCAGGCTGGGCGGCATGACGTTTTCGATTTCTGAAAAAAGCTATCACCAGATCGAAACGATTATGAACGACAGCCTCGACCGCATCCGCGCCGTAGTGGATTCGGACGAGCAGCCGGACGAGGTATATCAGTTTGTTATGGGATTTTATCCGCATACCACGGGTGGAGAATTGACCGGGGAAAAAAGAAAGTGAGTAAGTGATGAGAAAAACGGCTGAGATATTCTGGACACTGTGCCTGCTTTGCATTCTGTCCTTATGCGCAGCCTGCGGCGATGAAGGCGCAAATGAAATCGCTGATGGTATCGGCGGCGATGACGATGGCGCGGGGGCGTCCGGTGGCGATGACGATTCGGATTCAAGCGCTCACGACTGGAGCGATTACCCTGAAGATAACAGCGATGGAGACGCAGACAATCAAAGCGAAAGCGACGAAGCCGAATATATAGGAAACCAACACGAAGATATTCCCTATGATGCAGCGCCCCGCAAAACCAGTTGCCAAGAATTGACTTATGACAACAAGCAGCGTGTGCTGAGCGATAAAAGAGATGACGATTGCGACGGAACTCCTAATCACTGCATGGATTACACATACGAAGACCGCGACGATGACGGCTATGCAATGACAGAAATAATGGATAAAGATTGCGACCAAATACTGGACCGATGCAGGATTGAGGAATACGACTCACAGGGACGCCTTAGCTCTACCGGTCTTGACGGTGATTGCAGCGGAGAAAACGAAGGTGATTGTAAGACCTATACTTATGACGAT
>CAYTHG010000447.1:0-3231 GCA_964437525.1 uncultured Myxococcales bacterium | reverse complement strand
TTGGAAGACCTGACCAATCCTCATTTTCCTAATAAATTTCATTTTGCCTTAGCCGACGGCCCTGAGGAGCGAGCGTAGCGAGTGCCTCGAAAGGTATCAGGGGCGTTTCCCTCGTGTTTCGAGACAAAAAGCATCGCTTTTTTCCTCAACACTAGCGGTATCTGTATATAAGGGTAGCTCTAAATAAAGACTCGGGACCACTCCTGACTCACCATGAGCGTGTTTCACATACATTAACTTAAAGCGACAACTCAATGAAATTGGAGATTAGACAATTATTATGCATATCTTTCAAAATAGCTTTGACTTAGACAAGGTCCGTATTTAAACTTCGAGTTTGTGCGCCATCCTGCGGAGCAGGCACAACATAATATCGCAGTTTTGTTTAATGTAAGGATTTGGACATGCAATACGCACTAATCAGTGAAATCGGAAAATACGTCGGTCAAGAAGTTACCATTCGTGGCTGGCTATCTAATAAGCGCTCTTCTAAAAAATTGGTTTTCATGCAGGTGCGCGACGGCAGCGGCATAATTCAGTGCGTCGTTTTCCGTCCCGATCTCGGCGACGAAGTTTATGAGCTTTGCGATAAAATGATGCAGGAAACATCTCTTGCCATCACAGGTGAAGTCAAAGAAGACAAGCGCTCCAAAATCGGATTCGAATTGTCGGTCACTAAAGTCGAAGTCATTTCCGAACCCGTTCAGGAATACCCGATCACTCCCAAAGAACACGGCGTAGCATTTTTGATGGATCATCGCCACCTGTGGCTGCGTTCCAGCAAGCAGGCCGCTATCATGCGGATTCGCCATGAACTGATTATGGCTATCAGAGATTACTTCGATAAAGAAGGCTTCACCAACCTTGACGCCCCGATCTTCACACCCAATGCCTGCGAAGGCACCTCGACACTCTTTGAGGTCGGATACTTCGACGACAAAGCCTACCTGACGCAATCCGGTCAGCTTTATATGGAAGCCGGAGCTGCGGCTCTTGGCAAGGTTTATTGCTTCGGCCCCACTTTCCGCGCCGAGAAATCCAAAACTCGCCGCCACCTGACCGAGTTCTGGATGTTGGAACCGGAAGTAGCCTTTATGGATCTGGACCAGGACATGGACCTGATGGAAGACTTCGTATGCTATGTCGTGGAGAGAGTCCTTAAAAACAAACGCGACGATCTGGAGATTCTCGAAAGAGACCTCAGCAAGCTTGAAAACATCAAGAAACCTTTCCCGCGTATCACCTACGACGAAGCCGCCGCCAAACTCAAGGAGTTGGGTACTGACTTCGAGTACGGAACCGACTTCGGAGGCGAAGACGAGACGATCCTGACGCAGGCCTACGACAGACCCATCATGGTTCATCGCTGGCCGCGTGAGATAAAAGCCTTCTACATGAAAAAAGACGAGAACAACCCCAATCTGGCACTCGGCGTCGATATGCTGGCTCCTGAAGGTTGTGGCGAAATCATCGGTGGCGGACAGCGCGAAGACGACTTTGATGAGCTTGTCAGCCAGATCGACAAGCACGGTCTTCCCCACGAACCTTTCGAGTGGTATCTTGACTTACGCAGGTACGGCAGTTTTCCGCACTCCGGCTTCGGCCTTGGACTGGAACGCACTTTGGGTTGGATCTGCGGCCTGAAGCACGTCCGCGAGTCTATTCCGTTCCCGAGAATGATGGAGCGCCTTTCCCCGTAGCAGGGAGTTATTATAATGCCTTTTAATCTGGAACCGGAAATTGTCGGGCTTGTTGCGCTTGGATTAGTGCTTCTCTTATTGATTTTATGGTTGGCCTTGCGCAAAAAAAGTCCGAAGCATATGGATGACGAAACCGCCGAATTCAAACGGGATTTGGACGACTACAGCCAGAGCATGTCCAGCAACAGCTCGAAGAAGTTTATATCCAAAGCTTCCGGCAATTGCGAACATGATTTCGAAGTAACCGGCTTCCCTCCAGATAAAATCGGATCTCACGTGATACTGACATGCAAAAAATGCTCTGAGAAACTCACGGTTACCGTGTCGGAAAGCTACAAATATCTTCGCCAACGCGGCGACGTGCGCGACGCTCAAGCTCGCGCTAGAGGATCTAAATGACAGCAGCGAACAACAAGCCCATCATCTCTGACCCAATAAATATAGTCTACGAAAACAAAATTTTTGCGGTTATCGACAAACCCGCCGGAATCGCCTGCCACCAGGACGACGGGCTTTTGTCTGTTCTTGCAAAACAGCAGGAACGATTTAAAGGCGCCACGTTGGTTTCGAGACTTGACAGAGACACCAGCGGACTTTTAACAATTGCCCTCTCTCCCAAACATCACCAGGAGATAGAAGAAAAGGTAGAATCAAAAATCTACTTGGCATTGTTGGCAGGCATACCCGAACCGAGCTCAGGATTTATCAATGAATCATTGCCCGTAATCGGAAAGAACAATCTCCCTCATTTATCTAAAGATGCACAAAACTCCTCAAGCGAGTACAAAACCATAGAAACATTCGGCAGCTTGGCTTTGGTGCAGGTAAAACTTCACTCAGGCCGCAAGCATCAAATCCGAAGGCACATGGCAAACTTCGGCTGGCATATTGTCGGCGATCCGATTTACGGAAGAAGAAATGTCAACAAGCGAGCAAAAACAGAGTTTGGTCTTACGCGCCAGTTCCTGCATTCTCACAGACTTTCAGTTCGTGAAAACAATGACATCGTTACAGAATTGACAGCGCAACTACCCGACGATCTTGCTTCGATGCTTAAAATACTAAAAGGCAATTCGTGAAATAATCACGAAACTGTTGGGAAATTCACAAATTTTTGCACTTTGCATTGCTTTTCAAAAATTTGTCGGTATATTACTGCTTAAGGATTTGGAAGCACCGCTCTTCCATTCGTTTTTTAAGTAAAGACCATATTTGTCTTTGCAGCTACTCAAACCGTAAGCCTGGTTCGCTAAGATGTTTCGAGTTATATAGATCTTCAAGAAACATTTAAGGCAACACTAAAGATAAAAGTCGCAGTTTGTTTAAAAGGTTAAAATGGAAGGGATTAAAATGATTAAAATTGCAATTAATGGTTTCGGACGTATTGGCCGCGTTATTTTCCGCAAGGCTTTGTTTGCAGAAGACATTGAAATTGTTGGAATTAATGACCTCGCGCCGGTAGACAGCAGCATTCATCTTTTGAAGTATGATTCTGTACACGGAACGCTCAAAGCTGAAGTTAAGAAGGTCG
>CAYTHG010000446.1:0-3231 GCA_964437525.1 uncultured Myxococcales bacterium | reverse complement strand
CAACCATGTTGTTGAGCAGCGATCTGTATAATCCATGATAGGCACGGGTCTGGCTGTTGTCTTTTTTGCGTTCGCAAATTACTTTGCCATCCTCTACCTTCACGGTAATCTCCGGACGCAACTCCTGGGTCATACTACCCAGCGGTCCTTTTACAGTAACCACAGACCCGGCGATTTTTACATCCACCTTGTCAGGTATGGTTATTGGAAGTTTGCCGATTCGGGACATTTTCAATTACCTTCGTTGTAAACTCTACCAGATCGAACAGATCATTTCGCCACCAACGTTCGCCATTCTGGCGTCGCGGTCAGTCATGATACCCTTCGAAGTAGACAGTATCGTCATACCCAACCCGTTACGAACCTTAGGAATTGCATCCTTTTTCGCGTAACGGCGCAGGCCCGGTTTCGAAACCCTCTTGAGGCCCGAGATAATTGGGTAATTATCACCGTCGTACTTTAAAGTGATGGCTATCACAGGTTTGCTGTCGACGTCGCCGACATTGTACCCATCAATGTAGCCTTCTTTTTGCATCACTTCAAGGATCCGTTTCTTCATGTTCGAAGCCGGACAGATAACTCGGGATTTCCGGGCCATGCCAGCGTTACGAATACGCGTCAGCATGTCTGCAATGGGATCGGTCATGCTCATGTTCTCATTCTCCCCTTACAAGTTACCAGCTTGACTTGGTCACACCTGGAATCAAGCCATTTGAAGCGTAGGTGCGTAAACATATACGACACATACCAAACTTCCTGTAATATGCCCGGCTCCTTCCGCAGATCGGGCAGCGATTATAAGCGCGCACACCGAACTTTGGTTTTCTCTGAGCCTTCACTCTTAGACACTTTTTAGCCAAGGATTCCTCCTAACTCGTTTAACGCCTGAAAGGCATACCGAAATGCCGCAATAGCGCACGGCCTTCCTCGTCGTTCTTGGCTGTTGACACGAACGTTATGTTCATACCCTTAATTTTATCTATCTTGTCGAAATCGATCTCCGGAAAGATGATCTCTTCTTTGATACCAAGGGAATAATTGCCACGTCCGTCAAAAGCTTTAGAAGATATACCCTTGAAGTCGCGTACACGAGGCAGAGCCACGTTGATTACACGATCCAAGAATTCATACATCTTCTGTCCGCGCAAAGTAACCATGACCCCAATTCTCATTCCCTCTCTCAGTTTGAACTGAGCGATGGACCTTTTGGCCTTGGTAACAACAGGAGCCTGGCCTGTTATATCGCGGATTTCTTCGACGGCCGAATCCAGAACCTTAGGATTCTGAATGGCTTCACCCATTCCCATATTGACAACGATCTTAGTCATTCTTGGAACCTGCAGCTTGTTTTCAAAGCCCAAGTCCTTAACCATTGCCGGAACTATCTGTTCCCAATAAAGATCACGCAACCGCGCCATCTCGATCTCCTTAACCTTAGTCGTAAACTTCACCACACTTCGGACACTTACGCATGGGCTTACCATCGTTCAGCTTCATGCGTCTAGCGCGAACAGACTCGTTACACTTTGGGCAGACCAACCTGATGTTGGAAGCATTGATTGCCGCTTCCTTCTCGATGATTCCACCGGTAGGATGCTTGGAGTTCGGGCGTTGATGACGCTTAATCATGTTCAACCCTTGCACCAACACTCTTCCCTTTTCCGGTAGAGTCTCGATAACCTTACCTCGGCTGCCTTTATCTTTTCCGGTGATAACAATTACGGTATCACCCTTTTTGACGTGCAGTTCTCCAGCCATTTTTAATCCCGATTCCTTAGAGCACTTCAGGGGCCAACGAGATGATCTTCATAAATTTCGCGGCACGCAATTCTCGCGCTACCGGTCCGAAAATACGAGTACCAATCGGCTCCTTCTGCTTGTCTACCAATACGACCGCATTATCGTCAAATCTGAGATACGTTCCGTTTGTACGGGCAACTTCTTTGCATGTACGCACGATGACGGCCCTCATAACATCACCCTTCTTCACTTTGGAATTGGGTAAAGCTTCTTTGACGCTGACAACAATTACGTCGCCAATGCCAGCCGTTCTCCGTTTTGATCCTCCCAGAACCTTGATGCACTGCACCTTTTTGGCTCCAGAATTATCAGCTACAGTGAGCTTTGTCTGCATCTGAATCATGACAACACTCCACAACCTTGGGTATCTGCCGAGATAACCCTTTGGGTTAGATCACGGCGGATTTCCGAATTATCTCTTTGATACGCCAGCATTTGTCGCGCGAAAGGGGCTTGGTCTCAATGATCATCACTTCGTCGCCGACATTGCACTCATTAGACTCGTCGTGAGCCTTATACTTTTTGTGCTTCACCACGTACTTTTTGAACACAGGATGTTTAACGCGGCGAGATACACGCACCACCACGGTTTTATCCATTTTGTCGCTGACGATGACGCCAGTGCGTGTTTTGCGATGTCCTCTTTCGCTCATTTTCTACTCTCTTGTCAATTCTTAGCGTCTACAGAAGAGATGCTAAGCTCGCGTTCGCGCAATACGGTTTTAATTCTTGAGATGTCTTGTTTAACATGGCCGATACGGGCCTTGTTTTCAAGTTGCTCGGTAGCCTTCTGGAACTTCAGATTGAAAAGCTCCTGCTGCATATCTCGCAACTCCGACACCAGATCTTCGTTTGTCTTGCTGCGCAAGTCCAACATTACTTTTTTCATTGGAACTCACTCCTGGGAACGATGCGTGTTTTAATGGGCAACTTGTGTTGAGCCAAACGGAATGCCTCACGAGCCACAGATTCCTCTACACCCTGAACCTCAAAGAGCATCCTGCCGGGTTTTACGACGGCTACCCATTGATCGGGAGCGCCCTTTCCCTTACCCATACGGGTTTCAGCGGGCTTCGAGGTGAGGGGCTTGTCCGGAAAAATTCTGATCCAGACACGACCACCACGCTTCATGTGACGTGTAACAGCAATACGACTGGCTTCGATCTGCCTGGCAGTGATGAATCCACGCCCCAGCGACTGCAATCCGAAGTCACCAAAGGAAACCTTGCTGCCGCGCATGGCGACACCTTTGCGGCGTCCTTTTTGTACTTTTCTATGTTTAACTTTTCTTGGTGCTAGCATAGCTTAAACATCCAGTAAGTTTCCGGCTAAACCGGTTTATTAATAGAGCTGCTTCTTAACGGACTGCTTCTCTTCAAAAACCTCACCCTTGTAGACCCATACTTTAACACCGGTGGTTCCGTATGTAGT
>CAYTHG010000445.1:0-3232 GCA_964437525.1 uncultured Myxococcales bacterium | reverse complement strand
TAGGAGCTACACATTCCACACATCCCGAACCGCAATGATCCGGATCGTCATCGGGATAACAGGTGTCACCACACTGGTGGTAACTGGTCGGGCATTCCTGTCCACATTGACCGTTATTGCAGACAGCACTGCCGCCAACAGGAGCGACACATTCAGTACAGCTTTCCCCACAGTGGGCGGCATCGTCGTCGGGGTAACAGGTATCACCGCACTGGTGGTAGCCCATTGGACATTCCTGCTCGCACTGACCATTGTTGCAGACGGCGCTGCCGCCGATTGGAACTGCACACAAGGTACAGGATTCTCCGCAATGTTGAGGATCATCTTCAGGATAACAGGTGTCGCCGCACAAGTGGTACTGAGGCGAACAGAGCATCTCGCACAGATCGTTCAGACAAATACCCATCCCTCCTATAGGAGCAGGGCAAAGCTGACAATCGTCACCGCAGTAATTGGCATCATCATCGGCCCGACAAGCCAGACTGCCAGGCTCGCCACAGATATGATAATTTGGCGGACACTCAAAACCGCATTGGTCATTGACACACGAGGCCTGACCGTTCATGGGCACTTCGCAAACAAGACAGTCTGCACCGCAGAAGGCCGGATCGTTATCGGCTTTACACTGTTCTTCATCGCCTACCATGCACTTATGATAGCTGTTATCGCATTCGATCAAACACTGCCCATCGAAACAGAAGGTTTCGGCATTGGGAATGCTGTCGCACAGAGTACATTCCTCACCACAATGGGTGATGTCGGTATCCGGATAGCAATTGCCGTCATCGCACATGTGATGTCCGCCATCGCAGTATTGTTCGCATTCACCGTCTATACAAAGGGCATAACCATTGTTCGGATCGTCGCAGACAACACAATCGTCCCCGCAATGAAGCGTATCGTTTGCAGGATAGCAATTGCCGTCCTGGCACAAGTGGTAGGAGTCGTTGCAGTCCGTGCGACACTCGCCACCGACGCACAAAGCCTCACCGTTGACTGGTACCGGACAGACTGAGCAGTCATGTCCACAATGAAGAATGTCTTCGTCTGGATGACAGAAATTACCGCCGTTGCAGGAATGAAAGCCCTCGAAGCAATCTGCTATACACTCGCCACCGACACAAAGCGCCTGCCCGTTCTGCGGAACCATGCACGTCAGGCACAAATCACCGCAATGTGTAATATCGCTATCCATGTAGCAGGTATCGTCATCACAGAGATGCATACCGCCAGTACAGATAAATACACACTCGTCGTTCAAGCACTGTACGCTGGCATTCTCAGGCGGATCGGGGCAGACTATACAATCCGGACCGCAACAGCCAGGCTGCCCAGTCTGCTTGCACTGTCCTTCATGTTTTATATATTCAGGGTCACACTCATAGTCGCAGTAATAGTTTTCCATCAAATCGTTGTACAAACACAAAGCCGTTGAGAAACTAGGCTGCTCACATGGTTCACACAAATCACCGCAGGTCTCCACCGAACTATCGGGATAGCAAAAATCGTCACACATGTGGAAACCGGGCTCGCAACCTATTCCGGCACCGGTCAGATATTGTATGTATCCATTCTGATAGAGCGGGGCGTTTGAATGGATGGTTACATGACCATCGAAGTCGGGGCCGATATCTGGTGGGGCGAAGCTGACAGTAAAGGCTAACTCTGTAGCTCTTTTAGTACTGGGATCCAGATTTACCGGGAATACAATGCCTTCGAGATGCAGCTCGAAACCGTCTTCTATGGAATCGGAAGAAATTGTTATTCCCTCTAGCAATAGAGTGCCGGAACCGGCATTTTTAAGAACAAAGGCAACCTGAGACAACGAGCCGACTTCGATTGCTCCAAAATCGTATGGGTTGTCCACAGGACTAATATCCACAATGGGATTGATGGCCACACCTGAAAGATCGAAGGCCATATTCTCGTGACCGGGATCGGAGGTGCTGAAATAAAGGGTCTGGAGCTCTTCGCCTTCAAAACCGTCAACCTCGGGCGCGTAGGCCAGAGTGAGAGTCTGATTGCCTCCCGGACCGATAATCAATTCATAGGTAGGCTCGACGGAGAAATTGCCCTCTTCCGGTGGCGCCAGATGAATATCGTAAACATTCATTGAAGCCAGACCGACATTGGAAAGGTCCAGGAACCTTTCTTCTCTATCACCCCAGACAACCTGCCCGAAGTCTATCTCCATCTCCGGTGGATACCACGAAAGCTGAGGTTTCACACCTCGCCCCGACCTGGGTAAATTAAAGTCCACTTCAGATATGGAAATATCGAACTGGGCGTCTCCTGCATCCGCACCTTCGTTTATAGGACTATAGGTAAAGATCAAGATATCGCTCATACCGATGCCAAGCAGGAGCGGCAATTTGTCTAAAGAGTACTGAGTCAATACAAATTCGGACAGGGTCGGTGGAATAAAGACATTTTCCACAGTAAGCGGATCATCACCGGAGTTTGTCAAAGTAACCGTCAATTCACGAACATCTCCTATTTCCACGTCCTGGAAATCCAGACTGGAAGGATCGGCGCTTATATCCGAGATTATGCCTTTTCCCTGAACTTTTATATTCACCTGAGTGTCGTTGTAAGAATTGCTTTCTATGACCAATATTGTCTGGTTGTTTTCGGATGCCATCGGCTCATAATCGATACTGATGACCGCACTGCCACCCGGCTGCAACATACTGCCTATCACACTTGCCGTGTTCAAAGTAAAGGTGTTATCCAGAGGATCTCCGAAATAGATATCGTCTAGCATAAGCGGAACTCCGCCTATATTGCTTAGGCTGATCTCCTTTGAAGTAAAATTACCGATGGAAAGCATACCGAAGTCGATATCGCCCGTCGGGTTGATTTCCAAATCGGGTATAACTCCTATACCGGACATGGGGATTGTCTTTTCGGCATCTTCGGAGGGGTTCTGGTCAGAACTCTGAATAATCAAATCTTCGGAATGTTCATCTATACTTAGCGGATGATAACTGACCGTAAACTCGAAAGAGTTCGACTCGCCCGGACCGACAATAAAGGGGAACTGAAGATCGGGTGGAAGATTTATTGTGAAATTGGGATTCTGAGGAGAAGCCAAATCGATGGAGAATACCTCAAGAACCCTGTTTGCATCGGGGTTGAGGATGTTGTTGGATATGGCCACGGTCTTTACAACTGGCTGTCCTTCGACTTCCGCATTTCCGAACTCCAAAGTCAAAGGAACAAGCTCTATATT
>CAYTHG010000444.1:0-3251 GCA_964437525.1 uncultured Myxococcales bacterium | reverse complement strand
TTCCGATCTGGCGTTCCAGCCAGCAGCCTTAAGAGGTGGTGTGAACACCGACCATGCGTAGATTGCACCCAGGCATAGCTGGATCATAATTGCGCCGACGACAACCAGCCAGCGATTCATGACTTTCTCGGTAGTACTCATTTTTTTAGATCTCCCTTTTATTTAATAATTACGTGTATATACACATCCAACTTCCATTATTGCGTCTTTGACAGCAGTGGATTTCATTCTTATTGATTTTTCAGATTTGTTTCGCAGACACTCTACTAAAAACTTTCACGAATAGCAAAGAAAATGAATGCCTGTTCATTCATTTGTTGTGAGCCGTAAATTTGGGGAAATGAATTCGTTACCAGAAAAAAAATCTCAATATATAGCTTGATTTTTTGGCACAACAGGGTACCTTTTCCATGAACATTAGGAATAAAAGCGGGGGGTATGTCGATTTAGACGTAGATTGTATTTACCTGCATATTAATTTAGAAAAACGAAACAAAGCACAGAAAGGTTAGGGAAACCATGGATATCACAAAGATTCTGGGTAAAGAAGCTGATTATCTGTTGAATCATAAATGTGAGACGATCTCCAAAGATATGCTGGCTCTGCCGGGCGCGGATTTTATAGATCGCGTTGTTTCCGGCACAGACAGAAACAACAATGTACTGCGTAACCTGCAAGCTATGTATAATCATGGCAGGTTGGCCGGAACCGGTTATCTTTCCATTCTCCCCGTAGACCAGGGAATCGAGCACTCTGCTGGCGCTTCTTTTGCTCCCAATCCCATGTACTTCGATCCTGAAAACATCGTCAAATTGGCTATCGAAGCCGGTTGCAACGGTGTTGCTTCCACTCTCGGCGTTTTGGGAATGGTTTCCCGCAAGTATGCTCACAAGATTCCTTTCATCGTAAAGATCAACCACAACGAGATCTTGAGCTACCCGAACACCTTCGATCAAAGACTGTTCGCTTCTGTAGAGCAGGCTTATGACATGGGCGCTGCCGCCGTCGGTGCCACCATCTATTTCGGTTCCGATGAATCCCGTCGTCAGATCGAAGAGATCAGCATGGCCTTTGCCCGCGCTCACGAATTGGGAATGGTTACTATCCTGTGGTGCTACCTGCGTAACAATTCATTCAAAAAAGATGGCGTAGATTATCATGCATCCGCCGACCTGACCGGTCAGGCGAACCACCTCGGCGTAACCATCGAGGCCGATATCATCAAGCAGAAACTTCCGACCAACAATGGCGGATACAATGCCATCAAGTTCGGTAAAACCCACAAGTTCGTATATGAAAAACTGACCACCGATCATCCTATCGACCTGACCCGCTATCAGGTAGCCAACTGCTACATGGGCAAAGCCGGTCTTATCAATTCGGGTGGCGCTTCTGGCGACAACGACTTGCAGGATGCCGTAAGTACTGCTGTAATAAACAAGCGTGCCGGTGGTATGGGTCTCATTCTGGGTCGTAAGGCATTCCAGAAGCCCATGGTTGAAGGTGTCGAGATTATCAATGCTGTTCAGGACGTATATCTGGCGGAAGATGTAACCATCGCCTAAATTGAGTTTTGATTGGCATCTAGGGGGATGTTATGAAAATCAAATCGGGGTTGATATTTCTTTCAAGCATATTCCTTGCCTTGACGTTAGTCATCGTCGCTTGTAGCGACGATGACGACGTCGGCGAGATTACCAAGGATATGAGAAATCGTCTGGCCGATGCGCTCGGCTTTGACAATGCCGACCTGGAAGAGGGCGAACCGCCTGAAGAGCATGATGGTGAAAGCGATTATCCGCAGATAACCTCAATCGAGTTTCCCGACCAACTCTATCCGGGTCTCGATTTCGAGATCAAGATCACCACTGACTTCACGAATACCGAAGACATTAAAGGTGCCGTGGTTTACGTTGAAGATGCCGATAATTATCTTGTTGTCGAAGAAAGCGTTCAAGCGCGCGACAGTCTTTTCAAAAAATTCAAATTGATAGCTACGGGCGATTTGCCGGGCGGCGGTGCCGAGATGGTCCTTTCCGGTGAATTGGATCGGGATTCAGACGATTTACTTGATTTTGAGTACGATCTGCAAATCGCTTTGATGAATTCCGACGAAGAAGTCGGTAACTACCACGATTGGGAAGTTGAACTGGTCGAAAAAGACGATTACGACGACGATGACAGCGATAGCGATTCCCACTATGACGGCGATTACAATGATTATGATGGCGATTACAACGGCTATGATAGCTATGCATGTAGATCCGATAGATTCGACTGCTCAGATTCTCAGGCCCAGATGACCTATCAGGCTTTGTCGAATACTTCTCAGTGTCAAGCAGTTTGCAACCCCGGAGAGGTGACCGAAGAAAACGCAGAAGAGTATCAGAACTGCGTGTACTGCTGCTATCAGGACAATATGATTCCTGTCGGGGAGGACAGCTACGTGGAATGTGTCGCCTGTTGGGATTTTGTTGCCGATAGTGAACATGAAGATCCTGAAGCAGATGAAAACATCGCCAGGCAGAATGCAAGTGATAGCTGGAGTTCAATTACCGTCAATGCCAGTGAGTGCGTGCGCTAGTTTTCAAAACCTTTCTCTCCTTTTCCGAAATGGTAAGCACTTTGGTGTCCGATTGCACAAAAGTGCTTGCAGCAGAATCTATATAAAGTATAGACTCCATTGATAAATATCTAAGAATATCAAGCTAAACATGGCCGGGCGTGGCCGGGGATAGGTGCTTGTGTGGCCGATCTGTGTCAAAATAGCTGACATCAAACCGCGAAGCGCGACCGCCTGTGTCCACCTGCGACCGAAAATGGAGAGTAGCACACCATCGGCGCGGTGACAAGAGCTATATCTAGTCACATTGTGATGTATATCCATGCGGAGCTGGTCGGTGGATGTACCTCTCCGGCGGTGTATCCACAGACTCTGCGTGTCGGCTGAACTGATATGGCGTCAATGCGGTTAATGTCCGCGTATCGGTATTTGATTGCAGTGTGTTTTCGCTTGAATTCTTGCACAGCTCGTGAGGCTCGATGCTGTTTGACGCAACTGTGCAGGCGGTTTAAAGCGGAAAGACTGAATTGAAATCAAGAATGGAATTTATTTAAGGATTTATCAGGCAGGCTGATTCAATACTCTAAATCTTTGCAACCACCATCGTCGCAAACGAAACCCATCTCCTCGCAGTCGTCAATGATCACGAAATAACCCGGAGGATTGCAGTAGCAAGTCCAATTGCCG
>CAYTHG010000443.1:0-3255 GCA_964437525.1 uncultured Myxococcales bacterium | reverse complement strand
CGGTATTCACATGCCCTCTCTGAAAATCGATATCGAGTTAATCGAAATTATATCAAGAGCCAAAGTCATTGCACTTACTCTGAACCATGAAGGCATGACTGGATGTGAGTTGGAAGACACTGTTGTGGAGTACGAAAGCAAATACAAACTGCCGACAATGGATGTCTTGAAGCATGGATGTGACAAGATCGTTGAAAGCCTTCTTGAGCAATTCCCAAAGCTGATTCCGGAACGTATACCGAAGCGGATCCCTGAACCGATTCCCATAAGAAAACAGGCACTGAGCATCAGCCGGTGATGACACCTCGAATAGAAATCGACCTTGGTAAAGTATCCCATAATGCGAAAAAACTGAAAGACCTGTATGCCTGAAAAGGCATCTCTATTACAGGTGTCACCAAGGTCGTCTGTGGAGACCCCTTCATCGCCGAGGTTCTTGTAAACGCAGGCATTCACACTCTTTCCGACTCACGAATTGAAAATATAAAAAGGATGCGTCAGGCTGGCATCCAAGCACAATTCGTTCTGCTGAGAACACCGGCCATAAGCCAGGCGAAATCCAGTAGTGATGTTAGTTCACATGGATCAGATTTCGGCAAAGCAATCTCCGGCAAAAAATATTTATTGTGTGAGGGAATATATATCCTTGAACCAAAGGACATAAATTGGCCTCATAAAGGGGCTACCAATGGAAGCAAAAAAAAACGCCATCGAAACCTAACAGTTTCAAGGCGTTATAGCTGGCGCACCCGGCAGGACTCGAACCTGCGACACCTGGGTTCGAAGCCCAGTGCTCTATCCAACTGAGCTACGGATGCGAATGGATGGGTATTATAACCGGCAGACTTGTTTTGGCTAAAGTTTTTTACTTCAGCGCGTATTATTAGCCGGGTATAGATCAGCGGCTTTTATCGACACCGATTCTCCGGCAGAGATCGTAAAGTGCGCAACGACTGCACCAGGGCGAGATCGGCTTGCAGACGTTCTGCCCCCAGGTAACGAGATAGTCGTTGATGGGTATCCAATGCTCTTGAGGCAATATTTCACGCAGGCGCAACTCGGTTACATCCGGCTTTTTAGTTTCGACATAGCCCCAGCGGTTGCAGATGCGATGCACATGCGTATCGACGCAAATACCCTGCTTCGCAAATCCAAGCGTCAAAACCAAGTTGGCGGTTTTGCGCCCGACGCCTTTGAAGGTCAACAGCGTATCCAGATCGTCCGGCGTTTCTCCTTCAAATTCGTCTAATAGCCTTTGGGAAATATCGAGAATGTTTTGCGCTTTGTTTCTGAAAAAACCGGCGGGGAAAATCGCCTGCTCTATCTGCTCGTTTGAAAGCTTGAGCATGTCTTTAGGGTTGTCGGCCAAGGCATACAGGCGCTCGGACGCTGAGCGCGTGACTTCATCCTTGGTGCGTAACGAGATTATGGTCGAGATAAGCACCTTGTAGGGGTCGCGTTTTTTTTGAACCTGCTGTGTAACGATGGGAACGCCGTATTGCACTGTCTCGCGGGCCAGAATTTCCATGACTTCATCTATGGGAAACTTTTTGCGCCCGCCAGCCATGTATTAACCTCTGGTTCCGATCTGCTTGGCTTCTTTGTATGAACGCTTGACATTGGCCTGACGTGTACGCCCGGCCTTGCCGTGCATCAGGTCCAGGGCGAACAGGACGGCACCGACGACAGGCTCGTCTTTCAATCTGACGATAGTGGCGTTGGGGTAATGCTTCAAAACTTTGGCCTTGATGCGCTCGGCATAAATCGGCGGGTCGGAATGCTGGAGAATCGAGCCACCGAAAACTACTTTGACCTTATCGTCTTTTTTGAAAAGCCTGCGTAGGGCGGTTACGGCATTGCTGCCCAACTCATCAGCGATTCTAGTCAAAAGCTTTACGGCAACCTTGTCTCCGGCTTTGGCACACTTGAAAACCAGCGGCGCATATGTTTTCAACACCGGCGGCTTGTATGAATCGGGATACCAGAACTGTATAATGTCTTCCAGAGATTTGACGCCCAGAGCCTTACAGAATTCGTCGTACATCATGGTCTTGGGGCCGCGTCCGTCTTTGGACTTGGTGCATTCGGTCAAAGCCTGCTCAACGAGGTTTTCGCCGTAACCGATATCTCCCGAGAAATTTCCGAAGCCGCCCACCTTGGCCTGATTGCCTTCGTTATTGAAGCCTATGCAGTTGGAGCCCGAACCGCAGATCATGGCCAAGCCTATGCCATCGTTGGTTCCGGCGCGAAGCGCTATGGTGGTGTCATTGCACAAAAGCCACATACCGGCGGGATTGTTCGGTCTGAAGTAATCGACTACGATGTCGAAGTCTTCTTCGCGGTCAGCTCCGGCAACCCCGTAGGCTGCATATGAAATTTGCTCATGAGTGATACCGGCTGCTTTAATAGCGGAGTCTATGGCTTTTTGAGCCTCAAGCCCGGCAGCAACGATTCCTACCGCTTGGAAGTTCGTCGGGCCGGAGTGCCCTACGCCGACTATGTTTCCGTCTGGATCTGCAACGGCGCAGATGGTTTTGGTGCCACCGCCGTCTACACCTAAAACGAAATCGCCTTTTCTCTGAGACTTTGCTTTACGTTTGCAAGCCGACATCTTTTTTCCTTACATCCTACTTGAAATTCAACAGGCCCGGCAGATAATCCGCAGGCTCTTCATATCCCAGAAGATTCATTATCGTAGCGGCGATGTTACCCAGACCGGGCTCTTTTACACCGTCATTTATTTTGTAATTCTCTGCATCCGGTCCCACCACAATAAAGGGCACAGGCGCCAGAGTATGACTGGTTTTGGGCATGGGCTTGCCACCTGCCTTGGTTCTGATCTCGCCGGTTTTCTTATTGAACTCGTACATCTGGTCACAGTTGCCGTGATCGGCGGTAATCAGGACTGTTGCGTTTACCTTCTCAGCTTCGGCTAAAAGCTTCGCCACGCAAACATCAACCGTTTCCATTGATTTCGCCGCAGCATCCAGTACGCCTGTATGTCCGACCATGTCACCGTTTGCGAAGTTCAAGCGCAGGAATTTGTATTTGCCAGAAGCAAGCTCTTCTATAACCTTCTCGGTTATCTCGGGAGCTTTCATGGCGGGAGCCTGCTCGAAGGGAATCACGTCGGACGTGATTTCCAGCCACGTTTCAAATTTTTCATCAAACTTCTCGTAGTTGTTGCCGTTACAGAAGTAGGTAAAGTGGCCGTATTTCTTGGTTTCAGAAATCGACATTGTAGGGATTGAGTTT
>CAYTHG010000442.1:0-3262 GCA_964437525.1 uncultured Myxococcales bacterium | reverse complement strand
ATCATTTCTCAATAGCTGATGCCATGTCAGACGGTGTCAGGCTGATCGACCTTGATTTCAATTCTGTAATTGTAAATAAAGTATTTCAGTCTATGGTGGGCTTCAGTCAAGAAGATTTGCAAGATTGCAAGTGTCACAAAGCTTTCGATGGCTGTGAGCATTGTGGTCCCGAATGCCCTTTAGTCCGTGTACTTGAGTCGGAAACGTCCTGCGAAATGGATATCTCAAGAAAAACTTATGCATACGGCAAAAAAAATTTTCACCTGAAAACAGCTCCTGTAAAGGATGAAACTGGCAGGATTATTGGAGTTGTTCAATCTTTTCACGATCTGACTGACGAGATGGAGTTAAGAAATAAATATATTGATCTGGGTAAAAGGACAAAAAAACTGGAGCATGAACTTCTTTCTTGTGTTCAGGTTGAACGCAGAAGACTGTCCCGATATTTGCATGATGATATAAGCCAATCCTTAGCCTTAGATAAAATAAGGTTAGGAGTTTTAATGGACAGGCTCTCAAATGAGGAAGATATCAGGAGTGTTCGGGAAATATTCTCATCCCTGGATCATGTTCTGAGTGGCGTCAGCAGCTTAAATCGTGAGATGGACTCGCGTTTTATTTTAAAATCCGGGCTCGCAAAGGCAATCTGCCAGTTGTCAGCAGACTTGATAGAAAGCAATGGCATCAAATGCAGTTGTTTTTGCGATCTGCCGCAGGATGGTGTCAAACTTGAACTGCAGGAATTGATTTGCCAGATTGTGCGAGAGTTGTTTTACAATGTTGTCAAACATGCTCAGGCCGGAAATGTCGTAGTAGAAATAGCATTAGAAAATGGATTTTATGTCATACACGTGGAGGATGATGGTGTCGGTGTAGATTCTGATGACTTGGAAACCCATCTGCAAGGGCAGGGGCGCTTCGGTTTATATACGATGTCGGAAAGAATCGAGGTGTTGGGGGGCAGTCTGGATATAAATTCTGCAAAAGACAAGGGTATGGAAGTTCGAATATTGTTGCCTTACGATGGTTCTTAAAAGCAGGCTGTAAATGGTAGGAAAAATAAGAGTAGCAATTGCCGATGATCATGTGTGTCTCAGGCAAGGATTAAAAGGTCTGCTTGGCAGCGTGCCAGAGTTTACTATTGTGGGAGAGGCTGAAGACGGCTGGGAAATCTTTGATATCTGTAAGAAAGAAAAGCCTCAAGTTGTAGTTATGGATTTAACCATGCCGCGCCTGAATGGGTTGAACGCCACCAAAAAAATCAAAGTCAGCTTCCCTGAAACCAAGGTTCTAATACTTTCAATGCACTCTCAGGATGACCTTATTATTCAGGCTTTGCAGGCTGGAGCGTCTGGGTATCTGGTAAAGCAGAGTGCCTTTGAGGAAATTATCCGAGCAATAAAAATCGTTGCCGATAACAAAACATACCTCTCTCCATCCGTGCAGTCTACTGTAGTTGCAAATGCCTTGGGTAGACAATCCAGTTCTTCTTCTCAAATGGTGTTGCTGAGTGATAGAGAAAGGCTGGTTTTGCAATTGATTGCCGAAGGCAATAGCAGTAAAGAAATTGCTGAAGAAATGAAAGTCAGCAATAAGACAGTTGATAAGCTTCGTAGTCAGATTGTGAATAAATTAGAGATACGTTCCGTTGCCGGTTTGACCAAATATGCCATTCGCCACGGCTTGACCGTTCTTGACTGATTATTAAAATCCATTGATATATAAACGCCTGCGCGTTTTTGTTGCCCCGGGATTACTTTGCCTTTAATCACCGCTCGGGGTAGTGCTCCACTCCTTGCAGGGGTAGTTCTACCCCTTTGTCTTCAGGTTAATTGCCTGCTTGTTTTCAGGTACAAGGTTTCCCATATTCAGGATCTCCCCAATTTACAAAATCTCTACAAGTGAAATTATTGCTACTCAGGTGATTGGGGAAAATCAGGCTAGTGAACAAAAAGGAGAGATCAAATGACGGACATGGCTCTAAGGACGGAACCAGGCGGGCAGCAGGGAGCATCTATTGCCGGGGAGGAGGGTTTTGTTGCTGGACTTGCCGGCAAGTACATGACCTTCAAGTTGGCCAACGAGGAGTATGGCGTACAGATTCTTAATGTACGCGAGATAATTGGCTGGATGGATATCACGCGTATGCCTCGTACCGCCAACTTTATACGTGGTGTCATCAACTTGCGCGGCAAAGTAATCCCAGTAATAGATCTTCGCTTGAAGTTCGATATGGATGAGGCTGAAGCTACGGATCAGACCGTGATTATCGTTGTGCAGCTTAAGGCGCACAATGAAAGTCTGACTATGGGAGTCATAGTGGATGAAGTATTGGAAGTGCTCGATATATCAGCGGGGCAGATCGAGCCACCCCCTGTCTTTGGAAACGATACACAAGAGACAGACTTCATACTCGGTGTCGGTAAAGCCGAAAAGCGCGTCATCTTCCTGTTGGATATCGACAAAGTATTGTCCTGTGAAGATACGCAAATCATTGATTCATGTTCAAAGCAATAGAAATCAATGCAGGCAGCTAAGTGATTAAACTGGGTTTGATTATTTACATGTTTTGTCGGGGATGGGGGCAATGAGTTCGATACGGGATACTTCTCGGACTTCATGTTTGTCCTTGACAGATTCTAATTGGAATGACCGAAAGGCGAATAGATGACAAAAGATAAAAATATAATGACTGAATGTTCAAGTAACGAAATGTTGATAAATGCACTGGGTGTTCCGGCATTTGCCTTGGACGCCAGAGGCAAAGTGACGGCCTGGAATGAGTCTTTGGAAGAGATTACAGGCCGCAGTTATGAGGACATGAAAGGCAAAGTTGCCTGGAACGGATTCTACTCTAAAAAGAGATTGACCCCGGCTGAATTGGTTTTGCGTTCCGAAGAGGTAGAGGTTGATGAGGAGTTCCCTGTTACCCATAAATCAACTGGTGAAGATGTAGTTGTCAAATTTACCGCTAACCCCCTGATGGATGAGGAGGGAGAACTTGTTGGAGCTGTAGCTGTCTTAAGCTGCGAAGGTAATGGTAATTCCCAAGTCATTGAGCAATACGAGCAAG
This sequence comes from uncultured Myxococcales bacterium, assembly GCA_964437525.1. Classification (GTDB taxonomy): domain Bacteria; phylum Myxococcota_A; class SURF-8; order SURF-8; family SURF-8; genus JAKQSH01. Next base: position 189 of record CAYTHG010000442.1, on the reverse strand, counting down.
ATCAAATCGCAATTGCTGATGGAGTGCAGGATCTGGTCAAGGCAGCAGTAGAAGGCAAGCTGGATACCCGCGCCGACAGTTCCAAATTTGAAGGTAATTACAAGCGCATTGCCGACAGCGTGAATGAACTCATCGACGCCTTCGTAGCGCCCATCAATGTGACCGCCGAATACGTTGATCGCATCTCCA
>CAYTHG010000441.1:0-3263 GCA_964437525.1 uncultured Myxococcales bacterium | reverse complement strand
GCTTCAATGCACCTTTGACGTTTTTATCCGGCTTGTACGCTTCTAAACCACGCTTCCTGTCGAGGATGTAGACGTTGCCTTTGGTGTACCACTGAATAGGTTGGGAGGCGTCGACCAACAGCACATCTCCGGGACGCAAGGAGCGCAGGCGCACGTAGGGTTTATCTTCCTTGCGGTGATGCTGATCGAAGTTCACTTCCTTTAGCAGCCTGCGGTATGTGGCAACACTGGCATCGGGTATCTCGCCGCGCTCGATCAGCATAGCCACCACGTCACCCACCGGCATCATGACCTTGCCGCGATGTACGCGCTCGGAGGCCAGCGCTACGCGCATGACCATAAGCAAGTGTTCGCGACTCACAATCGACGAGCCCTTGTCACTGCGCGGCCTGCGCTTAAACACGATGTTGTTGGATTTGAAAAACGAGTACGCCGTCTGGCGCGATACACCAAGATCCCGAGCGTACTGCGGTGCCAGCCCCGCGAGGATCTTGGTGTTACCTGCCGCCATGCCTTCGCGTGCGCGACGCAGGTACTCCATTTGTACAAGAGAGTATCCCATTTAATCGCGCCTTTAAAGGTTCTGTGCAGCCTCTTTGTCGGTCTCGGCTTTGATCTCCGTCAGTCGCTTCTCAAACTCCGACTGGCCCTGCTCGGCTTCCTGCAAGTCCGCACCCAGCAAGGGCGGTTGCATGGTCGCGTACACATCGCTGCGATGTGCGAGATCATCCTCCAGTACGGCGATGCGGGCTTTGGCTTCCTGAAGCACCGTGAATATCGCAGCCAGCGGACGCGGATCGAGATCCTCAATACGGAACTTTGTGATGGTCAAAAGGAATTCTCCGAGGTGCGAATCGCGCATCTCGTCGATCTTGTCGACAACCTCTTTATCCGTCAGGGTAGGGAAACCTGATTTGAGAACGCTGTTCTCGCCCAGCGCTTGCGCAAGTTTCAGCTTGCCATCTGTGTTTTCTTTTTGGAGGTGCTCGTTTTTGGAGAGAAGCTTGCGGACGGTTTCGCGTGTTTTACGCCATGACATCCTATTGATCGGGTCACCATCCAACATACCGGTCTCCGCGACTTCTTCCAACTCATCTTCAGGCAGCCGCATGAGTTCCAGCATCTTCATTTTACCGGTGTCCAGAAGCGCAGGTGGAGGCAATTCGCCATACGTCTGGAACATTTTAATAGCCTCTTCCACTCGCTGACTACTAGCACCCGTCAACTCACACGCTTGTTGGAATTTGCCATGCCCGCTGGCCTCGCGAATAATGGCCATGCGCTTGCCGAATTCGATAAGCTTATGTACTGCCGCATCACGGTGCGCGAGAGCCTCGGTGTAATCACGCTTAGCTAATACTGACTGCTCGTCATAATCGTATGGACGACCCAGTGCTTTTTCTGCTTCTGCCAGAACCTGAGCCTGTTTTTGCACTGCCATTTCAGCTTTATTTTTTCCGGTATCTTCTTTAGTCTTAGCCATTAATCACTCCATTTTTGTGTTCTGTTATTCAAATGCCCGTGCGCACGGGCATTTGATAGACGCGTCTAATTAAGTTTGATTACACAGAAACCGGCGCACCGTGACACGATTGCGCTGCTCTCTGCAACCTCTCCAAAGCCTGCGCGTGTAATGCGTAGGCGACCTTTATTTTGCAATTGTTTATGTCGACTCTGGCGACCCACTTTGTCGAGCAAGCCCGCTCTAGCCAGTTCAACAGCGTCGGGCGTTTGACATCGCCGTAACGATTTTGCACAACCTGCTGCGTGATAAGCTTCCCGGCGTTGTCGATAAGGAAGTCGATAAAGTCTGTCAGCCATTCATCAAATTTCATTGCTCTCCTCCTCATCTTCATGCGGCGTTGCAAGCCATATCACCACTGCAATGGCGATCAAACCCAAGCCACAACAGGCCAGAAACGCTTGCATCTCGAAGCCATCGCATTCACCACCACACAGCATCAAGCCCAATAAGCCCAGCACCGCGCTTAATGCCTCGGCAGGTGTACAACCCAGTAGTTTGATAAAGGTGTTCTTCATGGCGACCCTCCTAAAGCTCCAGCTCGGTTTGTCTGGTCTTGTATTTCTGAGCGGCCTTGTAATGACCGGAAACTTCTCGCAGTAACTTATAAACAGCATCAAAGCCATCACCACTGATCTCTCCCTCCTCGTACATATGCTGAAGAACCGTCGCGGCTTGGCCGTAAACCTCCGCCAGCTTGCCGAGGTCGGCCTTGCGACCGATCCTGACTTGTTTAATTGGAATTGCGATGAATCCACAACGTTGTGCGATATGATGGAGTGGAGAGTAATCCTTCAACAAGCGCATCATAGGAACGAGCCAAACTGCAGGGAAGCGGTACCCCTCCTCCGTCAAACTTAACGCCTTTTGTAGTGGCCATTCCGTGCCGTGCCCCATAGCTTCGGCAATATGCTTCACTTTCATTTTTTGCCCATACACCATACGGTGTAGCACCTCAGCGAGTGTCATGGATACACCTCCGATGGGCTATGGATGGTATGTAAATGTCGTACCATCCATAGATTTTTTTTACATGGATCTTGCGAAATGCTTTTATTTCTTTGATACTGTTCATGGATAATGAAGCTCGTTGATATTGGGTTAGGTGTTTAAGGAATCGGAACCGGGATTGTCGGGTACGATTAATCGACCAGTCCTACAGAACTCTCTGTAGGCCTTCATATCGGGTTTGAGTCCCAGCAATCTTAGGAATTGCAGGGGGGACATGAGCAGCTTGTTCTTTATTAATTCAGATTTGCCGACGTTGTGGATGGCATCTTTGTCGCCTTGCTTTAGCGATGCTCCGTAGTCTGTGTAGTTATTAGGACTGGCGCACTTTTGCTTTTTGAATTGTCGCTGGATTTCAGCACGGCCAACTTCGTGGACATTATTACTCATGATCTTTCTCCTTTTAAACAGGGTGACAAATGAAAACGATTGAACTGAAAATAGAAATTGATGAAGCTACAAATAGCCAATGGTCGGAATTGCAATCGTTGCAGGCTAAGTACAGAGACGAATTGCATATTGAGGTAAAGCCTCTTGATCCAGAGCAGGGCGCAGAACACATGGATATGGTATCGTACGCGGAGTTGACACCGACTAAGGGAGTACTCGTTACCATCCGTCCTTACGAATGGTTTGTTCTCCCAAGGCCAGATGTGCCATTCAATGAATTGCTCGAGGATATACGCGACATTGAGGCTGGGATATTCAACGACAAGCCCACTTTGAGACGTGG
>CAYTHG010000440.1:0-3279 GCA_964437525.1 uncultured Myxococcales bacterium | reverse complement strand
GGCCGAGGGGAAATTCTAAGCCCGGCGAAATGGAAAGAAGCGGTGAATCACGTAGTGAAGATCCGGCATATTTCCGAGCGCCGGGCCTGTAAAGTTATGGGTCAAGCCCGCTCCACTCAACGCAGAAAGCATCTCGTCCGTTCGGACGAAGCGGCTCTGACCCGCGCCATCACACAACTTTCCAGCGTTTACGGGCGCTACGGTTATCGGCGAATCACGGCATTGCTCAAGGCCGACGGCTGGCGAGTGAATCACAAACGCGTGGCGCGCATCTGGCGTGAGCAAGGGCTGAAAGTACCCAAGAAGTAACCGAAACGAGGACGCTTGTGGCTGAACGACGGCAGTTGCGTCAGACTGCGCCCTCGGTTTAAAGATCATGTCTGGAGCTACGATTTCGTGCAGGATAGAACGCGCGACGGGAAAGCCATACGGATTTCCTGTGCGTGATCGACGAGTACAGCCGTGAGTGCTTGGCGCTGACGGTCAAGCGCAGTTTGAATTCAGCGGACGTGCTGCAAACTCTGGATGAGCTGTTCATGCTTCGCGAAATGCCGAAGCATGTTCGCAGCAGTGACAACGGCAGCGAGTTTATGGCCGGGGTGGTCAGGGACTGGCTGAGGACGCTGGTCGTCAAGCCCTTGTATATCGCCCGCTTCTCCTGGGATCGCGCTCCTTTTCGCGCCATATTGAGCTGAGATTTGGAGGCGTCAATACCGGCGTTTACCTGGGCGATTTTGGCTTCGATCTCATAGCTGGTCAACGTGAGCAGTTGTTGTCCGACAATAACCCGGTCGCCTTCGCGGACTTTCATTTCCTTGATACGACCTGGAATTTTAGAGGCGATATCGATTTCCGTAGCGTCGATAAGGCCGGCAACAATATTACCGTGGTCTGCCGTGCCCTTATCGCAAGCCGGCAAGGCAAACAGAACGATGAAAATGGCAACAGCGGCAATAGCGCTTTTCCGGGAAGGGTACATAGTGATACTCCTCGCTGATTTCATTGGATGGCTCCTTTTAAGAAAAGAGCCATTGTTTGTTGCAGCATGTTTTGTAGAGCGTCATCGTTTTCCAGATCCTGCTGCCAAAATTCCTGTGCCAAGGGATGCATGTTGAAGAAGTTGAAAAACAGGGATATGATTGATAATGAAGGGGTATGCAGCGTGATATCCTTTTTGAGGAGGCCACGATCGATCCCTTCCTGTCAGGGCGTTGAGCAGCTTAGAAATACCTCCGAATGCCTGATGGGAAAGGCGCTTTAGCGAATGCTTGTCCGCCAGCAGGATTTCTTCGTGCCATTCTTTGCTCGGTACTGCACACATTTGTTTATCTCCTGTATTTGTCTCACCCGCGGTGGAATCTGTTGGTCCAGACGTTCTTTTCGAGAAACTAGTGTAGATTTCTTTACTTTTATCGCCACGCTCATCGGTAGATTGGGAGCGTAGCGAGTAATCTTTCCGAGTGAAGCGCTTTGTTAATTTTTAATATGCTCCCTGCGAATAACTAAGCTCATAACTATGTGAGTAGATCTCAAAGATCAGACCGAATGGATCTTCTACATAAACCATTCTGTATGGTTTTTCATCAGGATAATACTCTCTAATTGGCATTCTCTGCTTACCACCATTAGCCACTATTTTTTTTACAAGACCTTCCACATCAGGATCCTGAACGCAAAAATGGAATGTGCCTGTTTTCCAGTATTCGAAATCCTTTGGTTTTTCGTTGTTTTTAAATTCGAACATTTCTATCCCAATTTTGTCACCTGTAGACATATGAGCTATTTTGAAAGAGCCCCAACCGGTACCAAATACATCAATACACATTTGTCCTATCGGTGTATCCGCCTCCTCGGTGACCACGGTTGGTTTCATTATTAGATACCAACCCATAACCTTGCTATAAAAATCAACGGCCTTCTCTAAATCAGGAACGGAAATTCCAACATGTGAGAATGTTTTTGGATAGTTACTCATTATATTTTCCTTTAAGCGAGTGGTTCGATTTCAGAGCTGCGATCATCACTTGTGTGTGGCCAAATTGGTTTTCTTAATCAATTGGTAACTTTTCAAGTCTGTATATATTTCTTCTGTAAATGGATTGCGTTTAGTTTTTACAATTTTATATCCATGGAAAGTAATAAGTACTATGTTTGCAAGCAATGCAATTGCGCTTACCACAAAAAGTGCAGTTGTATTTTGCGATGCTTTAACTGCATACTTGGATGTATCGATAAATGCAGGAAAAGTCATAGCAAACATTACCCAAACAGCTAGGGTTTGTGCACGATGCTGTAGCCAGGCACCTTTTTTAATGAAAAATGCCGGGATGGTACAAGATAGCAACAATACTGCGCCTGCATAAAAAGCATGATCGCCAAGGCAATTATAAACGTATGCAAAATTCCAAAAATCATAGGCGATAATCCAAAACCAAAGTTGGTCGGACCAAATCATGTCTTTTTTCTTATTTTTGCTAATGATAATGCCCGTCCATCCAGATATTGCCAATATATTCAAAATCCCTGCTATACCATTCATAATATTCCAGGGACCTCCTGTTATCATAACGCCATCAACAAAACCGTTTAAGTTGTAACATTGAAAATCGCGGATCACTGCTTCCATGATATTGATTGCCAGCATAAGCGCCGGAAATATCAATATATACTTATTATTGGACCATCCTTTAATATATCTTATGCCCATAATGCCTAAGACTATTATTAATACAGAATATACTTTTGCATAGTGAAACCAGGTGCCAACACTTGTTCCTGGAACCGCGGTATTAGGCCAAACCATAAAAGTTAAATAAATAGGTAACACTAAAAACAATCCCAGCGCTATCCATTTATAGGCACGCGCTATTTCATTAACAAGCATTAAGCCTGCTAAAACAGCCAAACCCAATAAAATTGTTTGCCATGGTAATGATTCGAATAAAAACATAATTTTCTTTCCTTTCAAGTATTAATTTACATTAAACCTCCTAAAGACGTATTGCTTAATAACTTCTTAATTATGGATTCTGCAGGAAGAGGTCTCCTGAAAATGAATACACGAACACCGACCCTAGGACAAGAACTTACAAGTCGCTTGAGCTGAATCCACTTGCTTGCCCCCGTCGGTGAATTATGCTGTTTCTAACTATGAACCATTTTGACAAAGAGTAGTCAATCTGTCAATGTGAATTCCGAAAAGCAAACTCATTCCAGCCAGGAAAGACCGGAGTCCTTCTGCCGACAATCATGCCGATTTTGGGTAAAGTGCCGACGGAT
>CAYTHG010000439.1:0-3281 GCA_964437525.1 uncultured Myxococcales bacterium | reverse complement strand
GAAACTTTTGAATTCTCCTGCAGTCGAGATCCACTGGTAGCGGATTTCTTCTTCTATATCGCCTTCATCTTCAACGACAATATTGAACCAGAGATCTGTACCTTTGCCGTATTTGAAAACGAAAGGATTGCCGGCGGCCTTGCTTCTTGTGGTGGCGACATCGCTTTGATGACTGACATGAAACGGGATTTCCTGCTCCAGTCCATCCTCGCCTGCTCTGGCGGTAACGTTTACAATCCTTGGATTCTGGTTGCCGGTAGATGAGGTGGAGACGATCAGGGTTCTCAGGTTCAAAGTGGCTTTGCCGCTGTCCATCAAATCGCTTATGGCAACAAAAGATTCTTCCGGCTTTTCAAGGTCCAACTCGAATCCGTCCGGGAATATCATCAGGCCTGCAAGCAGTGGGGCCAAATTGTCTTCGTTGAAGGTAAAGCTGTCTTCAGCCGGTACTTGAAAAGCAAACCTTGGCAAGATTCCGAATCCGCCATTGGGCGTTGCCTCCTCAGATGTTTCTTCAGTGTCGTCTTTGACTTCTCCTTTATCGACGGAAGTTCCGGCAAAGTCGCTTCCTTCAAGCAGTATCCATGCTTGAGTTAGGTTTGCCGGATCGCTTGAAAGCTCAAGTGCGCCGTATTGGTCAGCTGCTAAAAAGCTTGCCGTGACGCTGTCACCGGGTGAGGCCTCCGGCGGTTCGAGCACTATTGAAAGGATTTCAGGCTTTTTGACTATGGATTTGCTTTCGTCCTCAAATGTAGGGCTGCAGTTGTTTGTCAACAAAAGGCCCAAGATCAGCGATATCGAAAAGACGGTTTTTGTATAAATGTTCATGGTCGGACCTCTTATTAAAATTCCGCTTTAATGCCGAGAGACGGCAGTATCGGAATGAATTTGACTTCGCCGCTTTCCGAATAATCGTAGTTGAAAACTTGTGCCATAGGGTTGGCGTGGTAGTAAACGTTTTGAATATCCAGATAGGCGTTTAATATCCAGGTGTCGAAGACCCATTTTTTGTCGAGTCTTATGTCCAGCTTATGATAGGGGCTTATGCGCTTGCTGTTTTTCTTGTCTTCATCGTAGAGAGGAATATAGGTGCCATTGTCGGCGTTGTATATCGAGCCTTTGATGGGCGTGTAAGGCTCGCCGGTGGTGAAGCTCCAGCGACCGCCGATCTGCCACGTTTTCAAGAATTTATAGGAAGCGACCAATGTGATGTTGTGAGTCTGGTCAACATCGAAGAGCCTGTAGTCCGTGCCGGGGCCATCGTTGCGCATGGATTGACTTATCGAGTAACTGAGCCATCCGAAAAAGTTGTCAGTCATATTGTGGCGCAGCAGCACCTCGCCGCCGTATGTATAGCCCTTGGCGCTGTTGTCGTAAAACTTGTCTTCTCCCGGTTCCGGATCGTTGATGGATGTAACCAAGTTTCCTTGATATTTATAATAGCCCTGCATGTCCAGACTGATCACATCCGTGATGTTCCACTCGAATCCGGCGACAGCATGAGCCGAGTACTCGAATTCAAGCCCGTCGTTGCCATAGGGTTCGTAACGCTCGTCGGCGTCGGGTACTCTGTGGTACAGGCCACCGGCGGCTTTGAGTGCAAGCTGATCTATGACTTGATAGCGGATATTAGCTCTGGGGCTGATTGCGTATTTGTCAAGTGCTGTGTGGTATTCGAATCTGAAGCCGGGAATGATTTGCACTTTGCCTATGGTTATTTCGTTCTTTAGATAGAAAGCCGTCAGAGCTTCGCCTGCTGTAGCGGCGCTTGTTACCTGTTCGCTGTTTGAAAATGATGTGTAAACATCGCCTTCTTTTGGTGGACGTATGAAATTGGAATTGACCTCAGCCCAGCCGGGATCGGCTTCGATACCGAAAAGCAAGGTATTGGAGTCGTTTATTTTAAAGCGGATATCCTCTTTTACCTCGAAAGTATATGCTTTCAACTCGAAATAAAGGTTGTTGCCGAATTCGAAGTTTATGGATTGAAAATTGAAACCCGGAGTGAAACGCGATTCAAGCGGTCCTTTTTCGTATTCATAGGTAAGGAAGAGATTGTGGAACATGGTCTTGAAGCCAATCGATCCGTTTGATTCCTGGGTGCCTTCTTCCGCTATGCCAGCCGATAGTATTTCCAGTTTATCCAGACCGCCGTACCAGTCGATTTTGAATCTATGGTGCTTGCCAAGCTTGAAATCGAATTTGGTTTCGTAGTCGTAATAGACGGGCAGGGTGACGAAATCGAAACCCTCCATATCAGGCATGGTCAGGAATATCAGGTCGAGAACGGATCTTCTGAACGCAAAGGCAAAGCCGATGTCGTCGGTTATCGGGCCTTCGACCAGGCCGGTTGCGTCTATAAAAGACGTATCGACATAACCGCCCCACCTGTCAAGGCGAGGGCTGCGACTTTTCAACTCGACGACTCCTCCGGTGGCGTTTCCGAATTCCGCACCGAAGCCTCCGGTGTAAAGATTGATCTCATCAAGCAGATCTGCGTTATAAACGGACTTGAAACCGCCGAAGTGAAACAATTGAGGAATCCGGTGGCCATCCAGTAAAACACGACTGTCCTCGGCATTGGAACCTCTGATGACGATACCTGAAGAGGATGCGCTCCCTCGTGCGACGCCGGGCATGTTCTCGACAACTTTTACCGCATCGCCCAACGTTCCGGGGATGACTCTGGTTTCTTCAAGCTTGATGACCTTGCGTGAAACTTCTTTCTTGACCTTCTTACCCCTGATGACAACTTCGAGCGCGCCGTAGATCTTTGCTTCCAGATAGTAAGTGACTTCGGTTACTTTGTCTTTCTGGATTTCTTCTTCGGTCTCGAATTTCTCGTAACCGATGGTGGGAATGTTAACGGTGTATTTCCCCGGCGGCAGGTCGTAGAACTCGAAGTAGCCGTTTTTGTCGGCTACTGCAATTTGCGGTGAGTCTTTTATATAAACGGTTACATCGGAAATGATGTTTTTTGTGCCGCGCTCTTTTAGATACCCCTTATATGTGACGATGACAGGTTTGCTTTCCTGTTCGGTTTCGTCTGCCTCTAAAACTTCAACCTCAATCTCGTCCCCATCATCGATTTCATCCAGATATTCGACTTCGGGCTCTTCTTCTACCGCTTGCTCTATGTCGCCTGTCTCTTGAATCGGAGGAGCCTCTATCGCTGGCGATGCCTCAGAAGGTTTTTGCTTATCTTCCAATGTTTCCGAGGCTTCATTTTCTTCATCCTGCTGCACATCGGCATTTTCCGAAGTCGGCTGTTCCTCGGCTTC
>CAYTHG010000438.1:0-3318 GCA_964437525.1 uncultured Myxococcales bacterium | reverse complement strand
TAAGCCTTTTCGTTTTCGCTTGTTAGTGTGCCGGTTTTAATTATAATCACTTGTCTAACCTGACCGATTTATGCTCAGGATTGCTGAAATTCTTGTAGTGAATTCAAGGAGAAGACCATGCGTCTGTCTACAATGATGTTGCCTACTCAACGTGAACTTCCCGCCGATGCGCAGCTTCCCAGCCATGTGCTGATGCTGCGTTCCGGTATGATCCGGCAGTTGGCTGCCGGTATATATGTTTATCTGCCTCTGGGATTGCGTTCTATCCGTAAATTCGAGCGGATTGTACGCGATGAGCTGGACCGCGCCGGTTGTCAGGAACTCCTGATGCCAATGGTGCAGCCGTGCGAGATCTGGGAGCGTTCCGGGCGCTGGTCGCAGTATGGCCCCGAACTTTTGCGTTTCAGAGATCGCAAGGGTGGCGAATTCTGCTTAGGACCAACACACGAGGAAGTTATCACCTGGCTGTTCTCCAACGAAATCAGCAGTTATCGCCAGCTTCCCATGAATCTTTACCAGATTCAGGACAAGTTCCGCGACGAAATCCGTCCCCGCTTCGGCCTGATGCGCGGGCGTGAGTTCATAATGAAAGACGCTTACAGCTTCCATATAGATCAGGAAGACTGCCTCAAGGAATATCAGAACATGTACGAGGCTTACACGCGCATTTTCAAGCGCTGCGGCCTGTATTTCCGCGCTGTCGAAGCCGATACCGGCTCCATAGGCGGCAGCAATTCCCACGAGTTCCAGGTTCTGGCTAGCTCCGGCGAAGACGAGATTCTGTCCTGCACCCATTGCGACTATTCGGCCAATATCGAGCGGGCCGAAACCAGCATCAGCTATGAAGAGCAGGGCGGTCAAGAATTCCCGGAAAGCGAAATGCAGGAGTTGAAGGAAATCCTTACTCCCAAGCAGCGCACCATAGAGGAAGTTTCGGCTTTCTTGAAGATCCAGCCGGAATTGCTGTGCAAAACGCTGATTTACTTCGATGATGTCGATAAATATTGGGCGGTTTGTATTCGTGGCGATGAAGAAGTCAACGAGCGCAAACTCATCAGCGCGCTTGGTGTCAATAATGTCTATCTGGCCACAGACGAGGAAATCGAAAAAGCCACCGGAGCGCCTCTGGGCTTTGCCGGTCCTGTGGGAATGAAGTTGCCTGTCATTGCCGATCTGTCGGTCAAGGGAATGCACAACTTTGCTACCGGAGCCAACAAAAAGAACTATCATCTGACAGGCGTCAACTTCGGAAGAGATTTCAAAGTTGAGAAATTTACCGATCTGCGGCTTGCCAAAGAGGGTGAAGCCTGCCCGCGTTGCAAAGAAGGTACATACAAAAAATTCCGTGGAATCGAAGTCGGACAGGTTTTCTATCTGGGCCGCAAGTATTCCGAACCCATGGGTGCTAAGGTGCTCAACAGCGACGGTGAAAAGGTTGCCTGCGAGATGGGTTGCTACGGTATAGGCATTACGCGCACAGTAGCCGCTGCAATCGAACAAAACAACGACGACAATGGGATTGTATGGCCCATGCCTCTCGCGCCCTTCCAGGTCCATATTGTGCCTGTCATGTGGAAAAACGACGAGCTGCGCGAAGCTTCCATGAAGCTGTACAAGCAATTGATAGATGCTGGCATAGAAGTTTTGATGGATGATCGCAACGAACGCGCCGGAGTGAAGTTCAACGACGCCGACCTGATAGGAATTCCCATCAGAATCACTGTCGGCAAGAGGGGTCTGGCGGACGGTAAATACGAGTACAAGCTGCGTCGGGATTCCGAAGCCAGCATGGTGCCGGTGGAAGATATCGTGGAAGTGGTCAAGAAGTCCATAGATGACATGATGGCCGAGTGCAACCCCGAGTGATTTAGGCAGGGAATGAAATGAACGCCAACGAAAGAATTATTGTTGCTCTTGATGCCGATTATTCCCTTGAGGATATAAAGCGGCTTGCCGGGCTTTTGGGAAACAAGGTAGGAATGCTTAAAGTCGGCAAACGGCTTTTTACACGCTTTGGCCCGCAAGTTCTGGATATTATTAACGATGCCGGAGCCCGGATTTTTCTGGATCTCAAATATCATGACATCCCCAATACCGTCGCTCAGGCTTGCGAAGAAGCTGTCAAGCACGGCGTGGCCATGATGAATGTTCACGCATCCGGCGGTTCTGAGATGATGAGGCGCGCTAAAGCCGCAGTGGATGAGAAATCCGCTGAACTCGGTGTCAAAGCGCCGCTTTTGATTGCCGTAACCGTCTTAACGAGCCTCGATGAAAGCGCACTTTTGGAAATTGGATTCTCTAAAAAAGTTAAAGAGCAGGTTGAGCATTTGGCGCTTCTGACAAAAAAATGCGGTCTTGACGGCGTAGTTGCAGCCCCCGGTGAAGCCGGAATAATCAGTAAAGCCTGCGGCCCCGACTTTCTTGTCGTCACTCCGGGCATAAGACCCTTTGTTGTGGATAAAGACGATCAAAAACGAGCAGTTACACCTAAAATGGCTTTGGAATACGGCTCGGATTATCTGGTTATCGGAAGACCCATTGTGGCGGCGGAAGATCCGCTTATGGCTGTTGAAAAAATAGTCGAAGGAATGCAATTGTGAGTAAGCTTGTTCTCGCAGCTTGTAATGTATTGAAAAGATTAAGCAATTTTTATTGAAAAATAACCTCTTTTTTGCTTGACTTTAGGCGTGAAATCTTTAAGAATCTCTCGCTACTTGCCTCCTAAGGGAGCAAGCCGTCGAAAAGGCGGGCACGTACTTTTAAATTCTTATATATAGGGCGCTGGCGTAGCTCAATTGGTAGAGCAGCTGATTTGTAATCAGCAGGTTGCGGGTTCAAGTCCCATCGCCAGCTCCATTGAACGTATGAACGGAACGGAGAGGTTCCCGAGTGGCCAAAGGGAGCAGACTGTAAATCTGCCGTCGATCGACTTCGGAGGTTCGAATCCTCCCCTCTCCACCATAACTCTGTTTTTTGCGGGAATAGCTCAGTTGGTAGAGCGTTAGCCTTCCAAGCTAAATGTCGCGGGTTCGACCCCCGTTTCCCGCTCCAATGGATGCCCACATAGCTCAGTAGGTAGAGCGCATCCTTGGTAAGGATGAGGTCACCGGTTCAAATCCGGTTGTGGGCTCCACCTTTCAGCATAGATTATTGATTATGGATACGACATATTGCGAGGTCTTTACCGTGTAGCAAGTCCATAATCGAAATAAGCTTAGAACGAACATAAATAGAAGATTTAAGAAGCCAGAACCATTCGTTACAGGGAGGGCGTAATGGCCAAGAAAAAATTTGAACGAACCAAGCCGCATGTAAACA
>CAYTHG010000437.1:0-3324 GCA_964437525.1 uncultured Myxococcales bacterium | reverse complement strand
ACATAAACAACGAAGGCGGCGCAAAAGTGCGCTTCGATTCCTTCAACCCCGAAGGTACATACTCAGACACCGATGGCACCTGCAGCGCGCTTTACTGCCACGGTAACGGCGATGATAATTCAGCAGCCGTAAGCTGGACTCTACAGGGCGGCGTGAACTGCGGCTCCTGTCACGGTGACGGCAGCGCCGAAGGTCAGAGCATGAATGTAAATCACAGCATTCATGTGGACTGGGGCTTGAGATGCAACGCCTGTCATAACGAGTCGGTCGATTTGGAGAACAACTTCACGGACAAGACCAAGCACATCAACGGCGAGGTCGAAGTGAAGATGATAACCGGCGACTGGGACGAGACCAGTCGCACCTGTACCAACACCTGCCACGACGACAGCATTTGGTAAGACAATTCAAGTATCGTAATAAAAAGGCCGACGGTTCATGCCGTCGGCCTTTTCTTTTTATCAGGAAATATACCGCCTCAGCTATGGGAATAATTGCCGTTCCCATTCGACTCATCTTCGCCCTCTTCGTTCAAGCGCCGATACAAAGTCTTGAGACCGATGCCCAGCACTCTGGCCGCCTGCGACTTATTGCCATTGGCTCTTGAAAGCGTTGCATGAATAGCCGCGTTTTCTATCTCGCTCAAACTATGAGTGCCATCCAAAAGCTTGTCCACGCATTCATATGATTCTTTGCTGGAAATGTGAGACGGCAGATCGGATATACTTATTTTGTCAGCGTGATTCATAACCACCAGGCTCTCGATCATATTGCGCAGCTCACGAACATTGCCGGGCCATTCGTAACGTTCGAGTGTTCGCATGGTCTCGCCATCAAAATCCAGATGGGCTTTGTCGTATTTGACACGAAACTCCTTCAAGAAAGCAGTGGCTAATAGCGCGATATCGTCGGATCTTTCCCGTAAGGGCGGCAGGTTGATCTTCAAGACATTGATCCTGTAATACAGGTCTTCTCTAAAACGCCCTTCCTCTATCAACTGCTCCAGATTGCGATGTGTCGCGCCGATGATACGCACATCCACCGAGCGCGAAGAGGTTCCGCCGACACGTTCGAAAGTTCTCTCCTGCATCAAGCGCAGAAGCTTGGACTGCGCCGCCATGGATAGATCACCGATCTCATCCAGAAACAGCGTACCTCCATCGGCAAGTTCGGCGCGCCCTTTCTTCAAACGATACGCTCCGGTAAAAGCGCCCTTCTCGTGTCCGAAAAGCTCGCTTTCTATCAAGGTATCGGCAAAGGCCGCACAGTTGACCGTTACCATATGGTTATCCTTGCGATGGCTGGCATCGTGAATGGCCTGAGCCACCAACTCCTTACCGGTGCCGGAATCTCCACGCACAAGCACTGTCGCATCAGTCGGTGCCACAGAACGAATTTGAGAAAACACCTCTTCTATAACCCGTGAACGACCGATAATCTCCCGTGTACCCTCTCTCAATCTCAACTCTTCTTTAAGTCGAAGGTTCTCCTGGGTCAGCGATGAAGTCTTCAAAGCCCTTTGAACCACAAGCATCAGTTGCTCCAGGTTGACAGGCTTTGTCAGGTAATCCACCGCTCCGTGATTGATGGCTTCGACAGCCGAAGGAATGGAACCGTATCCAGTACAGACAATAACCGGCACATCCAGTTCTCGTCTCTTAAGCTCCTGCATAAGTTGCATTCCGTCCATGCCAGGCATAACAAGATCTGTCAGGACAAGATCGCAAGGCGAGAAACTCAACTGCTTCAAAGCCCGCTCCGCCGAAGTAGTACCCTTGGTGGAATATCCCTCCAGATTTAAGGCGTTGACAAGTGCGTCAACGGTATTCTGATCGTCATCAACTATCATAATATTGCATTTAGACATGTTCACCCCTGAAAGATAAAGCGATCTGTCATTTACCAACCGGCAGAACCATTATGAAATTGCTGCCCTTACCCAACTCGGATTCCACAGAAATTTCGCCACCCAACTCCTTGACCAGACGCTTGACAATTGCAAGACCCAGCCCGGTTCCGTTTTCTCTGGTGGTAAAAAAAGGAGAGAATACTTTAGGCAGATCGTCTTCGGAAATGCCGGGTCCAGTATCTTCAACCGATATCTTGTAATTGCCATTGATACGCTGTGCGCCGATATTGATCTCTCCACCATGCGGCATAGCTTGAATGGCATTTGAAATAAGATTGATAATTATCTGACGCACCTCGTCGGCGTGCACCAGCATGTAATCTTCTCCCAGAGATATACCTACCTTTAACTCCACACCGGCCTTACCCGCTTCCGGCTGCATCAAAGCCACAACCCCCAGAACCAGTTCTCTGATAGACTCGCGGGTCGGCATGGAGCGCGGATGACGAGCGCGATCTAAAAAGCTCTCCAAAACGGCGGATATTCTTTCGACTTCCATGCCAATATTGGCCGCAAGCTTTCTAGGTTCTTCTTCCAGATCGCGATGTTGATTCAAAGACCGACTTAATAGCTGAAGGTTCAAGTTGAGCGCATTCAAAGGAGTACGAACTTCATGCACCACCTGGGCCGAAAGAGTACCGATAGCCGAAAGATGCTCCATTTTTATCAGATTGGAATAAATCTTTCTCAATTCTTTGTTCAAGTCATCGACCTTGGCAGACTTCTTTGCCAGCATATTGTTCAACTCGTTCTGGCTCTTCTCCAGCTTGCCCGTCATCTGCATAAAGGAGTCATACAGCTCGCGTATCTCGTCCTTTGAAGAAGGTCCGGGACCGATGTCAAAATGACCCGCCTCGACCCTGCTCATATCTTTTTTCATGTGGGACAATGGCTTTTCGACCATGCGACGGAAAAAGAACAAAGTTCCCAGCAAGGCAAGAAACAGAGACACCAGCACGGAAGACATATAAGCGAACCTGTGCCGCTCTATATTCTGCAAAAGCGGCTCCACTTCCATCTCCACTAAAAGAGTGCCCAAATTGACATACTCGGCCTTGTGACAACGAATGCACTGAGGCTGGTTGGGGATGGGAAAAGCCATATGATATGTAGACTCACCCAATTGTGAGACATAAGTTCTCTTACTCGAATTGACACCATCTACGGCATGACACTGCATACACGGCGAGCGCTCAGGCATGTTAAGAGGCTGACCGATATCTTGACGACTTCTCGAAAACTGGATAGTTCCGTCAATTGCAACCACCACAAGATTATGAAGCTGGGGAAGCTCCAAAAGCTTGGCCGCCAGGTATTTCCTGTGAAAAGGTTTTTCCTCGTTTACCTGAGTATCGAAAGATTGAACCACAATATCGGCAACGCTTCTGGTATAGCGCTCAACCTGCGCAAATTGA
>CAYTHG010000436.1:0-3333 GCA_964437525.1 uncultured Myxococcales bacterium | reverse complement strand
GACAAGGCCGCCAAACTTCAAGGCGAAGTGTTTTTGCCCGGAGTATTGAAAGGTGTGCTTATGCTGCGTTCCGAGCCTGCCGGGGCGCGTATTCTGTATAACGGAAAAATTTCAAAGGTCGTCACGCCGACGGTGCTTAAATCCATTCCTGTCGGTCAGGAAGAATTGATTCGCTTCAATATGGAAGGCTACAAGGATAAGGAAATCAAAGTAGTTTTGAAGCGTGATGAAATCAAGGAGATGAATGTCAAGCTGGTTCCTTTGACGCCGACTATCAGAGTGTTGACCAGCCCTCCTGGAGCGGAGATTTTCCTTGATGGTAAAAGCACCGGTAAGCTTACACCTTCAAGCATCTCTAAACTTGAGGCAGACAGAAACTATTCTGTAAAAACCATTCTAAAAGGCTACAGGGCATTAGAGCGCGAAGTGAAGCCCATGAAGGACGAGGAAGTCCTGATTGAGTTCGATCTGGAAAAAGAACGCCACAAGTCGAACAATGTTCAAAAGGCCAAAGAGAAGTTCGGTCTGCTGGATGTCAATACGACCCCGCCGACGAAGATTTATATCGACGGACGTTATTCAGGTTTCCACTCCCCGGTAAAGGGCATCAAATTGAAGCCCGGTTCGCACGAGATCAAGCTAATCAATCCCGAGAAAAATGTTCACAATATCAACAAAGTGAATATTGAAGTCGGCACTCCGGCCTCCATCGATAAAGTATTTTGATCCAATTATTCTCATAAAAAAAGGGCGAAGGTAATTACCTTCGCCCTTTTTCGTGCTGACAAATTCAATCAGGCTTGGCCCAGTTCATAACCGCGTTCAAAGGCTTTGAGGTTGACCTCAAGAACCTTTTTCGGCAGGCGTTGCTCTAAAGCGTCAAGCCATGCTTGTTTTTCAAAAGGCAGAATGCGGGCTACAAGACCCAGAAGAAGAATGTTGACTACTTTGACGTTGCCAAGCTTTTTGGCTTCATCAATAGCTTTAACTATCTTCAGGCTGGAAAATAGGTTTTTAAGTTCTTCATCCACATTATCCGGATATTTCTGGACGCCGGTAGCGGTCGTCATGGAATGAATTATCTGGTCGTTGATGATGGCCTTGGTGTCTTTGTTGTTGAATGCGATCCAGCGCAACGGTTCCAGCTTCTCGAAAGAAAGCAGGATATCGGTTTCGCCTTCGGGAATGACGGGCGAATTGACTTTGGCACCGAAGCGGACCTGCGAGTTGACGCTTCCGCCGCGTTGAGCCATGCCGTGGATTTCGCTCTTCTTGACATCGAATCCGGCATTCAGGGCGACTTTCGCCATGATTTCACCGGCCAGGATGATGCCTTGTCCGCCTACTCCGACGATCAGGATATTTGTGATTTTATCGCTCATGCCTGACCCCCTTTCTTAGCGGCTTTTTCGGCTTTTTCTTTTTTTACCTTTTCGGCGATGACATCGTGTTCTTCCTGCTGATCTACGCGGTAGATAGCATTGAACTTGCATTCCTGATAGCACAGGCTGCAACCTACGCAGTATTCATCGATGATGGAGGATTTCTTGTTTTCTTTGTCAAAGACGATGGCCGGGCAGCCGATGCGAACACAGGACTGACAGCCGACGCAGAGATCTGTATCGACGGTGTAGTGGGTTTCGTTCCAGCGAGCCCAGGCTACGCAGACGCGCTTGGTGATGACTACGGAAGGCTCGTCGAGTTCCCAATGTTTTTTGAGAACCGAGCGCATCTCTTCCATGTTGTATGCATCGACGATATCGACCTGTTTGATTCCGCAGGCTTTGGTGAGCGCTACGAGGTCGATCTGCCATGTTTCTTTGTTGTGGATGTCGAGACCGGTCGCGGGGTTCTGCTGGTGGCCGGTCATGGCGGTTACGCGATTATCCAGGATAACGGTTACGAAGGGGTTCTTGTTGTAAACCGCGTCTATCAGTCCGGTGATGCCCGAGTGCAGGAAGGTCGAGTCGCCGATAACGCAGGCCATGTGGCGGTTTTCACCGGTGGACTTGCGAGCCTTGACCATGCCGCCGGAAGTGGAAATGGAGGCACCCATGCAGATGCAGGTTTCCATGGTGTTGATCGGGGGCAGGGCGGCCAGTGTGTAGCAGCCGATGTCGCCGAATACCGTGGCTTTTTCTTTTTTCAGAGCGGTGAAGATACCGCGATGCGAACAACCGGCGCACAGTGCGGGCGGACGGTTGGGAACGTCTATTTCGGTTTTAAGACTCTTGCCGGTGTCCAGACCGAATGCCTTGCGCAGGCGATCTACCGAAAGCTCTCCCACCAGACCTGTTGTTTCTTTGCCCTTGTCAACCTTGATTCCGGCTGCTTTGAGCTGATCTTCCATGAAGGCGTCGCCTTCTTCGATGATGTAAAGCTCGTCCACCATCCCACGGAACTCCTTGGCGAGATCGAGATTGAGTGGATTGGTCAGGCCGTATTTGAGTACGGGAGCGTCCGGGAAGACTTCTTTCACATATGTATAAGATGCACCGGAAGTGACGAAGCCGAATTTTTTGTCTTTGCCTTCTTCGATGCGATTGAAGGGACAATCTTTTCCGTATTCGGCAAGCTTCGTCTGGCGTTCCTCGACTATCGGATGACGGTCGCGGGCGTGGGCCGGAAGCATTACGAATTTTTTGTATTGTTTCTCGTAGGGCTTGAGAGCGACTTCTTTTCTTTCGCCAAGTTCAACGACTCCCTGCGAGTGGCATATACGCGTAGTGACTCTCAGCAATACCGGGGTGTCGAATTCTTCGGAAAGATCCAAACCGAGTTTGGTGAAATCTTTTGCTTCCTGTGAATCGGACGGTTCGAGCATGGCGACCTTGGCGGCGCGGCCATAATGACGGTTGTCCTGCTCGTTCTGAGAGCTGTGCATCTGCGGGTCGTCGGCTGAGACTATTACCAGTCCGCCGTTGACGCCTGTGTAGCTGAGCGTGAAGAACGGGTCGGCGGCTACGTTGAGACCGACGTGCTTCATCGCCGCTAAAGTGCGGGCTCCGCCAATGGCTGAACCTGCTGCGACTTCAAGTGCGACCTTTTCATTGATAGACCATTGTGAGTCTAATTCTTCGTACTTGGCGCAATTTTCGATGATCTCCGTGCTGGGAGTTCCTGGATAGGCTATCGCAACTCTTCCACCGGCTTCCCATAGACCACGGGCGATGGCCTCGTTACCTGACAAAACCGATTTCATTCAGTACCTCCTTTTGGCTTTATTTCAAATTACCGTATGATAGTGCTTTGTCGATACCGTTCAATATTCGCAGGGCTCCGAACGATAGCGCTTCCATTTCCATTTCTCCGGGAATGACTTCTATCGGTGCA